>JACXUT010000355.1 GCA_014763765.1 Micrococcales bacterium
TCCCCAGGGCGGGCAGGTGCGTGTCGTCCCCCGTCACGCGGGCTCCGGGCCCCGCGACGCGCCCGCCGCTGTCAGGGTCGGGGGACGGCGGGCCGCACGGAACCGCTGCCGACCTGGGAGCACGCCGCCATGACGAGCACCGCCAGCCCCACGCCCGCGGCGTACACCGCCAGGTCCCGCCACGCGAACGTCGTCCCCACGACGAACGCCGCCGGCCCCCACCGGTCGACGAGCAGCGCCGGGCCACCCGTCGCCTGCGCGACCTCGACGACCCAGCAGAGCACGACCGCCGCTACGGCACGGCGCCGCAGGGACCACCGGGGCGCCGTGAGCGACACCAGAAGCAGCACGAGCACCGCGTACAGGGCGTCGCCGAGCACGTCGGCCGCGGCGCCGGAGCCCACCCGAGCCGTCACGAGACCCGCGGCGACCACGGGCCCGACGGCGAGCGCGACGCCGCGCCGGGGGACCCGATCGGGGACGTGCGGCGCGGCGGGCGCGGCAGTCCCCGCGGGCGGCGCGGCAGATCCGGCGGGCGCGGCAGGTCCGGCGGTGGCGACGGGAGCGTCGCGGGCATCGGGGCGGGTCATGGCACCTCCGCGGGTCACGCTAGGGAACCCTCCGTCGTGGCGGGCGTCGCGGACGGGCAGGTCGCGGGCGGGTGCCGTGTGGGTGCGGTGTGCGACCGTTCCGCCGTGACACCCTCCCCCACCCGGCTTCCACGACCCCCGGCGCGGCGCGCCCCGCGCGCACGACGCGGACACGGACCTCGAGGCGGGAGGCACCTGGGCTGGGTTTGGCTCGTCCTCGTCGTCGCGGTGGCCCTCGGCGCGGGCGTCCCGGCGTGGTCGCAGGCGCAGGACGCCGGCAGGTTCCCGGTCACGCAGCAGGACCTCGAGCGTGCCCGGGCGGAGCTCGACGTGCTGCCGGTGAAGGGCAGAGCGCCCCGCACCGGCTACGAGCGGGACCGGTTCGGCCCCGCGTGGGCGGACGTGGACCGCAACGGGTGCGACACCCGCAACGACGTGCTCGCACGGGACCTGACGGACGTGACGTTCGAGCCCGGGACGCACGACTGCGTGGTGCTGTCCGGGACGCTGACCGACCCGTACAGCGGGGCCACGGTCGCGTTCGAGCGCGGGCCCCGCAGCGCGGACGTGCAGATCGACCACGTCGTCGCCCTCTCGGACGCCTGGCAGAAGGGCGCCCAGCAGTGGGACGCCGAGCGGCGCCGGCAGTTCGCGAACGACCCCGCCAACCTGCTCGCCGTGGACGGCCCCACCAACGGGGCCAAGGGGGACGGCGACGCCGCCACGTGGCTGCCGCCGAGCACCGGCTACCGCTGCGCGTACGTGGCCCGGCAGGTGCGGGTGAAGGCGGCGTACGGGCTGTGGGTCACGCGCGCCGAGCACGACGCGATCGACCGCACCCTCGACGGGTGCGTGGTCGCGGACTGAGCGGGGCTCAGAGCAGCGGCCGCTGCAGGATCCAGGACCCCCCGAGCACGAGGGCGCCGACGCACACCACCAGGAACGCGCCCACCCAGAAC
>JACXUT010000123.1 GCA_014763765.1 Micrococcales bacterium
CGGCGACGCCCCCGCCCCGGCGTCCGCCGACCGGCCCGACGCGGGTCCGTCCACCGCCCCGGACGCGACGCTCACGGTGCACCCCGACGGCCCGCTCGACCTGCGGCTCACCCTCATGATGGTGCGCCACGGCCCCGGAGACCCGAGCCTGCGGATCCGGCAGGACGGCACCGTGTGGCACGCGCTGCGCACGCCGGCGGGGCCTGCCACGCTGCTGCTGCGGGCGGGCCCCGGACGCGTCGACGCGTCCGCGTGGGGCCCGGGGACGCAGCACGCCCTCGCCGGGCTCCCGGACCTGCTGGGCGCCCGCGACGACGTGCGGTCGTTCGACCCCGCCGGCCACGCCGCGATCGCGGCGGCTCACCGCAGGCTGCGGGGGCTGCGCATCCCGCGCACCGGCGACGTGCTGGGCGCCCTCGTGCCCGCCGTGCTGGAGCAGCGGGTCGTCACCGTGGACGCGCACGACGCCTGGCGCCGGCTGCTGCTGCAGCACGGCACGACCCCGCCCGGGCCGGCCCCCGCCGGCATGCGCGTCCCGCCGGACGCCCGGGGGTGGCGGCGGGTGCCCTCGTGGGACTGGCGGCGGGCCGGCGTGGACGACCGGCGCGCGTCGGCGGTGCTGCGGGCGGCGGCGGTGGCGCCGCGGCTGCAGGAGGCGGTCGACCTGGAGCCCGCCGAGCTGCGCCGGAGGCTGCTGACCGTGCCCGGCATCGGCGGGTGGACGGTCGCGGAGACCACCCGGCGGGCGCTCGGCGACGCGGACGCGGTGTCCGTCGGCGACCTCCACCTGCCCCGCCTGGTCGGGGACGCCGTGGCGGGGCGCCGCGTCGAGCAGGACGAGGTGCTGGAGGTGCTCGCGCCGTGGGCGCCGCACCGGGCGCGGGTCGTGCGGCTGCTCGAGCTCGTGGAGCGCAGCACGCGCGGCGGGCGCACCCGCCCGCTGCCGCGCCGGGCGGTGCGGCCGGCCTGACCGCGGAATACCGGCCGGCGCCCGTCCGCTGCACAATGGGCCGTGCGGCCCGGGCACGCCCCCGGGCCGACCCCCGAGCGAACCCGAGGACCGCCGTGAACCAGCCCCGCATGAACGTCGAGTCGTTCAACCTCGACCACCGGACCGTCGTCGCGCCGTACATCCGGCTCGCCGACACCAAGGCGCTGCCGGCGGGCGACGTCATCAGCAAGTACGACATCCGCTTCGCGCAGCCGAACAAGGCGCACCTGGAGATGCCGGTGGTCCACTCCCTGGAGCACCTGTTCGCGGAGCACTCGCGCAACCACAGCGACCGGGTGATCGACTTCTCGCCGATGGGCTGCCAGACCGGGTTCTACCTGATCCTGCAGGGCGAGTGGGCGGACGAGGACGTGCAGGAGCTGGTCGCCGAGACGCTCGCCGACATCACGACGGCGCAGGAGGTCCCCGCGGCGAACGAGGTGCAGTGCGGCTGGGGCGCCAACCACACGCTCGAGGGTGCCCAGGGGGCCGCCCGCGAGTTCCTCGCGCACCGCGCCGAGTGGAGCACGGTGACCGCGTGACCGCCTCGCTCGCGACCGTCGGGACGGTCGTCGCCGTCGCCATGCCGGACGAGGCCGCCCCGTTCCTCGAGCGGGCGGATGCGGTCGGGGACCCCACCACCGTCGGGGGCGCGGAGCACCACCTGCTGACCGTCGCCGGGCAGGACGTGCTGCTCGTCCGCGGCGGCATCGGCCTGGCGAACGCCGCCTCGGCGGCGTCGGCGGCGCTCGTGCTCGTCGCCGCGGCACGCGGCGGTGCCGGACCCGCGCTCGTCTCGGCCGGGTCGGCCGGCGGCGTGCAGGCGGGCGTGCACGTCGGCGACGTGGTGGTCGGCACCGAGCACGTCTACACCGGCGCCGACGCCCGGGCCTTCGGCTACGCGCTGGGGCAGGTCCCGGGCATGCCGGCGGGCTACCGGGGCGACCCGGCGCTGCGCGGAGCCGCCCTGGGCGCCGACGCGGGCGACCTGACGGTGCGGACCGGGCAGATGCTCTCCGGGGACGCGTTCGTGGACGCGTCCCTGGTCGGCCCGGTGCGCGAGCAGTTCCCCGGCGGGCTGTCGACCGACATGGAGTCGACCGCGCTCGCGCAGGTCGCGCACGTCTACGGCGTGCCGTTCCTCGCGGTGCGCGGGATCTCGGACCTGTGCGGCCCGGCGGGCGCGGACGACTTCCTCACGCACGTGGACGACGCCGCCGAGCGGTCCGCCGCCGTGGTGCTGGGCATGCTGGCCCGGCTCGGCGCCACGGGCTGAGGCGCCCGGGGCTCAGCCGCGCGCCGCCCGGCGGCCGTCGAACCCGGTGTGCCCGTGCCCGTCCGGCCCGTCGCCGGCGAGCTTCGCCTGGTACATCGCCTGGTCCGCGTCGTGCAGGAGCAGCTCGGTGGTGTGCCACCGGTTCGCCACGGCGACGCCGACGCTGGCACCGACCCGCGCGGTCTCCCCCGCGACGTCGACGGTGACGTCCCCGAGGGCGGCGGTCACCCCCGCGGCCGCGGCGCCGGCGTCCGGGACGCCCGCGATCAGCAGCGCGAACTCGTCGCCCCCGAGCCGCGCGACCGTGCTCCCCGCGGGCGCGAGCGCCCGCAGCCGCTCCGCGACGGCCACGAGAACGCGGTCGCCCACCGCGTGGCCGAAGCCGTCGTTCACCGCCTTGAAGTCGTCGAGGTCGACGTACATGACCGCGATCCCGGGGCCGTCCCCGGGGGCCTCCGGCGTCCGGGACCGGCCGTGGGCGAGCGCCTGGTCGACCAGCCGGTGGAAGTGCGCGCGGTTCACCAGGCCGGTCAGCGCGTCGTGGTCGACCATGTGCGCGAGGCGCTCCTCGAGCGTCTTCTCCTGCGTGACGTCCAGCAGCACGCCGTGCAGCACCGGCCGGCCGTCGCGGTCGCGCCGCAGCACGGCGTCGTCGCGCACCCACACGTCGTACCCGTCGCGGTGCCGCAGCCGGTAGGTGCTCGACGGGAACATCTCCCCCTCGCGCACCTGCGGCACCAGGTCCTCGTGGGGGCGGACCGTCTCGCGGTCCTCGGGGTGCATCGCCGCCCACCACAGGCCCGGGTCGGCCAGCCACTCCTGGGGCGAGTAGCCGAGCATCCACTCCAGCCGCGGGCTGACGTACACGAACCGGCCGTGCGGGCCGGGCTCCGCGATGTACACCACGGCGGGCACGTGCTCCACGATCAGCCGGTAGTGCATCTCGGCGGCGCGCAGCTCGTCCGCGAGGCGCTTGCGCTCCGTGATGTCCTGCGTCATGCCGATCGCGTAGTCCGGCCGGCCCTGCGCGTCGCGCACGAGCGAGACCGTGAGCTCGACCCACAGCGTGCTGCCGTCCTTGCGGACGAAGCGCTTCTCCATCGCGAACTGGTCGCCGGCGCCGGCGAGCATCGCCTGGAACAGCCGGTCGTTCTCCTCGACGTCCTCGGGCGCCGTGTACGCCGAGAACGGCGTGCTCGCGAACTCGTCGTCGGAGTACCCGAGCAGCCGCCGGAGCGTCGCGTTGGTCAGCGGCGTGAGCCCGTCGAGCGTGACGAGCCCGACCCCGACGGGGGCCGCCTCGATGAGCGTCTCGAGCAGCGCGACCCGGCCGGCCGGCTGCGTGAGGCGCCAGGCGAGCGGGTCGGGCGGGTCCGGTGCGTCGGCCTGCGCCGGGACGTCGGGGAGCGCCACCACGTCGGCGGGCTCCCTGCCGTCCACTGCGACCCCCCTCGTGCCCGACCCGGCGGGCGGGCCGGGTGCTCGTCCGTGTCATCGGCGGACGCGGCGCCGTTCTGAGGGGGCGGCCGGGTCGTCCTGGACGTCTCCTGGGTGCTGGCACCTAGGACTCGGTGTGCCCCAGGTCCGGTCCGGCGACGAACGTGACCCGTGCGGCCGCCGCGGCGTGCAGCTCGAGCACCACGACCTCGTTCCGCTCGGCCCGCAGCAGCGGCCCGGGGACGTAGAGCGTGCGGGTCGGCCCGGCGGACCAGTAGCGGCCCAGCAGGTGGCCGTTCACCCACACCAGGCCCTTGGAGCACCCGTCGAGGCGCAGGAAGTGGTCGGCCCCCGCGACGGTGTCGACCGTGCCGGCGAGGAACGCCGGGCCGGCCACCGGCAGCTCCGGGTCCACCTCCGGCGCCGCGGCGAGCATCTCCGCGAGACCGGCGTCGACGGCGTCCAGCCGCAGTCCGACGGTCTCCCAGGCGGTGAGCTCCCGGGCGGCCGTGCGCGCGCCCCCGATCAGCCCCTTCGGCTCCCCGATCCGCGGCCCGTAGCCGACGCGCCCCTGGTCCTCGAGCAGCACGGTGAGCTCGCCCGCACGTGCCGGGAGCGGCAGCGCGCGCGCCCCCTCGCTGCGGCTCAGGACGCCCACCGGCTCCCCGTCGAGCGCGACGACGGCGCGGTCCCGCACCTCGCCGACGACGAGCACCCGGTCCTGCGCCGTGACGGACGTGCGGTACAGCGTGAAGCCCGTCCACTGGCCGAGCTCGTCGGTCGTCGGGAGGTGGTCCCACGCCTTCGCCTCGCCGAGCACCGGCACCGCGGCCGCCAGCGGCAGGCGCCGCCGCAGCTCCACCACGGCCTCGGGCGCCGGGGCGCGCTCCGCGGGCACCTCGTCCGGGACGGGTGCGTGCCGCGCGATGACCTCGCGCATGGCGTGGTACTTCGGCGTCGGGCTGCCGTCCTCCGCGAGCGGCGCGTCGTAGTCGTAGGACGTGGTGATCGGCGCGTAGGTCCCCTTGTCGTTGGCGCCGTTCGTGAAGCCGGCGTTCGTGCCGCCGTGGAACATGTACAGGTTCACCGAGGCACCGGCGGCCAGCAGGTCGTCGAGGTCGCCCGCGTTGGTCTCCGCCGGTGCGACGTGGTGGTGGCCGCCCCAGGAGTCGAACCAGCCGTTCCAGAACTCCATGCACATCAGCGGACCGGTCGGCTGGTGCCGGCGCAGCAGCTCCAGCCGCTCGACGGCGCGGGAGCCGAACGTGACGGTGCGGTGCAGCTCCGGCAGGCCGCCGCGGGCCTGCATCGCGTCGTCGGCCTGGTCGCACGTGAGCAGCGGCACCTCGATGCCGCGGTCCCGCACCATCGCCACGAGGGCCCGCAGGTACTCCGGGTCGTCGCCGTAGGCGCCGTACTCGTTCTCGACCTGCACGGCGAGCACCGGACCGCCGCGGGTGACCTGCCGCTCCGCCACGAGCGGGAGCAGCTGGTCGTAGTACTGCTCGACCGCCGCGAGGTAGTGGGGCTCGTGGCGCCGGACCCGGACCTCGGGATCGGCCAGCAGCCAGCCGGGCAGCCCGCCGCCGTCCCACTCGGCGCAGATGTACGGGCCGGGCCGCACGATCGCGTGCAGGCCCTCCGCGGCCACGAGGTCGAGGAACCGCCCCAGGTCCCGCGGCCCGTCGAGGTCGAAGCGCCCGCGCTGCGGGGCGTGCACGTTCCAGGCGACGTACGTCTCGACGGTGTTGAGCCCCATGAGCCGCGCCTTGCGGATCCGGTCCGCCCACTGCGCGGGGTGCACCCGGAAGTAGTGCAGCGCGCCGGAGATCACCTGGAGCGGCCGGCCGTCGAGGAGGAGCCCCCGCCGCCGGCCGCGGGCGTCACTGGACGGTGAAGCCCTGGTCGTTGCCGTAGGTCGTGACCTGCTCCTGCCACGCCGCGAGGCCGTCGGCCAGCGTCGTGTCCGAGACGTAGGCCTGGCCGACCGTGTCGTTGAAGATGCTGTTCGCGTAGACCTGGAACGGCAGGTACTGCCAGCCCTCGACGACGTCGGCCGCGGACTGCGAGAGCACCTCGTTGATCTTCTGGCCGCCGAAGTACTCGGACTCCTTGCCGAGGAAGGCGTCCGACTCCAGGTCGGCCGTCGTGGCGGGGAAGCCGCCGGCGTCGATGCGGATCTGCGTGCCCGGGCCGTTCGACAGGTAGGTGAGGAAGTCGTACGCCAGGTCCTTGCTCTGGCTGGCCTCCATCACCGACAGGGCGCTGCCGCCGTTCTCCGCGGACGCGCTCGCGCCGGCCTCCCACTGCGGCATCGGCGCCACGCGCCACTGCCCGGAGGCCTGCTCGACGCCCGCCTCGAGGTTGCCCGGCATCCAGGCCCCGATGGTCAGGGACGCGATGGTGCCGTTGCCCAGGCCCTGGTACCACTCGTCGCTCCAGGACGAGATGGGCGCCAGCAGGTCCTCGTCGATGAGCTGCTGCCACAGGTCGGCGAACTTCTGGCTGCCCGCGTCGGCGAGGTCGATCGTGACGTCCGTGCCGTCCACCTGGAACGGGTGGCCGCCGGCCTGCCAGATCATCGAGGTGGTGAAGCCGGCGTCGCCGGTGTCGTTGGCGATGTACACGCTCGGGTCGGCGGCGTGCAGGGCCCGCGCCGCGTCGAGGTACTCGTCCCACGTGGTGGGGACGTCGACGCCGTACTTCTCGAACACCGTCGTGTTGTAGAACAGCGCCATCGGGCCGGAGTCCATCGGCAGGCCGTAGATCGCGTCGCCCTGGTGGACGGCCGACCACGGGCCGGGGCTGTACGTGCCCTCCAGGTCGGAGGCGCCCAGGCCGGAGATGTCGGCGAGCGCCCCGCCGATCGCGAACTGCGGCACGGCGTAGTACTCGACCTGCGCGAGGTCGGGGATGCCGGACCCGGCGGCCACCGCGTTCTGCAGCGCCGTGTACTGGTCGTTGCCGGTGCCGGCGTTGACCACGTCGATCGTCACGTCGGGGTGCTCGTCCATGTAGGACTCGGCGATCGGCTCGACCGTGTTGTCCCAGGCCCACACGAGCAGCGAGCCGCTCTCGGCGGAGCCGGAGGAGTCGTCGGACGAGCCGCCGCCGGAGCCCCCGGAGGAGCAGGCCGTCAGGGCCAGGGTCAGGGCGCCGACGACTGCGGCGCCGCGCCAGAGGGTGCGGGGGGTGGACATAGGGGTCCTCTCACTTCGTTGTCGGAACCGCGGGGGGTGGGGTCGGGTGGATCGGGGACGCCGGTGGTCACTCCTTGACGGAGCCGGACGCGAGGCCCGACTGCCAGTACCGCTGGAGGAACAGGAAGGCCACGACCAGGGGCAGGATGGTCAGGACGGACCCGGTGATCACGAGGTTGAAGATCGCCTCGCCGCCGGCCGTCGCGGCCTGGGCGTTCCAGGCGTTGAGCCCCACGGTGAGCGGGTACCAGTCGGGGTCCTTGAGCATGATCAGCGGCAGGAAGTAGTTGTTCCAGGTCGCGACCATCGTGAAGAGCAGCACCGTGACGATGCCGGGGGCGAGCAGGGGCAGGCAGATCTGCGCGAACGTCCGCGCCTCCCCCGCGCCGTCCACCCGGGCCGCCTCGAGCAGCTCGGTGGGGATCGCCTCGGCCGCGAACGTCCACATGAGGTAGAGCCCGAACGGGGAGATCAGCGAGGGGATGATGACCGCCCACGGGGTGTTGGTCAGGCCCATCCGGCTGAACATGAGGAACGTCGGGACCGCCAGCGCCGTGCCGGGCACCGCGACCGCGCCGATGACGACCGCGAACACCGCGCGCTTGCCGGGGAACGTGAACTTGGCCAGGCCGTACCCGCCGAGCACCGCGAGCAGCGTCGCGCCGCCGGCACCCGCCACGACGTACAGCAGGGTGTTGCCGAGCCAGCGCACGAAGATGCCGTCGTCGTAGGTCAGCGTGTCGGTGACGTTCTGGACGAGGTGGAGGCTCCCCGAGAACCACAGGCCGAACGACGTGAACAGGTCGCCCTGGGACTTGGTGGCGTTGATGAGCAGCCAGGCGAGCGGGACCAGGCTGTACAGGCACACCAGGGCGGTGAGCACCGTCAGCAGGCCGCTGCGGCGGGGCCGGTCGACGCTGTGCCGCCGCGGGGTGCGCAGGCGGGGGCCGCGGCCGGGCCGGGCGGGCCGGGCGGCGGGCGTGGTGGCCGGTGCGGTCGTGGTCATCGTCGTCACGCCCCCTTCCGCATGCCGCGGAGCTGGACGACGTAGGCGATGACCATCGTGATGACGCCCATGATGATCGCGACGGTCGCCGAGTAGTTGTACTGCTGGCCGGAGAACGACAGCGAGTAGGCGTACAGGTTCGGGGTGAAGTGCGTCGTGATCGCGTTCGGGGCGAGCTTCTGGAGGATGCTCGGCTCGTTGAAGAGCTGGAACGACCCGATGATCGAGAAGATCGTGGCGATGACGAGCGCGCCACGGATGGCCGGCAGCTTGATCGCGGTCACGACCCGCCACTGGCCGGCGCCGTCGATCTCGGCCGCCTCGTACAGCGACCGCGGCACGACGCGCAGCGCCGAGTAGAAGATCAGCATGTTGTAGCCCACGAACTCCCAGGTCACGATGTTGCCGATCGACGCCAGCACGAGGTCGGGCGACAGGGGGTTCGGCAGCGAGATCCCGAGCGCGTCGTTGAGGTTGCCGACCAGGCCGAAGCGGGTGCCGTACATGAAGCCCCACATCAGCGTCGCGACGACCGCGGGCACGGCGTACGGCAGGAAGATCGAGATCCGGAAGAACGACGTGCCGTACAGCCGCCCGGAGTCGATCGCGAGCGCGACCAGCAGCGCGATGCCGAGCATGATCGGCACCTGCACCGCGAGGAACAGCGACACCCGGCCGAACGCCGACCAGAACTGCGGGTCGGCGAATGCGCGCTGGTAGTTCTCCAGCCCGACGAACGCGTTGCCGCCGACGAGCTGCTGCCGGAACAGGCTGAGGTAGAGCGAGTACGCGATCGGGGCGAGGAACACGAGGGCGAACACGGCCATGAACGGGCCGACGAAGCCCCACCCGGTCCACCGTCCCCGGCGGACGGGGCGCCGCCGGGCGGCGCGGACGGGCGCCGCGGCGGCGGTCAGGGGGACGGTCTGCGTCACTGCGAGCCACTCCTTCGGGGTCGTCGCCCGGGCCGGTGTCGTCGGATGTTGACGTCAACATCGGCGGGCGGACGTCACGTTGCCACGGCATCGGGGAGGCTGTCAACGCGATGCGGGCACCCGGCGGGTCACAGAATGGTGACGTCACCATCCCGGTGTTCGTGCGGGACCGCTCCCACGAGGCCCGACGGCGCCCCGTGACGCCGCACAGCAGCGCGCACGGCACGGGTGGGCGTGGGATCGCCCGATGGTGACGTCATCACGCCTATGATCGGCGCCATGACGTCCGACTCCGCCGGAGCCCCGGCCGCCACGCGCGGACGCCCCGGGCCGTCCATCGCCGACGTGGCCCAGCTCGCCGGGGTGTCGTCGCAGACCGTCTCCCGGGTGTCCACCGGTGCCGAGAACGTCCGCCCCGCGACGCGCGAGCGGGTGCTCGCCGCGATGGACGAGCTCGGCTACTCCCCCAACCACGCCGCACGCGCCCTGCGCTACGGCTCGTTCGGCACGATCGGCGTGATCGCGCACCGCCTCGCCCGCACCGGCGAGTCCCGCACCGTCGAGGCCGTCGTCGAGGCAGCCCGCGCGGAGGGCTACACCGTGAGCCTGGTGGACGTGCGCACCCCCGGGTCCGACGACGTCACGGACGCCGTGGCGCGCCTGTCGCACCAGTCGATCGACGGGCTCGTCATCATCCGCGCCGAGACCGCCACGCCCGTCGCGCTCGCGCTGCCGCCGCGGCTGCCGGTCGTGGTGTCGGACTCCCGGTTCGTCGGGCACCACCCCGCGGTCGGCGCGGACCAGGTCACCGGCACGCACCTGGCCGTGCAGCACCTGCTGGACCTCGGCCACCGCACCGTGCACCACGTGGCCGGCCCCGACGACTCCGCGCCGGCGGGGGTCCGCGTCGCCGCCTGGCGCCAGCACCTCGTGGGCGCGGGCCGCCCCGTGTCCGACGTGCTGCGCGGCGACTGGTCGGCGCGCTCCGGCTACGAGGCCGGGCGGCGGCTCGCGGCCGACCCGGACGCCACCGCCGTGTTCTGCGCGAACGACGAGATGGCCGCGGGCGTGCTGCGCGCGCTCGCCGAGAGCGGCCGCCGGGTGCCGGACGACGTCTCCGTGGTCGGGTTCGACGACATCCCGCTCGCCGAGTACCTGTGGCCGCCGCTGACCACCGTGCAGCAGGACTTCCACCTCATCGGCGAGCGGCTCATGGAGCTGCTGCTGCGGCAGATCCGCGAGCGCACGCCGCTGGAGGACAGCCGCGTGGTGGTGCCCACCCGCCTCGTCGTGCGCGCGAGCACCGCCCCGCCGCGGGGCTGACGGCGCTCAGCCCCCGGCGCCGCCGCCGACGGCTCCCGCGTGCGCCACGGCCGCCTCCTCCACCGCCCGCACCCCGCGGGTCACGAGCACCGGGCAGTGCGCGCGGTGCACGACCGAGCGGCTCGTCGAGCCGAGCACGAGGCTGGTGAACCCGCCCCGGCCGCGCGTCCCCACGACCACCAGGCCCGCGTGCCGCGACCGGCGTACCAGCACGTCCGCCGCGCGACCCTCCGCCAGGTCGCACGTCACCGTGACGTCGTGCCGGGACGCCGCCCACGACCGCGCCCGGTCGAGCACCCGCTCCGCCTCCGCCAGGGCGACCTCGCCCGGGGACTGCCGCGGGTAGGCCAGCGCCCAGTACGACATCGCGGTGGTCTCCGACGTCGGCGTCCACGCGGTCAGCACCACCACCTCGGCGTCGTGGACGCGCGCCGCGTCGCACGCCGCCTCGAGCGCGCCGAACCCGCCGGGCGACGCGTCGAACCCGACGACCACCGGCTCGCCCCCGATCCCGGCGCGCACCTCGTCCGGCACCACGACCACCGCGCACAGCGCGTGGTGCAGCACGCCGGACGTGACCGAACCGATGAGGGCACCGGCCGACCGGCCCGCGCCGTGCCGGCCGAGCACCACGGCCCGGGCACCGGCCGCCCGCTCCACGAGCACCGCGGCCGGCGGTCCGTGCAGCACCGTCCCCCGCGCGTCCAGCCCCGGCGCGGCCTCCCGCGCGAGAGCCACGCCCTCGTCGGCGACCTCCTGGACCTGCGCCAGCACCTGCCGGCCGAGCCACGAGTCGCCCGCCCCGCCGCCCTCCTGGCCGGCGAAGCCCCACACGTGCACGACCTCGAGCGCCCACCCGCGGCGCGCCGCCTCGGACGCGGCCCACCGGACCGCCGCGGCGGACTCACCGGACGTGTCGTACCCGACGACGATCCTGTCCTCCACCTGGCACCTCCCGCTGCCGATGCGTGCCTCCAGCGTCCCCCCGCGCGGCGCTGCGCACCAGGGGCGAGGGTCCCGGGTGGGACGTCAGCGACCGGTGGTCGAGAAGTGCTGGTAGTCCACCGGCGAGGTCCAGTCCCCGCCCCACTGCCAGCCGTGCGCCGCGAACGCCCGCACCACCGCGTCGCCGGCGTGCACGACACCCGGCGCGTCCGGCCGCGACGCGAACGGCTCGCCCTCCGGCGGCAGCACCAGCGCGCCGCGCACGTACGGGTTCTCCACCGGGTTCAGGTCGATCGCCCGGCCGTAGGAGTGCTCGGACCAGCCGGTGCCGCGGCTGATGGGCCGGCAGTTGAACGCCGACGTGTTGTCCGCCGCCATCGAGGCGTCGTCGCTGCCTCCGAAGTCGTCCACCAGCCGCATCGAGCGCACCGGGTAGCCCAGCGCGAACAGCTCGCCGAACACCGCGACGACGGACTCGGCGGCGTCGGCGTGCACCACCAGCTCCCCTGTCGTGGCCCCGCCGTCGAACGTCCGGTGCGTGACCGTGACGTACCGCAGGTCCGCCAGCGGCACCGGGCACCCGTCGCGCCAGGACGCGGACATCCGCTCGGCGAGGTCCGGGGTGATCGGGGCGACCGTGCCCGCGAAGCCCGCGGCCAGGGCGTCCGGCTCGACGGCGCCGACGTCGGCCCACGGGACGTCGGGGGCGCTCACGGGCGGCGGAGGCGGCGGCGCGTCCGGCGCGCCCGCGGACGCGGCACCCGGCGTGCCCGTCGGGGGCACCGCGGCCCCGGGCGTGGTCGGGTCCGGCGTGGTCGGGTCTGGCGTGGTCGGGTCCGGCGGGGACACCGCCACGGGCGGCCCCGGCGCGGCTGTCACCGCCTCGCGGGCGCCGTCCGCCG
>JACXUT010000124.1 GCA_014763765.1 Micrococcales bacterium
CGTCGGCGGGGCGGGGTCCGGGGGTGCGGTCGGCGTCGGCGGCGACGCGGGGTCTCCGGGCGACCGGTCGTCGACCGCGGCCGCCAGCGCCGCGACCAGGTCGCCCGGCGTCTGGTGCCCGGCCACGGCGGCGACGGACAGGCCGACGCGGCGCGCCTCGGCCGCGGTCGACTCGCCGATGCAGCACACGAGCGTCCCGGCGGGCGGGGCGCCGAGCATGGTCAGCAGGTTGCGCGCGGTGTTGCCGGAGGTCAGCAGGACGGCGTCCACCCCGCCCGTCGCCCAGGCGTCACGGATCGGCGGTTCCGGCGCGGGCCCGGGCACCGTGCGGTAGGTCGTCACCACGTCGACCGGCCAGCCGCGCGCGGCCAGGCCGTCGGCGAGCGTCGGGGCGGCGAGGTCGCCGAGCGGCAGCAGCACGCGCTGCGGCTCGGCGCCGGCCGGGGGCCAGGCCGCGAGCAGCGCCACCGCCGAGGACCGGCCGGCGGGCACCAGGTCCACCCGGATGCCGGCGTCGCGCAGGGCGCGGGCGGTGGAGCCGCCGACCGCTGCGACCCGGACGTCCTCGAGCAGCCCGGCGAGCGTGTGGCCGGTCTCCTCCGCGCGGTCCACCAGCACCGGCACCGCGGCCGCGCTGGTCACGGCCACCCAGCCGTAGTAGCCGACCTCGAGCGCCAGCAGGGCGTCGTCGAGCTCGGTGGGGTCGTGCGGCGGGACGGTCTGGATCAGGGGCACGACGACGGGCTCCGCGCCGGCCGCGCGCAGGGCGATGACGAGCGGGTCCGGCCCGGCGGTCTCCCGGGGGACCAGCACCCGCAGGCCGGCCAGGCCGGTCACGCGGCCAGCCCCGCGAGCGCGGCGGCGCCCGCCCCGAGCAGCTCCTCCGCGAGCCGCGTGCCGAGCGCCGCGGCGGCGAGCGCGGTCCCCGCCGGGTCGTCGGCGGGCGCGGCGGTCAGGGGGGTCGAGGCGGCCCGCCGCAGGGACGCGGTGCCGTCCGGGCGGAGCACCACCGCCTCCAGGTGCAGGACGCCGTCCGGCCCGAGGCCTGCGTGCGCGCCGACGGGGGCCGCGCAGCCGGCCTCCAGCCGGTTGAGCAGCGCCCGCTCGGCCAGCACGGCCAGGTGGGTGGGCCGGTGGTCGAGCGCGGCGAGCGCCCGCGCCAGCGCCTCGCCGTCCGCGGCGTCGGCGGTCCGCACCTCGACGGCGAGCGCGCCCTGCGCCGGGGCGGGGGTCATGACGTCGAGCGGCAGCGCCTCCGTCACGGCGTCGAGGCGTCCCAGCCGCGCGAGGCCCGCCCGTGCGAGCACCACGGCGTCCAGGTCGTCCTCGATGCGCCGCAGCCGCGTGTCGACGTTGCCGCGGATGTCCACGACCACCAGGTCGGGGCGGGCGGCGCGGAGCTGGGCGGCGCGCCGCGGGGAGCCGGTGCCGACCGAGGCGCCCTCCGGGAGGGTGGCGAGCGTGCGGCCGTCGCGGGCGCACAGCGCGTCGCGCGGGTCCTCGCGCACCGGGACCGCCGCGACCACCAGCCCCGGCGCCGGCGCGGTCGGCAGGTCCTTGAACGAGTGCACGGCGACGTCGCACCGGCCGTCGAGCAGCGCGTCGCGCAGGGCCGTGACGAAGACGCCGGTGCCGCCGAGCGTGGCGAGCGAACCGGTCAGCCGGTCGCCGTCGGTCCGCACCCGCACCAGCTCGTGGTCGCCCGCGCCGAGCGCCGTGAGGGCGTCCGCCACGTGCCCGGTCTGGGTGAGCGCGAGCGCGCTCGCGCGGGTGCCGACGCGGACGAAGGGGGACATGCCCCCAGTCTCGGCCACCTCCGGAGGGGTTGTCGAAACCGGTCGCGGGCCGTCCGCCGGGGCCGTCACGCCGTCGGCGCCGCAGCCAGCGCGGACGCCGTCGCGCGGGCGTCCGGCACCACGGAGGCGAGCCCGTTGCCGGACACCCACGCGCCCACGACGGCGAGCCCCGGCACCGCCGCGACCGCCTCGCGGACCTCGCGGACCGTGCTGCGGTGGGCCGCGGTCGGCACCGGCAGGCCCTGTCGCCAGCCGACGCGGGCCGAGGCCCGCACCTGCTCCGCCCGCAGCGGCACCCCGAGCACGGCGGAGGCGTCACGCAGCGCCAGCGCCGTCAGCCCGGGCAGGTCGCCCGGCAGCGGGTCCGCCCCGGGGACGTCCCCCGCCCGGCCGTACGACAGCCGCACGACGTGCCGTCCGGGCCCGGCGGCGTCGGCCAGCCACCCCCACTTGGCGGTCGCGTGCGTCAGCGCCTTCGCGCGCACGCCCGGGACGGCGCGCGCCACCAGGACGCCGGTGCCCCGCGGCGCGGAGTCGAGCTCCGGGGCGTCCAGCACGAGCGTGACCAGCACGATGTCCGCGCCGGGGTCGGTGTGCAGCCCGGCGAGCCCGGGGGCGACGCCGGCGAGCAGCTCGGTGGCGCGGGGGGTCGCGACCACCAGGCGGGGCGCGTCGACCTGGTGCTCGCCGCCGGGCCCGGACACGGTGACGCGGAACCCTCCGGCGTCGCGCGCCACGGCGACCGCCCGCACCCCGGTGCGGACGTCCCCGCCGCGTGCGGTGACGTCGGCGACCAGGGCGTCGACCAGCACGTGCAGGCCCCCGCGGAACCCGGCGACCGCCGACCCCGCCGGCGCCAGCGCCCGCAGGGCCGCGACGCCGCCGGCGAGGGAGCCCGCGCGGCGCACGGCGTCGGACAGGCCGGGCGCGACGGCGTCCACCGCGGTGTCGTCCGGCTCCGCGGCGTGCACGCCCGCGACGACGGGCCGCACCAGCCGGTCGAGCACCCGGCGGCCCATCCGGGCCCGGACCAGACCGCCGAGCGTCGGGCCCGGGCCGCCGCCCGCCCGCAGGCCCGCCGACGCCGGCAGCACGCGGTCGAGCGACGCCCGCAGCGCGCCGGCGGTCCCGAGGGTCCGGCGGACGTCGGGCGCCCAGGGGTCGGCCGGGATGCCGAGCAGGCCGGTGCGCGGCAGCGGCCCGGCGCCGTGCGGCAGCCGCACCCACGCGCCGTGCGGCTCCGGGGCGACGACCCGGTCCGTGAGCCCCAGCTCGTCCGCCAGGGCGGCCACGGAGCCGCCGCGCGTCGCGAACGACTCCGCGCCGGCGTCCAGCCGCAGCCCGTCGACCTCGTGCCGGCCGACGACACCGCCCGGCGAGGTCCACGCCTCCAGCACGAGCGGCCTCAGCCCGGCGATCGCGAGCTCCCGGGCGGCGACCAGCCCCGCGATGCCACCGCCGACCACCACGGCGTCGGGCGCCGTCCCCTGCGTGTCCCGGCCCGCGGGTCGGGTGTCCTGGTCGCTCGTGGCTGCTCCTCGGCTCGTCGTCGCGCGTCGGTCGGGCACCACTGTGCCGGTCGGGGGCCCGCCGCGCGTGGGACCCCCGGCCGCGGTCACAGGGAGTGGACGAGCTCCACGACGCGGGTCAGCACGTCGGGGTCCGTCTCGGGCGGGACGCCGTGGCCGAGGTTGACCACGTGCCCCGGGGCGACGGCGCCGCGGGCGACGACGTCGCGCACGTGCGCCTCCAGCACCGGCCAGGGCGCGGCCAGCAGGGCGGGGTCGATGTTGCCCTGCACGGGCACGCGCCCGTCGAGCCGCCGCACCGCCTCGTCCAGCGGGATGCGGTGGTCGACGCCGACGACGTCCGCACCCACGTCCCGCATCGCGGCCAGCAGCTCGCCCGTGCCGGTGCCGAAGTGCACGCGCGGCACGCCGAGGTCCGCGACGTGGGACAGCGCCCGCGTGGACGCGGGGGCGACGTGCGCCGTGTAGTCGGCCAGGGACAGCGACCCGGCCCACGAGTCGAACAGCTGGGCCGCGCCGGCGCCCGCGAGCACCTGCGCCCGCAGGAACGTGCCCGTGACGTCGGCGGCCCACTGCGTGAGGGCCCGCCACGTCGCCGGGTCGGCGTGCATGAGGGTGCGCGCCGCCAGGTGGTCCCGCGACGGCCTGCCCTCCACGAGGTAGGCGGCCAGCGTGAACGGCGCACCGGCGAACCCGATGAGCGGCGTGGCGCCCAGCGCCGCCGTCGTCAGCCGGACGGCCTCGGTCACGGGGGCGAGCACCTCGGGGGTCAGCGCCTCGGCGGGAGAGGCGTCCCGCAGGCGCGCGACGTCGTCGGCGGTGCGGACCGGGGAGCCGAGCACCGGCCCCACGCCCGGGTGGATGTCCACGTCGACACCGGCGAGCCGCAGCGGCACCACGATGTCGGAGAAGAAGATCGCCGCGTCGACGCCGTGGCGCCGCACCGGCTGCAGCGTGATCTCGGACGCCAGCTCCGGCACCAGGCACGCGTCGAGCATCGCGGTGCCCGCGCGGGCGGCGCGGTACTCGGGCAGCGACCGGCCGGCCTGGCGCATGAACCAGACGGGCCTGCGCGCGGGCGTCCGGCCGCGGTAGGCGGCCAGCAGCGGGGCGTCGGCGGTGCGGCCGTCCACCAGCGGGTGGTCGGCGGGCAGGCCGGTCCCGTCGGGCAGCGAGGCGAGCGCGGTCGCGGGGGCGGGGTCGGGGCGTGACGAAGTCGACATCACCCGTGATTGTGCCCCGTCTTCCCTGGAGTGATTCAATCGTGGGCGTGGTGATGCTGTCGTTGGTGGCCAGTCATCACGACCTCGACCTGTCCGTGCTGGAGCGGTTGTCCGCCGACACGCACGCTGTCGGACGGGAGATCGTGACCGGCTGCGACCCCGTCGCGGGGGCGGTCGTGCTCGCGACCTGCAACCGCTTCGAGCTGTACCTGGACGTCGCCGACGCGGCCGACGCCGACGCGGCCCGTGCCGCGGTCGCCGACGCCGTGGCCGCCCGCTCCGGGTACCCCGCCTCCCGCGTCGCCGCGTCGCTGACGCCCGCGACCGGCCGGCGCGTGGTCGAGCACCTGTTCGCCGTCGCCTCCGGCCTGGAGTCGATGGTCGTGGGGGAGCGGGAGATCGCCGGCCAGGTGCGCCGGGCGCTGACCGCGGCCCGCCGGGACGGCACCACGACCTCCGGCCTCGAGGCGCTGTTCCAGGCGGCGTCCCGGGCGTCGCGCGCGGTCGAGGGCCGCACGGGCCTGGGCGGCGCGGGTCGCTCCGTCGTCGGCGTCGCGCTCGACCTCGTCGCCGGCGACCTGCCGGACTGGCACGACGTGCGCTGCCTGCTCATCGGGACCGGCTCGTACGCCGGGGCGAGCCTGGCGGCGCTCAAGGCCCGCGGGTGCGGCGAGGTGCTGGTCTACTCCGCGAGCGGGCGCGCCGGGCAGTTCGCGGCGCAGCGCGGGGTCACCGCGGCGACCGCCGACCTGGCGGCCAGCCTCGCGGGAGTCGACCTGGTCGTGGCGTGCAGCGGCGCGGCCGGCGCGGTCCTCGACGTCGACGCGCTGATCCGCTCGCGCTCCGCCGAGGCGTCCGTGGGGGCGCGGCCGCTCGCGGTGGTCGACCTGGCGCTCCAGCACGACGTCGACCCGGCCGTCGGCGAGCTGCCCGGCGTCCGCCTGGTCAGCCTGACGACCGTCGCCGAGCACGCCCCGGACGGGCACTCCGCGACGGTGGCGGAGGCACGCGCGCTCGTCGCGGAGCAGGCCGAGGCGTTCGAGCGCACGCGGCGCACCCGCGAGTGGAACCCGCCGGTCGTCGCCGAGCGCCGCCGCGTGCTCGAGGAGCTCGCCGCGGCCGTCGAGGGCCTGGACGAGCGGCGTGCCCGCGCGCTGCGGCGCCGGGTGCGGTCCGCGCTGCACGGGCCGACGGTGCGGGCACGGTCCGCCGCCGCCGACGGGGACGCCGCGCGGTACGCCGCGGCGCTCGCGGACCTCGCGGCCGTCACGGTGCCCGCCGGCGACCTCGCGCCCGCCCCGGCCTGAGCCGGCGCCCGCGACGGGCCGGTGCCGCCCGCCCCGGTCAGTCCTCCAGGTACCGGACGAGCTCGCCCGCGAGCCCCGTGTAGCCGCCGGGGGTGAGCGCGGACAGCCGCGCCGCCACGTCCTGCGGGAGGCCGAGCCCCGCGATGAACTCCCGCATGTCGTCCGCGGTGAGCCGGCGGCCGCGCGTCAGCTCCTTGAGCCGCTCGTACGGGTTCTCCATCCCGGTGACGCCGGCGACCGCCGCCGCGCGCATCGCGGACTGCACGGGCTCGCCCAGCACCTCCCAGTTCTGGTCGAGCTCGCGCGCGAGCAGCTCGCGGTCCACCGAGAGGGCCGCGAGCCCCCGGCGCACGTTGTCGACCGCGAGCAGCGAGTGGCCGAACGCCGGGCCGATGTTGCGCTGCGTGGTCGAGTCGGTGAGGTCCCGCTGCAGCCGGCTGGTGACGAGCGTCGCGCCCAGCGTGTCGAGCAGCGCGCACGAGAGCTCGAGGTTGGCCTCGGCGTTCTCGAACCGGATGGGGTTCACCTTGTGGGGCATCGTCGACGACCCGGTCGCGCCCGCGACGGGGATCTGCACGAAGACGCCCCGCGAGATGTACGTCCACACGTCGGTCGCGAGGTTGTGCAGCACCCGGTTGAAGCGCGCGACGTCCGCGTACAGCTCCGCCTGCCAGTCGTGCGACTCGATCTGCGTGGTCAGCGGGTTCCACGTCAGCCCGAGGTGCTCGACGAACGTGCGGCTGACCTCCGGCCAGTCGGCACCCGGCACGGCGACGACGTGCGCGCCGTAGGTGCCGGTCGCGCCGTTGAGCTTGCCGAGGAACTCCGCGCCGGCGACCCGGCGGAGCTGGCGGCGCAGCCGGTGGGCGAGGACGGCGAGCTCCTTGCCGAGCGTGGTCGGCGTGGCGGGCTGCCCGTGCGTCAGCGCCAGCATCGGGACCTCGGCCAGGTCCCGCGCCATCGCCGCGAGGTCGTCGACCAGGCCCGTCGCGGCCGGCAGCCAGACGTCCTGCACCGCGCCGCGCACCATGAGCGCGTACGACAGGTTGTTGACGTCCTCGCTGGTGCAGCAGAAGTGGACGAGCTCCGACACGGCCGGCAGCACGGTGCCGGGGCCCAGGACGTCGGGCGCCGCGGCGATGCGCTCCTTGATCAGGTACTCGACGGCCTTCACGTCGTGCACCGTCGTGCGCTCGATCTCGGCGAGCCGCGCGACCTCCGCCGCCCCGAACCCGGTCACCACCGCGCGCAGGTACGCCCGCTCCGCGTCGGACAGCACGGGGGCGCCCGGCACGACGCCGTGGGAGGTGAGGTGGATCAGCCACTCGACCTCGACGTGCACGCGCTCGCGGTTCAGCGCCGCCTCCGACAGGTGGTCGACCAGCGGGGCCACGGTGCGGCGGTAGCGGCCGTCCAGCGGCCCGAGCGCCAGCGGCGGCTCGATCTGCGCGAGGGGCACGCGTGCGGCCTGCACGGCGGTGGACGCGGCGGACGGGGTGCGGTCGGGCGCGGGCATGGGCCGCATCCTCCCACGGACGCCCCGCCCCGGGCCGGTCGCCCGTCGCCCCGGGCAACCGGTGGCGGCCGACTCCTCAGCCGGTCCCCGGCGGCGCCGATCGGGAGACCACCTGAGGGGGTGGCCGCGCGGAGCAGACGCGCGGCGGAGGTGGGCGAGCAGGGGGACGACCGATGGGTGCATCGTGGGGGCGGCGCAGCCGTGCGGCCGAGGACGCGGGACGGGGCGGTGCGGACGTCGGCCGCGAGCTCCAGGTGCTGGACGAGGTCGTCCGGGCGCTCGGGGCGCTGCGCACGCCGGGCACCGGCGCCGGGCACGGTCCGGCGGACGGGGGCCTCGCGGAGGTGCTCGAGGTGGTCCGCTCGGGCCTCGGCTTCGACTACGCGTCCGCGTGGCGCGTCGACCCCGGGCACCGCGACCTGGCGTTCGTCGCGCAGCGGGGCGAGCTGTCGGCGGAGCTGACGCGCATGTCGCCGGGCTACCGGATGCCGCAGGGCGTCGGGCTGTGCGGCGTGGCGTGGCAGCGCGACGGCGTGGTGCCGGTCGCGGACCTGCGCGAGCACGCCACCAACTGCGAGCGCGGCGAGGCGTTCCTGCGGGCGGGCGCCCGCGGCGCGATGTCGCTGCCGCTGTGGCGGGACGGCACCGTGGTCGCGGTGCTCGACTTCCTGTCCCGCGACGTCCGCGACGACGGCCCGGAGCAGGTGCTGGTGCTCGACGTGCTCGCGCGCACCGTGTCCCAGGTCCTGGAGGCGCGGCGCGGCGCGGAGGCGATCGCCGAGGTCGCCCGCGACCAGCAGGCCGTCACGACGTCCGTCGCCCGGGTCGGTGCGTGCACCGACGAGGAGGACGCCCTGCGGACCGCGCTCGACACCGTGCGCGAGGAGTTCGGCTGGGAGTACGGCTCGTACTGGGCGGTCGACCCGGAGGCGCGGGTGCTGCGGTTCCAGGTGGAGTCCGGCACCGCGGGCGAGGAGTTCCGGCAGGTCACGCTCGCCGCGAGCTTCGCCGAGGGCGTCGGCCTGGCCGGTCGGGCGTGGCGGGCGCGTGACCTGGTGTTCGTGCGGGACCTGGGCGAGCTGACCGACTGCGTCCGGGCGCCCGCGGCCCAGCGCGCGGGGGTCCGCTCGGGCGTCTGCCTGCCGGTGGTCGTCGGCGACGAGGTGCTCGGCACGATGGACTTCTTCACCAGCGAGAGCATCGAGCTGTCCGACAGCCGTCGCGGCTCGCTGCGCAACGTCGCCCGCCTGGTCTCCCAGCGCCTGGACATCCTGCGGGCCGCCGCCCGGGACCGCGCCGCGTCCGAGGCGCTGCTCGGCAGCGTCGCCCGGCTCTCCGAGAGCGCGTCCGAGGCGGTGCGGGTCGCCGAGGAGGCCGTCGCGCAGACGGCGGCCATGGCGGACGAGGTCCGCACGCTCGAGGCGTCGTCGTCCGCGGTCGGGGACGTCATCCGCGTCATCTCCTCGATCGCGGACCAGACCAACCTGCTCGCCCTCAACGCCACGATCGAGGCCGCCCGCGCCGGGCAGGCGGGCCGGGGTTTCGCCGTCGTCGCCACCGAGGTGAAGGACCTCGCCGGCGGCACGTCCGCGGCGACCTCCCGCGTGGAGCAGCAGGTCGCCGACATCCAGGCCAACACCGCGGCGGTGTCCCGCGGCATCGACTCCGTCAGCACGACGATCCGGCGCATGGACGAGGTCCAGGCCCGGATCGGCGAGGTGCTGGACGAGCAGCGGGAGATGGCCCGGTCCTTCCGGGCGTCGTAGCCGCGGGCGCATGGCCACCGGCCGGTGACGGGCCCGCACCCGTCACCGGCCGGTGGTGCTCGTGCCCTCCTCGGGGGGTGGACCGGTGGTGCCGGCCGCTGCGGGAGGTCGGGACAGGTGTCAGCGTGACCCCCGGCCGGCGACGGTCCCGCACCCGTCGCCGGCCGGCGGCGTCAGCGGGTGGTCAGCCGAGGACCACCCGGGGGAGCCGGCGCAGCAGCACGCCGAGGGCCAGGAGGCCCACCGCGAGCAGCGCCGGGAGCCCGGCCGGTGCGCCGGTCGGCGCCAGCGCCGCGGGGAGCACGGCGGTACGGGCGCCGGTGGTCGCGGCCTCCACCGCCGTGACCACGCCGCCGGCCACGAGCACGTCGGACGACACGAGGGACTCCGGGGACACGGCCTCGGAGCCCGTGGTGCCGGGGTCGGTGGTGCCGGGGTCCGTGGTGCCCGGGTCGGTGCCCGGGTCGGTGCCGGGGTCGGTGCCGGGGTCGGTCCCCGGGTCGGTGGTGCCCGGCTGCGTGGCGCTGGTGACGGTCGCGTCGCCGATCAGGCCGAGCGCGAGGTCGCCGACGGTCACCGGGACGGAGACCGGCAGGGCGACCCCGAGGTCGGCCAGCAGCCCGTCGGAGTCACCGCCGCCGACAGCGGCGTCCGGTGCGTCGGAGCTCCCGGCCGTGCCGGTGCCGCCGGTGACCGTGGCGTCGCCGACGAGGCCGAGCGCGAGGTCCCCGATGGTGACGGGGATCGAGACGGGTGCGGCCACGCCGGTGCCCGCCAGGGCGCCGTCGCTGTCGCCGGAGCCGACCTCGGCGCTGGGGGCGTCGGTGCCGGTGGTCTCGGTGCCCGACCCGCCGGTCACGGTGGAGTCACCGAGCAGCCCGAGGGAGACGTCCCCGATGGTGACGGGGATCGACACGGGTGCGGCCACGCCGGCGCCCGACGCGATGCCGTCGGAGCTGCCGCCGTCGACGGTGGCGTCCGGGGCGTCGGTGCCGGTGGTCTCGGTGCCGGACCCGCCGGTGACCGTGGAGTCGCCGAGCAGCCCGAGGGAGACGTCCCCGATGGTGACGGGGATCGAGACGGGTGCGGCCACGCCGGCGCCGGAGGCGATGCCGTCGGAGTCGCCGCCGTCGACGGTGGCCTCCGGGGCGTCGGTGGTGCCGGCGTCGGTGGTGCCGGCGCCGTCGGTCACCGCCGCGTCGCCGAGCAGGCCGAGCGCGACGTCGTCGACCGTGACGGGCACGTGGACCGGGGCGGCCACGGCCGCGCCGGACGCGGCGCCCTCGCTGTCGCCCTGCTCGACCGTCGCGGTCGGGGCGGCGGGCTCGGCGGTGGTCGCCGCGGGTGCGGCGGCCTGGTCGACCGAGGCGTCGCCGAGGACGCCGACCGCCACGGCGGAGACGTCGACCGGCACCTGGACGGGCGCCGCGACGTCGGCACCGGAGGCCAGGCCGTCGGAGTCGCCGCCCGTCGTGGTGGCGGTGGGCGCCGGTGCGGTCGTGGCGGTCGCCGCGGGTGCGGCGGCCTGCTCCACGGTGGCGTCGCCGAGGACGCCGGCCGCGAGGCCGCTCACGTCCACGGAGACGTCGACGGGGGCGTCGACCCCCAGGCCGGCCAGGAGGCCGTCGTCGTCGGCCGCGTGGGCCGCGGCCGCTCCGGCGACGACGAGGCCGCCGGTGAGGAGCGCTGTCTGGAGCGCTCGGCGTACGGGTGCGTGCATGGTCCTGCTCCTTGCGGTGAGTCGGGGTGCGCCGTGCGGCGCGGGGCCTCGGGGCGCGGGCGACGGGACGTCGCCGGCACCGGGCCGGACTCAGGCAGGGGAGACGGGGACCTCGCGGAGGCGCAGGGGGAGCGTGACGTGGCCGCGGGCCACGGCGAGAAGACGGGAGGCGGTCGGGGCGAGGACGCCGCCGACGAGGACGGCCGCCGTGTCCGTGCCGGCGGCGCCGCGGGTCTGGCTGCCCGACAGGCCCGTGCCGGACGGGGCCGGTGCGCCCGGGAGGGGCGCAGTCGGCGTGCCGTCGGGGCCGCCGAGCGGGGCGACGAGGTCCGCGGGGGCGACACCGGCGAGGCCCGCATCGCCGCCCGCGGCCGCGCCGGCGACCGTGACGGAGCCGGACCCGGTCCGCGAGCTCGCGTCCGCGGGCCCGGAGGTGCGGGTGACCTCGGCCCCCGCGGTCGCGTCGGAGCTTCCGGACGCGACCCGGGCGTGCGGGGACGGCGTGCCGGGGGACGCGGGCAGGCCGGGGTCGACGGGGGAGCCGGGGACGGGCGCGGTGGGCAGCACGCCGCCGGTGACGGGGTCGAGCAGCTCGACGACGGGGTCGACGACGGATCCGACGGGCGTGCCGTCCAGCGCACCGAGCACCGGGTCCAGCACGCCCGCGACCGGGCCGGTGACCGGCAGCAGCGCGGGGGCGATCCCGTCGAGCACGGGCGTGACGGCCGGCGCGAGCGCGCCGAGCAGCGGGCCGACGAGGCCCTGGGTCGCCGGCCGGACCACGCGCTCGACCAGCGGGTCGACCACCGGAGCCAGCGGCTCGGTGGCGGTGGCCACCGGCGCGACGACCTCGTCCGCGAGCGCCTCGGTCACGGGCGCGAGGGCCTCGGTGACGGGCGCGACGACGTGCTCCCCGACGGGAGCGGTCACGGCGGCGGGCAGGCCCTCGTGGCTCGGCGCCGGTGCCCCGGGCGCGGCGCCGGCGGGCGGCGCGGGTGCGGGCGGCGGCTCGGCGGCCGGCGGCGCCGCCGGTGC
>JACXUT010000125.1 GCA_014763765.1 Micrococcales bacterium
CGCCCGCATGCTGGCCGAGCACCGCCCGTTCATCGACCTGGACGGCGACGGGCAGCCCGACGAGGTCCCGGACCCCGAGCACGCGGGCCCCGCGACGCGCATGGTGCTGAGCCTCGGCGCCCTGGAGCACGGCGAGGTGTGGTTCGCGCGCGACGAGGCGGGGGACGTCCTGGCGGTCGCCGTGTGGCTGCCGCCGGAGGCGGAGCACCTGGCGCACGACCTGCACCGCGTCGTCGCGCGGGAGCTGGGCGTGACGCCGGAGCGGGACCCCGAGCCGGCGCACGCACCGCTGCGCTCGCTCGTCGGCGCCACGGCCCACACGCTCGCGCACCTGCGGGACTCGGACGCGGAGCGGGTGCTGATCCTGCTCGCCGACGCCGGGCGGGTCGACGGCACGCGCCGCCGCGCGCTGCTGGCGGACGTGCTCGCGCCGGTGCTGCGGGCGCAGGGCGACGCGGGCCGGGAGACGCTGGCCGTGACGGTCGACCCGGCGCAGGTGGCGGACCTCGCGGCGCTCGGGTTCGCGGAGCGCACGCGCAGCCCGCTCGGCGCGGCGTCGCTGTGGCTCGGGGCGCACCGCCCGGCGCGGCTGCTCGAGCCGGTGGTGACGGGCCCGGTCGCGACGACGGCGTAGCGCGGGCCGCCCCCGCGGCGTCCGTCAGCCCGCGAACGCCACCGCGTAGCCCGCCGCGTCCTCCTCGAGGTCGCCGGTCTCGCCCTCGCGGGCGGCACGCCGTCCCAGCACGATCGTGTACGTCCAGAACGCCGCCAGGGCGAGCGCGCCGATGACGATCTTCAGCCACCACGCCAGCGTCGACCCGGTGACGAAGCCCTCGACGAGGCCGGACAGCGCGAGCGACCCCACCAGCCCGATCGCGACGGTGACGAGCGAGCGACCCTCCTCGGCGAGCGCGCGGCTCCGGGGCCGGCCGCCGGGCGCGATCCACGTCCAGCACAGGCGCAGCCCCGCCGCGCCGGCGACGAAGATCGACGTCAGCTCCAGCAGGCCGTGCGGGGCGATGAGCGTGAGGAACACGTCGAGGCTGCCGTGCGCCGCCATCATCCCGCCGGTCGCGCCCACGCTGACCGCGTTCTGCACCAGGACGTACAGCGGACCGATGCCGGAGATGCCGATGCCGATGCACACGGCCGCGATCCAGGCGTTGTTGGTCCAGACGACGCCCGCGAAGCCGATGCCCGGGTCGTAGTAGGAGGCGAACGCCTCGTCGACGTACTGCTGGCGCTGCGCCGGGGTGCCCATCGCCGCGAGCGCGCCCGGGTCGGTGGCGACCCACCACCCGGCGACGGCGGCGAGCGCGACGAACCCCGTCATCACGGCGACGGTCCACCAGCGGATCCGGTACAGCGCGGCCGGCAGCGACACCACGAGGAACCGGCGGGCGTCGCGCCAGGCGGGCTCGTGGCTGCCGGCGATCGCCGACCGGGCGCGCGCCAGGAGCTGCGACAGCCGCGCGACCGTGTCCGGGTCGGGTGCGGAGGAACGGACGGTGGACAGGTCGGTGGCGACCGCCTGGTAGAGGCGCACGAGCTCGTCCGCCTCCGCGCCGTCGCGGACCCGGCGACGGGACAGCTCGTCGAGCCGCGCCCACGTCGGCTGCCGCAGCGCGGAGAAGGCGTCGAGGTCCACGGCCGATACCCTGCCACAGGACGGCCGGCCGGCAGCGGGCGGCGCGGGCGAGCAGCAGGAGGTCCGGGGTGGACGAGGGCATCGTCATCGGCGAGGGCGTCCTGCTGGACGCGCGCCCCACGTCGGTCGCGAGCCGGCTCGGCGCGGCGGTGATCGACCTGCTCGTCCTGGGGGTCGTCGCGCTCGGCGTGGTCCTGCTCGCCGTCAACGTGGTGCGGGTCGCACCGGGCGAGGAGCTGCTGCGCATCCTCCTGGTCGCCGTGATGGCGCTGGTGCTCGTCGTGATCCCGACCGCGGTGGACACGCTCACGCGCGGCAGGTCGCTCGGCAAGCTCGCGGTCGGCATCCGCGTGGTCCGTGACGACGGCGGGCCGATCCGGTTCCGGCAGGCGCTGGTGCGAGCGCTCGCGGGCATCCTCGAGCTGTGGGCGACGTTCGGGTCCGTCGCGTTCATCGCGTCGCTCGTGCACCCGCAGGGCAAGCGGCTCGGGGACATGCTCGCGGGGACGTACGTGGTGCGGGTGCGCGGCAGGGTGGAGGCCCGGCCGGTGCTGACGATGCCCCCCTTCCTCGCCGGGTGGGCGCAGGGCGCGGACGTCGCGCGCCTGCCCGACGGGCTCGCGATGTCGGCGCGGCAGTTCCTCGGGCGGGCGGCGGGACTCCACCCGGGCTCGCGCGCTGCGCTCGGGCGCCAGCTCGCCGCGGAGGTCGCCCGCTACGTCGCGCCCGGCCCGCCGCCGGGCACGCACCCGGAGGCGTTCCTCGCCGCGGTCCTCGCGACGCGCCGCGACCGGGAGCACGCGGCGGGCGTCCGCGCCGCGGCGCGCGCCGAGCACGAGGCCTCCGCGCTGCACCGGCTGCCCCACGGGGTGCCCGACCCCGCCCGCTGAGGCGTGCTGCGGGCCCGGCCCGGCGCCCGGCCCGGCGCCCGACCCGCGCCAGGCCCGCGCGGCCCGCGCCCGCAGCGTGGACACCGCCGCTGCGCGGGAGGCGCTCGCCGTACCGTGAGCCACCGGTGGGGGCAGCCACGGAGGAAGCGGGGACGCGGACGGTGCAAGGACAGCTCGACCAGGTGCTCGACCAGGTGCTCGTGCGGAACCCCGCCGAGCCGGAGTTCCACCAGGCGGTCCGGGAGGTGTTCGCCAGCCTCGGGCCCGTGCTCGCCCGGCACCCCGAGTACGTCGACGCCGCCGTGCTGGAGCGGCTGTGCGAGCCCGAGCGGCAGATCGTCTTCCGCGTGCCGTGGGTGGACGACTCGGGCCGGGTCCGGATCAACCGCGGGTTCCGCGTGCAGTTCAGCACCACGCTCGGCCCCTCGAAGGGCGGGCTGCGGTTCCACCCGTCGGTCAACCTCGGGATCGTGAAGTTCCTCGGGTTCGAGCAGGTGTTCAAGAACTCGCTCACGGGGATGCCGATCGGCGGCGGCAAGGGCGGGTCCGACTTCGACCCGCGCGGCCGCTCCGACGGCGAGGTCATGCGGTTCTGCCAGTCGTTCATGACGGAGCTGGCGCGGCACATCGGCGAGTACGTCGACGTGCCGGCGGGCGACATCGGCGTCGGCGGCCGGGAGATCGGCTACCTGTTCGGGCAGTACAAGCGCATGACCGGCCGGCACGAGTCCGGTGTGCTGACCGGCAAGGGCGTCACGTGGGGCGGCTCGCTGGTGCGCACCGAGGCCACCGGGTACGGCGCGGTGCTGTTCGCGCAGGAGATGCTGCGTGCGGCGGGCCGGTCGCTGGACGGGCAGCGCGTGGTGGTGTCGGGCTCCGGCAACGTCGCGGTCTACGCGATCCAGAAGGCGCAGCAGCTCGGCGGGCACGTGGTGGCCTGCTCGGACTCCGGCGGCTACGTCGTCGACGAGCGGGGCATCGACCTGCCGCTGCTGCAGCAGGTGAAGACGGTCGAGCGGCGCTCGCTCGCCACGTACGCGGAGCGCCGCGGCGGGTCCGCGCGGTTCGTCCCGGGGCGGCGCGTGTGGGAGGTCGGGGCCGCAGTGGCGCTGCCGTGCGCGACGCAGAACGAGCTCGACGAGTCCGACGCGCGGGCGCTCGTCGCCTCGGGGCTGGTCGCGGTCGCGGAGGGCGCCAACATGCCCACGACGCCCGACGCCGTCGCGCTGCTGCAGGACGCCGGCGTGCTGTTCGGCCCGGGCAAGGCCGCCAACGCCGGCGGCGTCGCGACGTCCGCGCTCGAGATGCAGCAGAACGCGAGCCGCGACTCGTGGTCGTTCGACTACACCGAGGACCGCCTGGCGGCGATCATGCGCTCGATCCACGACCGCTGCGCGGCGACCGCCGAGGAGTACGGGGCGCCGGGCGACTACGTGGTCGGGGCGAACATCGCGGGGTTCCTCAAGGTCGCGGACGCGATGATCGCCCTGGGCGTGGTGTAGCCCCCCGGTCCGGGCGCGCCGGGGACGGTGCGCCGGACCAGGCGTCCCACGCCGTGCGGAACGGCCCCGCGGTGGCGAGGAGCGCGGCGGGCGGACCCTGCTGGACCACCCGCCCTCCCGCGAGCACGACGACCCGGTCGGCCCGCACGGCCTGGTCCAGCCGGTGGGCGACGACGACCGCCGTGCGACCGCCGAGGACCGCGTCCAGCGCGGCGTCGAGGGCGTCGCGGCGCGAGCGCGGCAGGTCGGCGGTGGCCTCGTCGAGGACGACCACCGCGGGGTCGGCCAGCAGGACGCGGGCGAGCGCGACCTGCTGCGCCCTGTCCGGGGGCAGGTCCGCGCCGTCCGGGCCGAGCACCGTCGCCAGCCCGTCGGGCAGCTCCGACCACCAGGCGGCCCCGACCGCCTCGAGGGCGCGGACCAGGTCGGCGTCCGCGGCGCGGGGTGCGGCGAGGCGCAGGTCGTCGGCGAGCGTCCCGGCGAACACGTGCACGTCCTGGTCGACCAGGACCACGCACCCCGGCCGCTCGTGGTGGACCCGCGCGGCGTCGTCGGCCCCGACCCGCGCCCGGCCGGACGTCGGGTCGAGGGTGCCGGTGACCAGCCGCGCCAGCGTGGACTTGCCGGCCCCGGAGGGCCCGACGAGCGCGACGTGCTCGCCGGGGGCGACCCGCAGCGAGACCCCGTCGAGGACGGGGCGCCCCGGGTGGTAGGCGAACCCGGCCGCGTCGACCGTGACCGGCGGCGGCCCGGACCGCTCGGCGAGGGGGCGGCCGCTCCGCTGCCGGGGCAGGTCGGCCACGCCGGCGAGACGGGCCAGGCCGGCGCCCGCGCGCGCCAGCTCGTCCACCTGGAACAGCAGCACGCCCATCGGCCCGAACAGCCGGTGGAAGAACAGCGCCGCCGCCGTCGCCGCCCCGACGCCCGCGGCCCCCGACGCCACGAGCAGGTAGCCCGCGGCCAGCACGCCCACCAGGCCGCACGCCTCCGCGAGGTTGAGGCCGTTCGCGAACCGGCCGACGTGCCCGACGCCGCGCATCTCGGTGGCGATCCCGGTGCGTGACGTCGCCGCGACCGCCTCGAGGTGCCGGTCCGCCTCGCGCAGCGCGAGGGCGGTCGGCGCGCCCTGGACGGTCTGGAGCAGCGCCTCCGCGCGCGCGGCCTCCGCGGCGCGCGCCGCGGCGTAGACCGCAGGGGTGCGGCGGCGGAACCGGCGCGTGGACCAGACCTGCAGCGGGACCGCCGCCAGCGCGCCGGCGGCGAACCGCCAGTCCAGGGCCCCGAGCCCGGCCAGCGTGACGCCCACGGCGAACAGTGCCGACGCGACCGCCGGCAGCACCCCGGTGGCGGCCTCGCCGACGGCCTCGACGTCCCCGGACACCCGGGAGACGACGTCGCCCTGGCCGGCGGTCTCGACGTCCGCGGCGGGCAGGTGCAGCGCGCGGTCCACGACCTGCTCGCGCAGCTCGGCGAGGGCGTGCTCGCTCACCCGGGCCAGGGCGGCCGCGCCGACCGCACCGAGGGCGGCCGAGGTCAGCGACGCCACGGCGATGCCGGCGGCGGCCCAGGCGACGGCCGCGAGCGGACCGCGGTCGGTGGCCACCTGGACGACCACGCCGAGCAGCGCGGGCACGGCGAGGCCGGCCGCGGCGGCGACCAGCAGGACGGCGCCGGCCAGGGCGAGGCGGCGGCGGTGCGGGCGCAGCAGGCGCCGCGCGACCTGCCACGTGCGCCGGCCGGTCGCGACGGGGAGGGCGACGGTGCCCGCGGCGGACGGGCCGGCGGGGCCGGGCGCCGGATCGGGCGCGCTCACGCGGTCACCACCCGGTCGCATGCGGCGAGCAGCGCCGGGCTGCCCGTCACGACCAGGACGCCCTTGTCCGGCCGGGCGCGCAGGCCGGCGGCCAGCGCGACCTCCGTCACCGAGTCGACCGCGGGGGCCGGCTCGTGCAGCACGAGGAACGGCTCGTGCCGGTGCAGGGCGCGGGCGAGCCGCACCCGGTCCCGCTGACCGCCGGACAGGTCGCTGCCCCCGGCGCGCACGGGTGACCGGGCCCCGTCGGGCAGCAGGTCGAGCACGTCGTCCACGACGGCGGCACGCAGCAGGGCCGGGTCGAGCTCGCCGTCGCCCGCGACGACGCGGTCCAGGGGCCCGGCGAACAGGTGGGCGTCCCGCGGCGGCGCGTGCACGGCGTCGCGCAGCAGGGGTCCCAGGTCGGCCGCGCACACCCCGTCGAGCTGCGCCTGCCCCCGCGGGGCCGGGACGCGGGCACCGAGCACGTCGACGAGCCCGGCCGCGCCGGGCACGTCGGCGTGCACACCGACGAGCTCGCCGCGGCCGACCGTGACCTGCGTGCCCCCGACGCGGACCGTGAGCGTGCGCGGGTCGGCGGGCGGCGCCACCGCGGGCGGCGGCAGCACCGGCGGGGCGGTCAGCGCGTCGCAGAGCCGGGCGGCGCTGGCCCGTCGCTGCGCCAGGCTCACCACGAGGTGGCCGGTCTCCGTGATCGGCGTCTGCACGGTCTGCACCACGCCGACGACGATGACGAGCTGCCCCACGGTGAGCGTCCCGCGCAGCGCCAGCCACCCGGCCGCGAGGGCGACGACGCCGACCAGCACCCCGGAGGCCGCGGCGCTGCCGGCCGAGTACCACGCGGTGGCCCGCGCGGCACCGACGCGGGCGTCGAGCAGGGTGCGGCTGGTGCGCCGGTAGCGCCGCGCGGCGGCGGCGGAGGCGCCGAGCCCCTGGAGCACGCGCAGGCCGGCGACGAGGTCGGCCGCGAGCCCGGCGGTCTCGGCGGCCCGTGCCTGCTCCCTCTCGCTGCGCTGCTCGAGCGGCGCGGCGAGCCGGTGCATCCCCCAGACGGCGAGCGGGACGCCCGCCGTGAGCGCGAGGGCCAGCGGCGGCGAGACCGCCACGAGCGTCACCACGGCCGTGACGATCGCCGCGGCGGCGGCGAGCTGACCGGCGAGCAGCCACGTCGTGCCGGCGACGCGCGCGGCGTCCGAGGTGGCGAGGGACAGCGTGGCACCGGGGGTGCGCGCAGGGCCGCCGCGCTCGTCCAGCACGCGGCCCACCAGCCGCTGGCGCAGGTCGTGCTCCGCGCGCAGGTAGGCGCGGGTGGTGGCGGTGAGCCCGAGCCGCCAGGAGAGGGTGAGCACGACGAACAGCGCGCCGGTCGCCGCCAGCCAGCCGGCCAGCGCCCGCGGGTCCCCGGGCAGCACGGCGCGGTCGACGGTGGCGCCGATGGCGACCGGCACCAGCATCTCCGCGACCTGGTGGCCCATGAGGCCCGCCGTCCCGACCGCGACGGGACGGCGCTGGGCGGGCGCGGTCAGCGCCCGCAGCAGCAGGCGGCCGGGGGTGGAGGGGTCGTCGCGCGTGCTCGATCGGGTCACTCAGGGAAGGTAACCCTTACCTGTGGTGGCCGGTGCGCGGTAGCCTGACCGACCGTGTCGCGTTCGGGACACCGCACCGGAGGGAAGCCGTGGACCACCGCCTCACGACGAACGTGTTCCCGCCCGCCGCGCCGGGTCGCTGGGCCCGGCACCACCACGAGGAGCACGAGCTGCTGTGGGGGGCGCGCGGGCTGCTGACGGTCGAGACCGACGACGGCTGGTTCGCCGTGCCCGCGACCGCCGGCCTGTGGATCCCGGCGGGGGTCTCGCACGCCGTGGAGTCCTCGGGCGGTACGGCGTTCTGCTGCACCTACCTGCGCGACGCCCCGCCCGCCCTCGGCGCCCGCACCGCTGCGGTGACCGTGCCGCCGGCGGTCGTCGAGCTGCTGCGGCTGCTGGCCGACGAGCCGCTCGCCGACGACGTGCGCCGGCGGTGCGAGGACGTCGTGCTGGACCTGCTGCGACCCGTCGAGGTGGCGCCGATGGTGCTGCCCATGCCCGAGGACCCCCGGCTGCTGGGCGTCGCCCGGGCGCTGCTGCGGCAGCCGCACGACGGCCGGTCCGTGCAGGCGTGGGCCGGGGGGCTCGCGATGAGCGTCCGGCACTTCTCCCGTCGGTTCGCGCACGAGACCGGCATGACGTTCGACCAGTGGCGGCTGCACGCGCGCGTGCGGGTGGCGCTGGGCCTGCTGGCGCAGGGGGTGCCGGTCGCCGCGGTGGCCCGCCGGGTCGGCTACGCGAGCCCGAGCGCGTTCGTGCAGGCGTTCACCCGTGTCATGGGGCACACCCCGGGGTGGTACCAGGGCGGCGCCCGCTCGGCGTGACCGGCCGCGCGCGCGGGTGGTGGCCGAGCCGCGACACGGTGTGGCCGGTGGCCCGGCCGTCCGGGCGGTGGCGGCGCTCGCGACGCTCTTAGGCTAGGCAAGCCTTACCTGCCGCGCCGGTCGGCCCTGCCCGTCGAGCGCCCGAGCGATCCGAGGACCATGAGCACCCGTGCCTCCCGCGCGTCCGTCGCGCTGTCCCTGGCGTCCGTCCTGCTGCTGGCCGCCTGCTCCTCCGGCGGAGACGCGGTGGCGGAGTCCGCCCCGACGCCCACGACGACGGTCGTCGAGGACATGACCGGCGAGGTCGAGATCCCCACCGACCCGCAGGCCGCCCTCGGCATGTACACCACCGACGTCGACATCCTCCTCACCCTCGGCTTCCCGCTGGCCGCCTCGCAGCCGGTGCGCGACGAGGGCTACCAGACGTTCCCGTCGTTCTTCCCGCAGGAGGAGCTCGAGGGCGTCGAGACGTTCACGAACTTCCCCGAGTACAACTTCGAGGCGATCCTCGCCGCGCAGCCCGACTTCATCCTCAACGGCCTCGGGTACGACGCCGACGTGGTCGAGCGGCTGCCCCAGATCGCCCCGACGTACTCGTTCAACGGGTTCGACGGCAGCGACTGGCGGGACATCTTCCGCGCGACCGCCGCGCAGCTCGGCCGCGAGGAGCAGGCGCAGGCGTGGTTCGACGCCTACGAGGCGCGCGTCGCCGAGGTGAAGGCCGAGCTCGACGCGCGCGACGTGCACCCGGTCGTCGGTCCGGTCGACTACTGGGACGGCCAGGTCTCGGTGTCCTGCTACGGCGTCCCGTGCCTCGTGCTGCGCGACCTGGGCGTGGAGATCACCCCGCTGGCGACCGCCGAGGGCACGAGCCTCAGCCCGGAGCAGCTGTCGCAGCTGGCCGGCATCGACGTGTTCCTCACCTCCGCCGCCCCCGCCGGGGACGGCACCTTCCCGGACGTGTTCGAGCCCGTCGCCGCGAACCCGCTGTGGCAGGCGCTGCCCGCCGTGCAGGACGGGCAGATCCACACCGGCGACATGGAGATGCTCTACGGCTCGCCGAGCGGCCACATGGCCTACCTCGAGTTCGTCGCCGGAGCCCTGCTGGGTGACGACGCGTGACCGCCGGCCCCGACGTGTCGACGGCCCGCATCCGCCGGGCCGTCGTCACGGCCGTCCGCCGGCTCAGCCCCGGCATGGTCCGGGTGACCTTCGGCGGGGACGACCTGCTCGACCTGGTGAGCACCGGCGTCGGGGACGAGTACGTCCGGCTGTTCTTCCCGCGCCCGGGGGAGACGGACGTCGTCATGCCGTCCGTGTCGGGCGACTCCTGGGAGTACCCCGAGGGCGTCGAGCCCGGCCCGATGCGGACGTACACGATCCGCGACCTCCCGGAGCCGGGCGTGCTGGTCATCGACTTCGTGGTGCACGAGGGCGGGGTCGCAGCGGCGCGGGCGCTCGCGGCCCGCCCCGGGGACGTCCTCGCGCTCAACCCGCCGCGCGGGCTGTACGAGCCGCCGGCCGACGCCACCTGGCAGCTGCTGCTCGCGGACGCGACCGGTCTCCCCGCGCTCGCGCGGCTGCTGGAGCAGGCGCCCGCGACCCTGCGCACCCGGGCCGTCGTGCAGGTCGCGCAGGAGGACCACCGGTTCGACCTCGAGATGCCCGACGGGGCCGAGGTGGTGTGGGTCGTCGGCGGCAACGGGCACGGGCCGTGCCGGCTGCTCGACGTGCTCCGCGCGACCCCGCTGCCCCCGGGGCCGGGGTACGTCTGGTTCGCCGGCGAGACCCGGGTGCAGCGCGCCGTCCGCAAGCACCTGCGGCACGGGCTGGGCCTGCCCGGGACCGCGTACAAGACCGTCGGGTACTGGACGGACCGGCAGGAGGAGTGGGTCGAGACCTGGGAGGGCCTCGGCCCGGACGTCCGCGCGCGGCTCGACGCCCTGTGGGCGGACGAGACCCGGGACCTCGAGGCGGTCGCCGACGACGTGGACGCCCTGTTCGCGTCGGTGGGGCTGTGAGCGCCGCGCGATGACGACCGCAGCCCCGCTCGCGCCTGCACCGCCCGTCGGCCCGCCCGCCGTCGCCGCCCCGCACGCCGTCCGCCGGGTCGCCTGGCTGGCGGGCGGCGTCGTCCTGCTGCTGCTCGCGCTGCTGGCGAGCCTGGCGCTCGGCGCGCGACCTGTGGGGCTCGGTGACGTGCTCGGCGCGCTGACGCGGTTCGACCCGGCGGTCGAGAACCAGGTGGTCGTGCACGACCTGCGGCTGCCCCGGACGGTCGTCGGGCTCGGGGTCGGCGCCGCGCTGGGCCTCGCGGGCGCGCTGATCCAGGGCCTGACCCGGAACCCGCTCGCGGACCCGGGGATCCTCGGCGTCAACGCGGGGGCGTCGTTCGCCGTCGTGCTGGGGGCCGCGCTGCTCGGCCTCACCCACATCACGCAGTACGTCTGGCTCGCGTTCGCCGGGGCGGTCCTCGCGACCGCGGTCGTCTACCTCATCGGCTCGGCCGGCCGCGGCGGGGCCACCCCGGTGCGGCTGACGCTGGCCGGCATGGCGCTCGGCGCGGTGCTCCAGGGCGTCGCGTCCGGGATCACGCTGCTGCGGCCCCGCGTCTTCGACTCGATGCGGCACTGGGAGGCGGGGTCGCTGGCGGCCGCCTCGTGGGGGACGTTCCGCGCCGTCGGGGCGTTCCTCGTCGCCGGCACCGTCATCGCGCTGGCGTGCGCCCGGCCCCTGAACGCCGTCGCGCTCGGCGACGACCTGGCCCGCACGCTCGGCACCAGGGTCGGGCTGCTCCGGGTCGCGGTCGTCGCGGCGGTGACGCTGCTGTGCGGAGCGGCGACCGCGGCGGCCGGGCCGATCGCCTTCGTGGGCCTGATGGTGCCGCACGTCGCACGCTGGCTCGTCGGACCGGACCAGCGGTGGCTGCTGCCGCTCACCCTGCTGCTCGCGCCCGCGCTGCTGCTGGTCAGCGACGTCGTCGGTCGGCTGGTGCTCGCGCCCGCGGAGGTGCAGGTCGCCCTGGTCACGGCCGCGATCGGGGCGCCGGTGCTGATCGCGCTCGTGCGGCGCCGGAACGCGAGCACGCTGTGACCGCCGCACCGCTGCGCCGTCCGGGCCCGCCCGGCCCCGCTCCCGCGCTCGACCTCGGCCCCGGGCAGCACGTGTGGCGGACCCGTGGCGACACGCTGTCCGTGCGGGTCGGTGCGCGCCCGGTGGTCGTCACCGCGGCGCTGGCGCTCGCCGCGCTCGCGGTCGCCGTGCCGGCCCTCGCCCTGGGCGACTTCCGCGTCCCCGTCCCGGACGTCCTGCGCGCCCTGACCGGCGCGCTCGACGGTCCCGCGCGCACCGTCGTCGTGGACTGGCGGCTGCCCCGCGTCCTGCTCGCGCTGCTGCTCGGCGCGGCGCTCGGGATGAGCGGGGCGATCTTCCAGTCCCTCACCCGCAACCCGCTCGGGTCGCCCGACGTGATCGGCTTCGGCTCGGGCGCGTACACCGGCGCGCTGCTCGTCATGCTGCTGGGCGGGGGCGGCTGGGGGG
>JACXUT010000126.1 GCA_014763765.1 Micrococcales bacterium
GGGTCGGGCGTCGCGGAGGCCGCGGGGGACGGCGGCGGCGCGTCGGGTGCGGGCGGCGGCGCCGCAGCGGGTGCGGGCGACGTCCCCTCGGTGGCCGGCGCGCCGGCAGGTCCCGCGCCGGCAGGTCCCGCGCCGGGCGGTCGCTCGCGCGGCAGCGTGAGCCGCACCTCCCAGCCGCCGTCGGGCGTCGGGCCGTGCCGCAGCGTCGCCCCCACCAGCCCGGCCCGCTCCCGCATGCCGCGCAGCCCGTGCCCGCGGTCGTCCCGCTCGGCCGGCACCGGGACCGCGTCGGGCGGGTCGTTGCGGACCGTGACCACGACGGCGGCGGCCCCGCGGTCGTCGACCGTGACGCGGCAGGCCGCGCCGGGCGCGTGGGACCGGGCGTTGGCCAGCGCCTCCTGGACCATCCGGTACGCCGTGAGCTGCCCGAGCGGCCCCACGCCCGGGCCGAGCTCGCCGTCCGCACCGTCGGGGCGCAGCACCTCGACGGTCACCGGCCCGCCAGCCACCGTCCCGGCCGTCGCGACCAGCCCGGGCACGGCCGCCAGGGACGCCGCCTCGGTCTCCGCGGGGTCGTCCGCGCGCAGCAGCCCGACGAGCCGGCGCAGGTCCTGCAGCACCACGCGGCTCTGGTACCGGACCGCGCGCACCCCCCGGTGCGCCTCCTCGGGGTCGGTGTCGATCTGCCGGTCGATCGCCGAGGCCATCAGCGCGATGCCGGACAGGTGGTGGGCCGCGATGTCGTGCAGCTCGCGCGCCATCGCGGTGCGCTCCGTGGCGACCGCCGTGCGGACCAGGGCGTCCCGCTCCCGGGCCAGGGCGCGCAGCTCGCCGGCCTGCGCCGCCCGGACCGCGCGCCGGGACGCCACGACCAGCGCCGCGCCGAGCGGCAACGCCACCAGCAGCACGGCCTGCCCGACGGCGGCGGCCAGCAGCAGCGGGACGCCGTCCGTGAGGCCGGCCCCCCGGAGCGCCCCGTCGACGGTGAGCAGCGCGACCACCACCGGCAGCACCCCGCGCAGCCGCGCGAACGGCACCGCGACGCCCGCCCGGTACACCGCCACCAGCACCGCCAGGCCGGTCACGCCGCCGGCCCCGGCCCCGGTTGCGAGCGCCGCCACCACCGCGGCGGCCGACACCCCGAGCAGGACAGCCCGCGGCCACCGCCGCACCCACGCGAGCGCGACCGCCTGCCCACCGAGCGCGAGCAGCACCAGCCACCAGCCGGCCGAGGCCACCGGCACGTCCGGCGGGGTGCCGGCGACGGGGTCGGTGTCGAGCCGCGTCAGCAGCGGCAGCGCCAGCAGCCCGGCGACGGCGGCCGCCCCGGTGACCGCCGCGGCCACGACGTCGCCGCGGCCCGGCCGCTGCCCGGCGTCGCCCGACGGCGCCCGCTCGACGCGGTCCGGCGCGGGCGGGGTCACCATCCCGGCATCGTGCCACGCGGCGGGGACGCGCTCCCGGGGCGAGGTGGCCCGCCTCAGGCCGGTGCGACCACGGGCACGACGACCTCCAGCACGACGCCGGGGGCGCCGGTCCCCCACGTGGGCAGGTAGAGCTCCCGGTTGTCCCCGCACGGCGCCGGGCCTCCGGCCGCCCCGGTCGACAGGTGGTCGTGCACCGCGACGAGCAGCTGCTGGTCGTCCGCCTGCCGCTGGTCGAGGCCCACCACGGCCTCGCGGTGGGCGGGATCGACCTCGAGCGCCGTGCCGGCGGGCGGCCGCAGGGGTGCCGGCACGGGCACGCAGACCACCAGGTCCGCGGGGAACGTCTCCGTGGCCCGGGAGCGGATCCGCACGTGGACCGGGCCCGCGAGGGGGACGCCGGCCTCGGTCAGGTGCGCGAACAGCCTCCCGGTGGCGGCGGGCAGCACCTCCGCCATCTCGGGGAGCGTGGCGGACGCAGCCAGGGTGAGCAGCAGGCGCTCCGGTACGTCGCGGTACGACACCGGCGCCGGCAGCTCCCGGGGCGCCCCCGCCAGCACGGAGCGCGTGTACTCCGCGGCGCCCGCCTCCCGGGCCCCGGCCCGGCGTCGCTCGCTCCACAGCGCGTCGAACGCGGCCACCGGATCGGCCGCCCCCAGCACGGCCGCCACGTCGGCGAGCGGCACCCCGAGCCCGCGCAGCAACGCGATCCGGCGCACCGCCTCCACCTGGTCCTCGGCGAACACCCGCGCACCGTTGCCCGGGTCCCGGTCCGCGCGCAGCAGCCCGCGGTCCGCGTACAGCCGCACCGCCTTCTCCGACACCGCCGCGGCGCGGGCCAGGTCACCGGTCGTCCTCGTCGTCATGGCCGCGACGCTAGGGGCTGCCCCAGGGGCAGGGGCAAACGCCCGGCGACAGGGGCCGTCGGACCCCTCCCGCCACGGACGGCACCGGCCTACCGTCGGGGCATGAGCCGTTCCCACACCCGCTGGTCGGACCTCCCCACGTCCCGCCGGGTCGGCGCCGTCGTCGCCGGCCTCGCCCAGGTCACCCTCACCGCCGCGGCGTACCGCGACCTCGCGCGCCGCCCGGCGTCCGAGGTGAACGGGACGAAACTCGCGTGGGGGCTGGCGATCCTCGTCAACTGGGTCGGGCCCCTGGCGTACTTCGCGAAGGGACGCCGCACGGCGGGCTGACGCCGGGGCGCCCGCCCGAGCCTGCGAGGATCCACCGGTGACCCCGCGACGCACCCCGCCCGGCCCGCTCGACACCGACGCGGCGGAGGCGCTCTGGACCGCCTACGTCGCCGCCCACCCCGAGGCCGTCGCCGCCGGTGACGAGCACGTCGTCGACCGGTTCGGCGACTCGGTGGAGCTGAGCGACGAGCTGCTCGGCCTCGTCCGCTCCGGCGCCAAGCGCGCCACCGCGGAGCTGGTCACCGAGTTCGCGCACCGCGGCGAGCCGCTGCCCCGCATCGGCGCGCACTGGGTCGCGTGCGACGGCCGCGGCGCCCCCGCGCTCGTGCTGCGCACCGTCGAGCTGCGGGTCGCGACGTTCCGCGAGGTCGACGCGGACTTCGCGTTCGACGAGGGCGAGGACGACCGCAGCCTGCGGAGCTGGCGCGAGCAGCACCGGGTCTACTGGGAGCGCACCTGCGCGGCCCGCGGCGCCCGGTGGAGCGAGTCGGACGAGATCGTGCTGGAGCGGTTCCGGGTGGTGTGGCCGCCGGAGCACGCGGACTGAGGCTCTGCTGAGGCCTTCCTGACGGTCCGGGCGTGGCGGTTCCCCCGGGTGCCGGACCGGGTGATCCTGGCTCGCGGCCCCTCCTCCGAGGGGCACGGGGACCGCGTCCCCGGCCGCGCACCAGCCCGAGGCAGGCCCGTGAAGCGACGCAGCACGCCGCCGGAGATCACCTCCGCCGACGACCACCCCGCGCCGCGGACCCGCCGCGGCCCGAGCCGCCGCACGCTGCTGCGCACCGCCGGCATCGGCGCCGTGGGCGTCGGCCTCGGGGCGGCGGCCGGGCCGGTGTGGCGGGCCGTGACGTCCTCCGCCGAGCCGGCGCGGGTCCCGTTCCCGTCGGCCGACGAGCTGCGCGTCGACGGCGTGACGGTGGTCGACCCGCTCGACGGCAGCGCCACCGAGGGCCGGTCGGTGCTGCTGCGCGGCGGGAGGGTCGTGACCGTCGGGGCCGTCGGCGAGGTGACGTCGAGCCCCGGAGCCACCGTGCTCGACGGCGACGGGCGCTGGGCCGTCCCGGGCTACACGAACATGCACTCCCACGCGCTCCAGGCCGAGCACCCGGAGCTGCTGCTCGCCACGATGCTCGCCGAGGGCACCACCGGGTTCCGGCAGATGCTCGGGACGGACGACATGCTGCGGTACCGCGCGGAGGACCGGCTGCCGCTGACCCCGCACGCGCCGGCCCTGCTGTCGATGCCGGGGCGTCTGGTGCTGCCGTTCACCGCCGGCTCACCCCAGGAGGCCCGCGACGAGGTCGCGCGGCAGTGGGACCGCGGCGCGGACTTCATCAAGATGGTCATGGTGGAGCGCGAGACGTTCTTCGCGGCGGTCGACGCCGCGCACGAGCGGGGCATGCGGATCGCCGGGCACCTGCCCCCGTCGGTGGGCGTCGCCGAGGCCGCGGAGGCCGGGTTCGACTGCATCGAGCACCTCGGCACCGGCAACGCGGTCTTCATCGCCTGCGCGACCGACGAGGACGACCTGTGGGCGCAGCAGGACAAGACGATGCCGATCCCCGGCTGGGTGACCGGCCTGCCGTTCGTCGACAAGCTCTTCTCGGCGATGACGGACAAGCAGCTCATCAACCCGGCCGCGTTCGGGGACCCGGCCGGCGTCGCACTGCTGCAGCGGGCGCTCGACGGGTTCGACGAGGACAAGGCGCGGGCGCTCGCCCGGACCCTCGTCGCGCACGGCACCTGGCAGTCACCGACGCTCGTGCGGCTGCGCACCCAGTACCTCGCCGACTCCCCCGAGTACGCCTCCGACCCGTGGCTGCGCCGGATGTCGGCAGGTGCCCGGGCGGACTACGAGGACGTGCTGGCGACGTTCCGGGCGCTCCCCGCCGAGATGCGCGCCACCTACCGCGAGGCGTACGCGCGGTCGGCGGACGTCGTGCGGATCATGCACGCCGAGGGCGTGCCGGTCGTGGCGGCGACGGACGGCCAGGGGCGCGTGCCGGGGCAGTGGCTCCAGCTCGAGCTCCAGGAGCTCGCGGCCGCCGGCCTGTCGCCGCTCGAGGTCCTGCGCTCGGCGACGGTGGCCCCCGCCCGGTACCTGGGCCGGTCCGACCGGTCGGGCCGCCTCGTACCCGGGGCGGATGCCGACCTGCTGCTCCTGGACGCCGACCCGCTGGCCGACGCCGCGCACCTGGGCAGCATCTCCGTGGTCGTGCGGGGCGGGCACCCGTTCACGGCGGACGAGCTCGCCGCGACGGTCGACCGGCTGGACGCCGAGGGCCCGAGCGCGGCGGCGACCGCGGCGCTGGCCGGGGCGCGACGCGGCCCGGACCTGTGCTGCCGGCTGTGACCGGGCCGGCGGGCGGGGCGGGCGGTCAGTGCCCGCCCGTGGTCAGTGCCCGCCCGCGGTCAGCGCCCGCCCGTGGTCAGCGCCGGCAGCTCGACCGTGAACGCCGTGCCGGCCTCCGGCGAGCTGGTCACCGAGACCCGACCGCCGTGGGCCTCGACCAGCGACTGAGCGATCGCGGTGCCCAGCCCGGAGCCGGCCGACCCCGCGGTCCGGGGGCGGCCGGGGTCGCCGCGCCAGAACCGCTCGAACACGTGCGGGAGCTGGTCGGCCGGGATGCCGGGCCCGGTGTCGGCGACGACGACCTGGTGCCGGGACCCGCCCGGGAGCACCCGGACGGTCACCACGGCGTCCGGAGTGGTGTGCTGGACGGCGTTCCCGACGAGGTTCCGCAGCACCTGCGCCAGGCGCGCGCCGTCGCCGAGCACCACCGCGGGCCGGTCGGCGTCCAGGCGGACCTCCCGCAGCGGCGCGACGACCCGGGTGTCGGCCACCACGTCACCGGCCAGCGCCGCGAGGTCCACCGGCTCGCTGTCCAGGGGCCGGCCGGAGTCCGTCCGCGCGAGCAGCGCGAGGTCCTCCACCAGCAGCCGCATGCGCACCAGCTGGCCCTCGACCCGTTCCATCGCGGCGGCCTGCCGGTCGGGGTCGGTCAGCCCTCCGCGCAGGTACAGGTCGACCCAGCCGGTGGCGGCCGTGAGCGGGGACCGCAGCTCGTGCGACGCGTCCGCGACGAACGCCCGCGTGCGCTGCTCGGCGTCCTGCTGGGCGTCGAACGCGGAGTTGACCATGCGCGCGACGTCCGCGACCGCCGGGTCGCCGCGGTCGTCGACCGGCAGCCGCACGCTGCGGTCCCCGTCGGCGATGCGCGCGGCCCGCTGCGCCATGGCGGTCAGGGGCCGCAGCCCGCGGTCGACGATCGCCACGGCGACCGCGATGAGCAGCGCGATCGTCACGGCCGCCCCGACCGCGAGCGCCCCCACGATCGTCGCGAGCGTGGCGCGGCGCTGCCCGCCGTCGGAGACCAGCACCACCCGGTCGACCGCGACGGGACTGCCGTCCACCGCGTAGGTGAGGAGGCCCGCGGTGTCGATCGCGGCCGCGATGTCCCCGGAGGCGACCTCGACGGGCTCGGAGGACTCGACGGCGGCGACCGTCGCCGGGTCGGCACCCAGCGGCGGCACCGAGGTGAGGACGTCCCCGGAGGCGTCGACCAGCACGACGCCGAGCTGGTGGCCGACGGCGTCGCCCAGCCGGTCGCGGGTCAGGTCCGCCCCGCCGGCGGCGCGCAGGCTGCCGAGCACGCGCGCGGCGGCGTCCTCGAGCGAGCGCCGGTCGCGCTGGTCGAGCTGGTGGGAGGCCAGCGAGAACCCGATGACCGCCGACAGGACGATCGCGAGCGACGTGACGAGGGACAGCGTCAGCGTCAGCCGCGCCCGGATCGAGCGGACCCTCATGCGGCCGAGGGGTCCCGCACCGCGTAGCCGAAGCCGCGGACGGTCCGGATGAGGGGGGCGTGCCCGTCGTCGACCTTGCGCCGCAGGTTCGACACGAAGCGCTCCACGACGTTGCCGTCGCCCCCGAAGTCGTACTGCCAGACGGCGGCCATGATCTGGCCCTTCGACAGCACCCGGCCGCGCTGCTCCAGCAGCAGCTCGAGCAGCCGGAACTCGGTCGGCGAGAGGTCGACCGTCTCGCCGGCGCGGCGCACGAGGTGGTGGGCGCGGTCGAGCTCCAGGTCGGCGCACCGCAGCACGTCGTCGTCCGGCTGCACCACGGACCCCCGGCGCAGCAGCGCGTCCAGCCGGGCGACCACCTCGACCGCGCTGAACGGCTTCGTCACGTAGTCGTCGGCGCCCAGCCGCAGGCCCCGCACGCGGTCGTCGACGGCGTCCCGGGCGGACAGGAACAGCACGGGCAGCCCGGCGTCGCGCCGCCGGACCAGCTGGACGAGCTCGAACCCGTCCGTGCCGGGCATGGACACGTCCAGCACCAGCACGTCCGGCCGCTGCGCGCGCAGGGCGGCGAGCGCCTCCGTGGCGCCCGCGGCGACGTCGACCACGAACCCGGCGAAGTCCAGGGTCGACGCGAGCATCTCCCGGATCTCGGGGTCGTCGTCCACGACCAGCACGCGGGGGGCCATGGCGTCAGCCTCGCACGCCCGTCAGGCCGCGGGCGTGAGGACGGGCGGCCGCGGAGCGGGCACGGCGGGGACCACGGGCACCGGGACGAGGCGCTGCCGGCGGATGCCCGCGGCAGCGAGGGCTAGGCCGGCCGCACCCCACGCCACCAGCACGGCCAGCTCGGTCCCGAGGGCGGCGCCGGACCCGCCCGCCCCACCGGTGGCGAGCGCGGCGGCCGCGTCGGCGAACGCGCCCAGGGGCAGCAGCCCGTGCAGCGCGGCGAGCGGGGCCGGGGCGGTCTCCAGGGGCACCAGGCCGCCCACCGCGGCGATCTCCAGCACGGTGAGGACGGCGAGCGCCGGCACGCCCGCCCGCGGGAGCGCCGTCACCGCGCCCGAGGCGAGCAGCGTGAACGCGAGGCCGCCCAGCAGCGCCAGGCCGGCGAAGGGCAGCGGCTCCGCGACGGACGCGCCGCCGACCGCGAGGGTCGCGGTGCACGCCAGCGTCGCGACCGCCGCCACCAGCGCCCGGGGCGCGAGCACGCGGCGGACCAGGCGCCGGGTGCGCACCGGGGCGTCGAGCTCCCGCCGGCCCGGGCGCCGTCCGACCAGCGCCACCGTGACGGCCCCCAGCCAGAGCACCACCGCGGTGACCGTCGCGGCGAGCCACCCGTCCGCCTCGGACCCGGCGATCTCGCTCACCGCCACGGGCTCGGTCACGACCTCGGCGAGCCGCTCGGCGTCCTCACCGCCGACGGCGGGCACCTGCGCCGCGCCCGCACCGAGGCCGTCCGCGAGCGCTCGCGAGGAGTCCGCCGCCGTGGCGGCCCCCGCGGCGACGTCGTCCGCGCCGGCGGCCAGGTCCGCGGCGCCGGACCGGAGCTGCGCCGCGCCGCCGGCCGCCTCGGACGCACCCGTGGCGAGGTCCGCCGCCCCGGACGCCAGGCCGGCCGCCCCGGACGCCACCTGGCCGGCCGCGTCGTCGACGCCCGCCGCACCCGCGGACAGCCCCGCGGTGCCCGCCGCGAGGTCCGCGCCCCCGGAGGCGACCGTGGCCGCGGCCCGGGCCGTCGCGTCGAGCTGGGCGCAGAACGGCTCCGACCCGGGCACGGGCGGGCACGCCTCCGACAGCGCCGCGAGCGACGACGCCAGGCTCTGGCTGCCCGTCGCGAGCGACCCGGCGGCGGAGTCGACCGAGGCCGCGGCCGCCGCGAGGTCCCCGGTGCCGGCGGCCAGGGACGCGGCTCCCCCGGACAGGTCCTGCGCGCCGCCGGCGAGCGACGCCGCCCCCGCGCTCACCGAGGCGGTGCCGGTGCCGAGCGCGCCGGCACCCTCCGCGAGGGACGACGCGCCCTGCGCGACCGAGGCGGCCCCGCTGCTCAGCGCGTCGAGGCCGTCCGTCAGGTCGGACGCGCCCGCCGTCGCCTCGGTCAGCGCGCCGGACAGGTCGTCCATCCCCGCGTAGACCTGCGTGAGGTACGCCTCGGTCACCTGGTCGCCCAGGCTCTGCGCCGCACCGTCGGCGACGGCACGGCTCGCGACCGCGCCGACCGTGGAGGACGCGGGGTCGGTCTCGAGCACGAGCTGCGCCGTCCGGGGGTCGTCGCCGCCGGACGACAGCACGTCGGCCGAGAAGCTCTCCGGGATGGTGAGCACGGCGTCGTAGGTGCCGTCGGCGAGGCCCTGCTCCGCGTCCTCGGCGGAGGTCAGGCGCCAGTCGAGGGAGGTCGTGCCGTCCTCCGGGTGGATGAGCGCGGACGACAGCGCCCGGCCCGCCGCCATGGGGGTGTCGCCGCGGACGATCTCGTCCTCGTTCACGATCGCGGCGGGGATCCGGTCCACGGCGTCCGCGCGGTCGGCGAAGCTCCAGATCAGGACGGCCGTCGCCAGGACGGGCAGCAGCACGGCGGCGAGCGCGGCGAGCGCCACCGCCCGCGTGCGGGTGGTGCGGGTCATCGGACGGTCTCCAGCTCCTGGGTGACGGGGGCGGCGGCGAGGTCGAGGCGGACGACGGTGGCGCCGTGGCGCAGGAGCGTCGCGGCGAGCCCGGCGGGCGCGTCGGTGAGCACCAGCAGGCGGGCGCCGCCCGCGAGCGCCACGGTGGCGGCCAGCCGCAGCCGGGCGGCGGGGTCCAGGGCGTCGGTCGGTGTGCCGAGGTCGCCGAGCACGGCACGCACCCGGTCGACCCGGGCACGGCGGACGCGGCGGGACCCGGGGCTCAGGGCGAGGGTCCTGCGCGCGTACTCCTCGGCGGTCGTGCCGCCGGGGACGTCCGCGGCCGTGGGGGCGGCGACCAGGCACCGCGCCTCCTCGGCCTGCTCGGGGAGGATGCGGCCCGCCACGGCCAGCTCGCCGGAGACGGTCCGGGCCCGCGCCGTCAGGGCCAGGGACACCGCGCGGGCGGCCGCCAGGTCCGCCACACGGAGCGCGACGACGTCGCCGGCGTCCGCCCACACGTCCAGCGGGGCGTCCCCCTCCCGCACCACCAGCCCGCGGGCCACCAGCAGCGGCGGTCCGGCGCGGCCCGATCGGCTGCCGGCGGCCACGTGCCGCTCCACCGCCTGGCCCTCCACGTCGACGACGGGCAGGACGCGGGCCAGCCGGCGCGGCAGCCACCACGCCCGGTCGCCCAGCAGCACGAGCACCGCCGGCACGAGCGTCATCCGGACCAGGAACGCGTCGACCAGCACACCCACGGCGAGGCCGAGGGCGATCGGCTTCAGCGTGGCCGCGCCCGAGGGCACGAACGCGGAGAACACCGCGACCATGATGACCGCCGCCGCCGCGACGACCGGCGCCGAGTGCCGGAACCCGTCCAGCACCGCCTCGCGGGCCGGCTGCCCGTGCGCGTACTGCTCCCGCATCCGGCTGACCAGGAACATCTCGTAGTCCATCGCGAGCCCGAACAGCACGCCCATGACGATGATCGGCAGGAAGCTGACGACCGGCCCCGGGCTCTGCCCGAACAGCAGCACCGGGAACCAGCCCCACTGGAACACCGCGACGATCGCGCCGAACGACGCGCCCACGGACAGCACGTACCCGACGGTGGCCTTGAGCGGCACCGCGACCGACCGGAACACCAGCAGCAGGAGCACGAACGACAGGCCCACCACCGTCAGCCCGAACGGCAGCAGCGCGTCGGCGAGCTGCTCGGAGATGTCGATGTTGACCGCGGTGGTCCCGGTGACCCGCAGGTCGGAGACGCCGGTCGCGTCCTCGATCGCCGGCGCCCGCTCCCGCAGCTCGTGCACCAGGTCCACCGTGGCGGGGTCGGACTGCGCGCCCTCCGGGACGATGCGCAGCAGCGCGGTGTCGCCGCCCGGGTTCGGGGTCGCGGTGTCCACGGCGACGACGCCCGGGACGGCCGCGACGGCGTCCGCCAGCTCGTCGACCGTCGCGACCGGGTCGGTGCTCGCGAGGACGTCCGCCGTGATCAGCAGGGGCGCGTTCCACCCCGGCCCGAAGGTCTCGCTCACCGCGTCGAAGTGGTCGCGCTCCGGCGTGCCGACCTCCTGCGTGCTCGGGTCCGGCAGGGCCAGGGAGATGCGGAACGCGGGCAGCGCGAGCACGGCCAGCACCGCCACGACCACGCCGATCGTGAGCGCCGGCACCCGGGTGACGAGGCGGACCCAGCGCTGCGACAGCGAGGGCCGGCCGGCCGCGGCACCGCGGCGGCCCGCGCCACGCCGCGGGCGGGGACGCAGGCGGTCGCCGGCCAGGAGGGCCAGCGCCGGCACCAGCGTCAGCGCCACGAGCACCGCGGTCGCCACCGCGAACGCCCCGGCCATGCCCATGCCCGTCAGCAGCGGGATCCCCACCACCGCGAGCCCGGCCAGCGAGATGACGACCGTCAGCCCCGCGAACACCACGGCGCTGCCCGACGTCCCCAGCGCCCGCGCCATCGACTCCCGCGGCGGCACGCCCTCGGCGAGCTGGTGCCGGTGCCGCGACAGGATGAACAGCGCGTAGTCGATCCCGACGGCGAGCCCCAGCATCGACGCGAAGCTCGGGGACGTCGTCGACACGGCCGCGACCTGCGAGACCAGCCCCAGCACCCCCGTCGTCAGCAGCACGCCCACGCCGGCGGTGAGGATCGGCATGCCCGCGGCCAGCAGCGAGCCGAACGTCAGCACCAGCACCACCAGCGCGACCCCCACGCCGATGACCTCCGCGGTGTGGTCGAGCTCCGCCACGCCGTTGCCGAACGCCGAGCCCCCCACCGTCGAGGTCACGCCGTCCTCGTCGACCGTCGCGGCGTCCTGCGCCGCCTCGAGCACCGCGTCGTCCGGCTCCGCGTCCTCGAACTGGATCGTCGCGAGGGCCGCGTCGCCCTCCTCGTCGACCCGCAGGTCCTCCGCGGCGGTCACGCTCGCGACGCCCGGCACCGCCCCGATCGCGTCGAGGCTCGCCGCCACGACGTCCGCCGCCGGCGCCGCCGCCACGTCCTGCCCGTCCGCGACGCGGTACAGCACCTGCCCGCTGGCTCCGGACGCCGCGTCGCCGAACCGCTGCTCCAGCACGTCCTGCCCCTGCTGGGACTCCGTGCCGGGGATCGTGTAGTCGTCCTGGTACGCCGACCCCACCGCGCGCGACCCTGCGACCACGCCGAGCGCGACGACGACCCAGAGCACGAGGACCAGCAGGGGCAGGACGTGCTGGAGCAGCGGTTCGGCGACGCGGCGTCCGGAGCCAGCGGGCAGGTGCTGTA
>JACXUT010000356.1 GCA_014763765.1 Micrococcales bacterium
GGGCGCGGCCGCCGCTCCCGAGCGCCTTCAAGCCGCGCCCGCGCCCGGCTGCGGGTGCCACCCCGGCTCCGGCCGCGGCGCCCGTGGTGCCGGTGCCGGTCCCGGACGACTCGGCCGAGGCCGCCGCCGCGACGCAGTTCGGGCGCGTGGACGACGACGGCACCGTGTACGTGCGCGAGGGCGACGGCGAGCGCGCCGTGGGTCAGTTCCCCGGCGCGTCCGCGGACGAGGCGCTCGCGCTGTACGTGCGCCGGTTCCTCGACCTGCAGGCCAAGGTCGCGCTGTTCGAGGCGCGTCTGACGGCCACGGACCTCGCGGTCAAGGAGATCGACCAGACGCTGGCGAAGCTCACCGAGGAGACCGCCGAGCCTGCCGCCGTCGGCGACCTCGACGGCCTGCGCGCCCGGCTCGACGGCTTGCGTGCCGCCGCCGCCGAGCGCCGCGCCGCCGTCGAGGCCGAGCGCGCCGCCGCCCGCCAGGCGGCGCTCGACGCCCGGACCGCGATCGTCGAGCGGGCCGAGAAGATCGCCACCACCGACCCCGCGCGGATGCAGTGGCGCCCGGCCGGCGAGCAGCTCCGCGGCCTGCTGGACGAGTGGAAGGACGCGCAGCGCTCCGGCCCGCGCATCGACCGCACGTCCGAGGAGGCGCTCTGGAAGCGGTTCAGCCACGCGCGCACGACGTTCGACCGGGAGCGGCGGCACTACTTCGCCGAGCTGGAGTCCCGGAACGCCGGCGCGAAGGCCGCCAAGGAGGAGATCGTGCGCGAGGCCGAGCGCCTCGCGTCGAGCACCGACTGGGGCGCCACCGCGGGTGCGTACCGCGACCTCATGGCGCGCTGGAAGGCGTCCGGCCGGGCGAGCCGTGCCGACGACGACGCCCTGTGGGCACGGTTCCGCGCGGCCCAGGACGCGTTCTTCCACGCCCGCGACGAGGTGAACGCCGCCACGGACCGGGAGTTCCGCGCGAACCTCGAGGTCAAGGAGGCGCTGCTCGTCGAGGCCGAGACCATCGACCCGGCGAAGGGCCTCGGCCAGGCGAAGGCCGCGCTGCGCTCGATCCAGGACCGGTGGGAGGCGGCCGGCAAGGTCCCGCGCGCCGACATCCAGCGCGTCGAGGCCCGGCTGCGTGCCGTCGAGGCGCGGGTCAGGGACGCCGACCAGGCGGAGTGGCGCCGGACCAACCCGGAGACGCGTGCGCGCGCCGAGGGTGCCGCCGCCCAGCTCGAGAACGCGATCGCGCAGCTCGAGGCCGACCTCGCGAAGGCGCAGGCGGGTGGCGACAGCCGCAAGGTCGCCGAGGCGCAGGCCGCCCTCGACGCCCGCCGCTCGTGGCTGGAGCAGGTGCAGCGGGCCGCGCAGGACTCGCGGGGCTGACGCCCGTCCACAGGATGCCGGTCGCCCCTCGACGTGCACGGGGGCGACCGGCATCCTGCGTCGGGTGACCCCGTACGCCTCCGACGTCCCGCAGGCCCACGACGCGCCCGCCGGCCCCC
>JACXUT010000357.1 GCA_014763765.1 Micrococcales bacterium
CCCCGTCACCGAGATCCCCGCCCCGTGCAGCAGCAGCCCGGCGGCCAGGTACAGCAGCGCGACGCCGCGGTCGTCGAGGCGGGGCAGGGACGGCATGGCGTCCATCCCAGCACGGCCCCGGCGCGGCCGGGTCCTCCGAAGGGACGACGCCGCCCCGCAGGATCGTGCGGTCGGCCGACGCCCCCGCCCGGCGCCGGCGCGACGCTGCCGGCATGGACGTGATCGACACCCTCCGCGAGAACCCGGTCGCCGTGCTCGTCGTCGCCTGCGAGGTGGCGTTCTGGGTGTTCCTCGGCGCCGCGGTCGTCGCCCGGTACGTGCTGCGCCGGCGGCGCCTGTCGACGGTGCTGCTGCTGTGCGAGCCGCTGCTCGAGGTGGTGCTGCTGGTCGCCACCGTCGGGGACCTGCTGCGGGGCTCGGAGGCGACCTGGACCCACGGCCTCGCGGCGCTCTACCTCGGGTTCACCGTGGCGTTCGGCAAGCGGACCGTGCACGCCGTCGACGCCTGGGTCGCGCACCGGTTCTTCGGCGGGCCGGAGCCCGTGCGGCCTCCACGGCACGGGCCGGCGCGCGTGCGGTACGAGTGGGCGCTGTGGCTGCGGGTGCTGCTCGCCTGGGCGGTGGCCTGCGCGGTGCTCGGCGTGCTGCTGCTCGTCGCGCAGGGGCCGGGCGAGGCGGCGGCGGAGCAGCGGGAGGTGCTGCTGGGCTGGGGCGGCCGGGCGACCCTGGTGCTCGTGGCGTGGTTTGTGTTCGGGCCGGTGTGGGAGACGTTCACGCCACGCCGGGCGGCGGGCGACGCGGCGGCCGGTCCGGCGCGGTCAGACGCGCGGTGACGCGGCGGGCCGACGGATCCGCCGCCGCGCGACCTGCGTCCCCAGCAGCAGCGCCGCGGCCAGCGCCGGCCACCCCCAGGGCACGGAGGTGTGCGGCACGTACCCGGGCGGCGACCCGATGCTCGCGAGCGCGACCTCGGCGCCGGACCGCTGCAGCAGCGGCTGCGCGACCGCGAGGACGACGCTCGTGACGGCGGCCGCGGTCAGGTACGGCCCGGGCACGACGAGGCGCCAGGATCCCCGCCGGTCGGTGCGCCCGACGTGCAGCGCGAGCAGGCCGACGAGCAGCGCGGTCAGCAGCAGCGGGCCCCACAGGCCGACCCGGGCGAGCGCCGCCTCGGGTCGCGAGAGGTCCGCCACCCAGACCCGGGCGAGCGGACCGGCGAGCCGCTCGACGTGGGTGTCCGGCAGCGGCGGGTACGCGGCGTCGGTCAGCGTGACCAGGGGCTGCGCGTCGTGCCGGGTGAGGCCGTTCAGCGCGGAGGCCAGCCCGGTCGCCGCGAACGCTGCGGCGACCAGCCCCAGCAGCACCTCGCCGGTCGTCCGTCGCATGCGCGCCACGGTACCGACGGGCTCCCCGCCGCGGGGCGGGTTCAGCGCGGCAGCGCGTCCGGGGCCACGGCGGTCCCGGCCCCGTCCGCCCCGGTGCGACG
>JACXUT010000127.1 GCA_014763765.1 Micrococcales bacterium
ACGCCGCTCGAGGCGATCGCCCAGCGCGCGGGCGTTGGGATCGGCACCCTGTACCGCCACTTCCCGGAGCGCGGCGCGCTGGTCGAGGCCGCGTACCGCCAGGAGGTCACGGCGCTGTGCGACGCCGCACCCGCGCTGCTCGGGCAGGTCCGCCCCGCCGCCGACGCCCTGCGGGAGTGGATGGCGCGGTTCGTGCGCTACGCCGCGACCAAGCGGGGGATGGGCGCCGCGCTGCGCACCGCCGTCGGGTCGGACTCGTCGCTGTTCGCCGAGACCAGGACCCGCATCATCGCGGCCATCGACGTGCTGCTCGACGCGGGACGGGCGGACGGCTCCGTCCGCGGGGACGTCGACGGCGAGCAGGTGATGCTCGCCATGGGCTGCGTGTGGAACGTCCCCGACTCCGACCGGTGGGCCGACCGCGTGCGGGGCCTGCTGGACCTCGTGGTCGACGGCCTCCGCTACGGCGCGGGGGACGCCGCGCGCTGAGGCGGCGGGGCGGCGGTGCCCCGCTCCCGCGCGACCCGGTACGACCGCCGGCGCACCCGGGCGGCCCAGCCCGGCACCGTCATCGGCGCGTGGCGCACCGGGTCGAAGCGCAGCGCGTCGTCGTCGCCGTCGTCCGCCGCCGCCGGGCAGGTCAGCCGCCCGCACCGTCGCCAGGCCCCGCCGGGCCGCGCGGACAGCAGCAGCAGGTCGACCCCGTCGCGCGGCGCGCCCGGCGCCGCGACCGCGGCGAGCACCACGGCGCGCCCGCCCTCGTCGACGAACGGCATGATCGTCGAGAACGGACCGCGGGACGGGCGCAGGCGCGGCACCAGCGCGAACCGGCCGAGGCGCCCCAGGCCCGTCGAGGACAGCAGCAGGTCCTGCTCGCGGCCGTCCCGCCACCACCGCACCGCGAGTCCCCCGACGTCGGGCAGCGGCGCCGGCAGGCCTGCCGAGCGGGACACCCGCACGAGCGCCGGGACGACGGCCGGCGCGCCGAGCTCCCGGGCGCCCGGCGCGCCCGCGTCGTCGAGCAGCAGGACGCCGCGGCGCACCACGCCCCGCGGGTGCAGGGGGCGGGGCGACCGGCGCAGCACACCCACGGCCCGGACCGCGACGGCGAGGACCGCGCCGGCGGCGTCAGCCACCGGCGCGGTCCCCGTGGTCCGGTGCCGGCCGGCCCCGGGGGTCGTGCGGTCCGCGGTCAGGCGCGGGCCGACCGGGCGGTGCGGTCGCGGCGCGGCCACAGGGCGATCGCCAGGCCGGCGAGCGCCGAGACGACGTGCAGCCCGTTGTCGGCGCCGTTGATGTTGAGGATGTTGGCGTCGGGGTTGTTCGCCACGACCAGCCCGTAGACGAACGTCGCGCCGTAGCCGACGAACAGCAGCCAGCCGTACGTCCGGGCGCGGGACACGGTGGACCACAGGGCGATGCCGGCCAGGCCGATGACGATGTGCACGACGTTGTGCAGCGGGTTGATCGCGAACCCGACGAGCGTCTGCGAGTGGTCGTGCTCGGTGAAGCCGTCGAACCCGGTGACGAGGAACCCGGCGAGGCCCACGACCAGGTAGACGATCCCGATCACCAGGGCGAGCCACTGGTGCGGCTGGCGCTCGGACGTCACCGCGGTGCCGGCAGGGGTGGGTGCGGTCATGGCGGACTCCTTCGCGCGGCCCGGCTCGACACCGGGCCGGCGTCGTCGGGGCCGCGTGCAGTGGCGGCGCGCCTGGTCTCGACGCTGGTTCAGCCCGGCCAGCATCACCCGGCACCCCGCCGGGCGCATCCCGGCCCGGCCGGGCGCCGCTCGCCGTGCGGGGGTGGCCGCGGCGGGCGATGCTCGACGGCGACGACCCTGCCGCCGACCACCCGGGAGCCCCGATGTCCTCCGACGAGAGCCCCGCCCTGCGCGCGGTGCGCCGCCTCGAGCGTGCCGCCGGCCTGGACGCCGCGGTCGACCGGGTGCGCCCGGCCGTGCAGTCCGCGCTGCGCGCCGCCCCGGGGGTCGCGCGGCTGCTGCACGGCAAGCCCCTCGGCCACGCGGCCCACCCGATCGCGACGGACGCGCCGATCGGGTTCTGGGTGAGCGCGACCGTGCTCGACGTGGCCGGTGGGGAGGGGTCGGCGCGCGCCGCGGACCGGCTGCTCGGGCTCGGGGTCCTGTCCGCCGTGCCCGCGACGGTCACCGGGCTCGCGGACTGGGCGGTCTCGGACCGGCGCACGCTGCGGGTGGGGACCGTCCACGCCGCGCTCAACAACGTCGCGCTCGGCCTGTACGGGGCGTCGTGGCTGCTGCGCCGCCGCGGGCGCCGCGGGCTGGGCGTCGCGGTCGCGCTCGGGGCGGGCGGGGTGCTGGGTGCCTCCGGCTACCTGGGCGGGCACATGGCGTCCCGGCTCGGCGCGCCGCCGCGCAGCGCGTCGGGTCCCGCGGAGCCGGCGACCGACCGCCCGCTGGGCGGGTTGCGCGCGGCCGGCGCCTGAGGGGAGGTGCGCGGCCGGCGGTCAGGCGGGCCGGGAGATCGCCTCGGCGCCCGCCAGCGTCCGCGTCAGCACGCTCGTGAGCGTGCCCCGGGCCCCGGCCTGCGCCCACTCGCGCAGCGCGACCGTGAGCCCGGTGAGCGCCAGCGCGGCGGCGAGCTCGGCGGTCGCGTCGGGCGTCCCGCGCTCGCGGAGCGCCCGGACGACCGCGGCGGCGAGCCCGGCGTTCTTGGCGAGGTCCCGCTCCTGGAGCTCCGGGTGGGACGCGATCACGCGCTGCCGCCGGACGACGCCGTCGGGGTGCTCCTGGATCCGGGCGGCAGCGGCGTGGGCGGCCGCGGTGGCGGCGTCCCACGGCGTCGCGCCGGGTGGCGCCCCGGCGACGGCGGCCGTGAGCAGCTCCTCGTACGCCGGGCCGCCGGCGAACAGCACCTCGCGCTTGTCGGTGAAGTGCCGGAAGAACGTCCGCTCGGTGAGCCCGGCGGCCTCCGCGATCTGGGCGGTCGTCGTCTGCTCGTAGCCCTGGGTGTCGAACAGATCCAGGGCGGCGCGCAACAGCCTCCCGCGCGCGTCCGGCTCCCAGCGTCCCACCGGTGCAGCATACGTGATGACAGTCGCTGACATCGGGGAGTACGGTGACGGCAGTCGCTGACATCACTCGGCGGCTCCCGCTCAGGAGGACCCCATGAAGATCTTCGTCACCGGCGGCTCGGGCCACATCGGCTCTGCCGTCGTCCCGCTGCTCCAGGCCGCCGGCCACGACGTGCTCGGCCTCGCCCGCTCCGACGCCTCGGCCGCCGCGCTCGAGGGGCGCGGTGTCGACGTGCTGCGCGCCGACCTCGCCGACCTCGACGCCCTGCGGGGTGCCGCGGCCGGGTCGGACGGCGTGGTGCACCTCGCCTTCGTCCACGACTTCACGGACTTCGACGGCGCCGCGGCCACCGACCGGGCCGCCGTCGAGGCCATGTCCTCGGCGCTGGTCGGCACCGGGCGCCCGTTCGTCTGCGCGTCGGGCACACCCGTCATCCCCGGCAGGGTCGCCACCGAGGAGGACCTCCCGGCCGTCGGCGGCTCGCTCGGGGCCCGCGCCGAGACCGGCCGCGCGCTGCTGGCGCTCGCCGACCAGGGTGTGCGCAGCTCGCTGGTCGGGCTGCCGCGCACCGTCCACGACGACCACGGGAACGGCGGGTTCGCCGCCGGTCTTGCCGCGATGGCCCGGCGGTCCGGTGTGTCCGGCTACGTCGGTGACGGCTCCGCGCGCTGGCCCGCCGTGCACGTGGACGACGCGGCGGCGGCCTTCGTGGTCGCCCTGGAGCGCGCGCCCGGCGGCAGCGTGCTGCACGCCGTGGGGGAGGAGGGCGTCACCCTGCTCGACACCGCCACCGCGATCGGCCGTGCGCTCGACGTCCCGGTGCGGCCCGTCGAGCCGGAGCAGCTCGGGTTCCTCGGGTCGCTCGCCGGCATCGACCAGCCGGCCTCGGCAGCTCTCACGCGGGGGCGGTACGGCTGGGAGCCGGGCGGCCGGGGGCTGCTGGAGTCGCTCGCGGGTCTCGCGCGCGCCTGACGTCGCCGGCCGGGCGGTCGCCGCGGGTGGGGCGCCGCGGACGACCGCCCGGCCCGCCGGTCAGCGGGAGGAGCCGCCCCGCGCCGCGTACGCCCGCAGGAACGCGCGCGCCCCGTCCGTCATGATCCGCTCCACGTGGGCGGCGTCCGCGCGCCGGCGCGGGGGCTCGTTCAGCACCCGCAGGATCGTCAGCGCCTGGAAGTGGGCCGCGGCGAGCAGGGGGTCGTCCGCGTCGAGCAGGCCGCGGCCCGCGAGCCGCCCGAGCGCCTCGGCGAGCACCTGGTCGTGCGCCTGCTCGAGCGGGTGGTCCACGAGCTCGGGCAGCAGCGGCTCGTTCTCGGCGATGAGCCGCGCGGCCGCGAGGTAGTCGGTGGCCCGCAGCAGCACGCGCCCGAGCGCGACCGCGAACGCCTCCGTCGCCGCGCCCAGGTCGGCGGGCGTCGTGACGGCGTCGTCGGCGAGGTGTCGGCCCACGAGCTCGCGCAGCGTCGTGAGCGCGGACTCGCCGGCGTCCTCGATGACGCCGAGCAGCAGCCGGTGCTTGTCGCCGTAGTAGTCGTAGACCGTCCGCTTGGAGACCCCGGCGCGCGCGGCGACGGCGTCCATGCTCGTGCGCTCGACGCCGGACTCGACGAACAGCGTCCGGGCGGCGGTGAGGATCGCTGCCCGCTTGTGCGCCTGCCCCTCGCGCAGCGGCTTGCGCTCCTGCAGCTCCGTCACCGTTCCTCCTCGTCCTCTGCCCCGCGATGCTACACCGCATCGTGTAGTTGCTACACCACACGGTGTAGTGTGGCGACATGCCAGCCGCGACCCCGCCCCTGCTCCAGGCCCATGCGCTCGTCAAGCGCTACGGGCCCGTCACCGCCGTCGACGGGCTGTCCTTCGAGGTCAGGCCCGGCGTCGTGACCGGGTTCCTCGGGCCCAACGGCGCCGGCAAGTCCACGACGCTCCGCATGTTCCTGGGCCTGGACCGCCCGACCAGCGGCGCGGCGACCGTCGGCGGGCTCCGGCTGGCGGAGACGCCCCACCCGATGCGCGTGGTCGGCGCCATGCTCGACGCCCGCGCCGTCCACCCGCGCCGCACGGCCGCCGACCACCTCGCCTCCGTCGCCCGCGCCGGCGACGTGCCCCGCCGACGCGTGGCCGAGACCCTCGAGCTCGTCGGGCTCACCGGGGCCGCGCACCGTGCCGCCGGCGGCTTCTCCCTCGGGATGAAGCAGCGCCTCGGCATCGCGGCCGCCCTGATCGGCGACCCCGGCGTCGTCATCTTCGACGAGCCGCTCAACGGCCTCGACCCCGAGGGCATCCGCTGGGCCCGCTCGCTCATGCGCGACCTCGCCGCGGAGGGGCGCACCGTCCTGTTCTCCAGCCACCTCATGGGGGAGATGGAGCTGACCGCGGACCACCTCGTCGTGATCCACCACGGGCGCCTGCTCGCGGACCAGCCGCTCGCGGCGTTCATCGCCGACCACACCACCGAGCGCGTCCGCGTCCGCACCCCGCAGCGGGACGCGCTGCGGGCGGCGCTCGCGCGCGCCGGGCTGGACGCCGCCGCCAACCCCGACGTCCCGGACCGCCTGGACGTCCCCGGGGTGACCACCGACCGCGTCGGCCAGGTCGCCGCCGCCGCGGGCATCGGGCTGTCCGAGCTCACCGACGTCCGCGACTCCCTCGAGGACGTCTTCCTCACCATGACCGCCCCCCGGGAACGAGGCCGCCTGACATGAACCTGCTCGCCTCCGAGTGGATCAAGACCCGCACCGTCCGCAGCACCTGGGTGCTCGCCGCCGCCACCGTCGTGACCACGATGGTCGTCAGCCTCCTGGGCATCAGCGGGCTGCTCGCGGACTGGCAGGCCGACCTGCCCGCCGACTTCGACCCCGTCGCCGTCAGCCTCAAGGGCATCCTCGTCGGGCAGGTCCTCGTCGCCACCCTCGGCGCCCAGACCGTGACCAGCGAGTACGCCACCGGGCAGATCACCGCCAGCCTCACGATCGCTCCGCGACGCGGCCTGCTGCTGGCGTCCAAGGCGGCCGTCACCGTGCTGGTCGCGCTCGCCACCGCCGTCGTGACCGTCGCCGCGAGCGTCGGCGCGAGCCAGGGCGCGCTCGCCGCCGCCGGCCTGCCGACCGCCGACCTCACCGACCCCGCGTCGCTGCGGGCGCTCGCCTGCGCCGTCGCCTACCTGGTGCTGACCGCGGTGCTCGGACTCGGGTTCGGCACCATCACGCGCAGCTCCTCGGGCGCCCTCTCGATCGTCGTCGCCGTCGCGCTGCTCGTCCCGGCGCTCGCCCCCGGGCTGCCGGGCGTGCTCGGCGAGCTCGCGGGGACGTACTGGCCGACCACCGCCGGTCAGGCGTCGTACACGCTCGACGGGGTCGGGCCGGTCACGCCGCTCGTCGGGATCGGCGTCATGGCGGTCTTCACGGTGTGGACCACCGTCGCGGCGCACCTGACGCTGCGGACACGGGACGCGTGACGCGGCGCATCCAGCGGCTCACGCCAGCACGCCGGAGCGCAGCTCCAGGACGCGGTCCGCGCGCTCCGCGATCAGGGGGTCGTGCGTGGTGAGCACGGCGACGGTCCGGCGCTCGCGGACGTGCGCGAGCAGCACGTCCATGACGGTCAGCGCCGTCTCCGAGTCGAGCTGGGCGGTCGGCTCGTCGGCGAGCAGCAGGGCCGGCCGGGCGACGAGGGCCCGGGCCACCGCGACGCGCTGCTGCTGACCGCCGGACAGCTCGTCCGGGCGCTGGCGGGCGTGCGCCGTCAGGCCGACGGCGTCCAGGGCCGCCGCCACCCGCTCGGCGCGCTCGGGGCCCGGAACGTCCGCCAGGCGCAGGGGGACCTCGACGTTCTCGGCCGCCGAGAGCACGGGCAGCAGCCCGAACGACTGGAACACGAACGCCGCGCGCTCCCGGCGCAGGCGCAGCAGCTCGCGCTCCGGCAGGGCGCTGACCTCGGTGGTCCCCAGGCGCACCGTGCCGGCGTCGAGGCGCTCGAGGCCGCCGAGCGCGTGCAGCAGGGTCGTCTTGCCCGATCCGGACCGGCCGCGGATCACGACGAGCTCGCCGGGTCGCGCCACCAGGTCCACGCCGCGCAGGGCGTGGACGGCGCGCGGGCCGCTGCCGTACGTCCGCACCAGCCCGGAGGCGTGCAGCTCGTCCGCCGCGACGCGCGCGGTGGGGGCGGGGGCGCTCACCGGTCCTCCTCGTCGCGCCCGCGGCCGCCCTGCGGGGCCGGGCGGTCGTGCGGCGAGACGCGCACGTGGTCGGGCTCCAGGCCCAGGCGCACCCGCTCACGCAGGTCGAGCGCCTCGACGAACTCCCGCGGCAGCTGCAGGCGGCCGACCTTGTCGATCACGGCGAACTCCTCGTGCAGGTGGTGCTCGCGGCCGTGCTCGTCGACGGCCGTCCGGCGCAGCGTCTCCGTCGCGGTGCGGCCGTCGCGGATGCGGACGGTGCGGCGCACGTGGGAGGCGACCGCGGGGTCGTGCGTGACGATCAGCGTGGTCATGTCGAGCTCGGCGGTCACGTGCCGGATCGCCTCGAGGACGTCGGCGCTGGTCGCCTCGTCGAGCTCACCGGTCGGCTCGTCCGCGAGCAGCACCCGCGGGGCGTTGGCGACGGCCGTGGCGATCGCGACCCGCTGCTGCTCGCCGCCGGACAGCTCGGCGGGGCGGTGGTCGGCCACGTGCGCGACCCCGAGCACCTCCAGCAGCTCGGCGGTCCGCGCGTGACGACCGGCCCGCGAGCCGCGGCGGCGGGCGAGCTCCATCGGCAGGGCGACGTTCTCCGCGGCCGTGAGGTACGGCAGCAGGTTGCGCGCGGTCTGCTGCCAGACGAAGCCGACGGTGTCGCGGCGGTACACCTGGCGCTCGCGGGCGGACATCGCGGCCAGGTCGTGCCCCGCGACGGCGGCGCTTCCCGCGGTGGGCCGGTCCAGCCCGGACAGGATGGTCAGCAGGGTGGACTTGCCCGAGCCGGACGCGCCGACCAGTGCCACCAGGTCACCGCGCTCGACGGACAGGTTGAGGCCCTGGAGCGCCTGCACCTCGACGCCCTCGGCCGTGAAGATCCGCACGACGTCCTCGCACAGGATCTCCGGCGCCGTCATGGTCGTCATCCTCCCGCTCCTTCCCGCAGCACACCGACAGGCGACACCCGCCGCGCGGTCGCGGCCGCCACGACGACACCGATCCCCACCACGACCGCCAGGCCCGCGCCGGTCGCGAGCAGGAGGCCCGCGTCGAGCGCGACCGGCGGCCGCTCGACCGCCCCGGTGAACGGCCGCAGGTCCGCCACGCGCAGCACCGACGACGGCAGCACCAGGCCGGCGACGACCCCGGCGATGCCCGCGACCACCACCGGGCCGAGCACCTCCGCGACCACGAGGCGCCGGTGCACGCGGGCCGGGGCTCCCAACGTCGCGAGCAGCGCGGCCGTGCGGCCCCGCGCCGGGGCGTCCGCCACGAGCAGCAGGACGAGGCCGAGCGCGACCAGCGCCAGGCTCGCGGCCGCGACCAGCAGCATCGCGGAGCGCACGCCGGTGACCAGCACGCCGTCGGCGATCTCGGCGACCGCCTGGGCGCGGCTGGTCGCCGTGAGCCGGGCGCCGGTCGCCTCCCCGACGGCCGCGGCGACCTCGTCGGCGTCGGCCCCGGGTTCGAGGCGCACCAGCAGCCGGTCGGCCGTCGGTGTCCCGCCCGCGTCCGCCCAGGTCCCGGCGTCGACGACCGCCCACCCGGTGCCGGAGGTCACGCCGGGGACCTGCTCGGACGCCACCGCCGCGAGGTCGAGCCGGCCCGCGGGCGCGTCGAGCGACACGCCGCCGGCCGGGACACCGGGGGAGACCAGCAGCCGGTCCGAGCCGGGCGTCAGGTCGACCCGGTCGCCGGGCAGGCCGTCCTGCACGGTGGCGAGGGCGTCGGCGTCGACCACGGCCAGGTCCACGGTGGTGCGCGTGCGGTCGTGCCGCACGGTCACGGTCCCGACCTCGGCGACGGTGGCGAGCGCCGCGACCCCGGGCACGTCGCGGGCCGCCTCGACGCGCTCCTCGCCCAGTCCCAGCCCGTCGGCGGACCACGCGACGTCGAGCCGCAGGTCGGCGCCCACGTACTGCACCGCGCTGCCCGCCGTGGCCTGCGTCATGGTCGCGACGGCGGTCGTCGCGAGTCCCGCGGTGGCGACGCCGAGCGTCAGGGCGAGCACCGGGACCAGGCCGGCCGCGGGCACCCGGGCGGCGCGCGCCACCCCGAGGAACGCGCCGAGGTCACCGCGGCGGGAGACGAGGCGGAGCGCGAGACGGGCCGGCCACCGGTAGGCCCGGCGCACCAGCAGCGCGGCCGACAGCCCGACCAGGACGGGCAGCACCGCGACGAGCGGGTCGGAGGTGGACGTGACGCCCAGCGCGACGCCGGTCACGCCGAGCACGAGCAGCTCGGCCACCCAGGCCCAGCGCCGGCCCCGCGCGCGCCGGCCGCCGTGCACCCCGGCCGCGGCCCCGACCATGAGCGCGACCGCGGCGCCGGTCAGCAGCGCCGGCAGCACGAGGTCCGCCGGGTCCGTCCTGCCGGGCACCAGGAGGCCCAGCGCGAGCCCCGCCGCAGCACCAGGCAGGGCCGCGACGAGCGCCTGGGCGCCCACCAGCGCGCCGAGCCGGAGCGAGGACGCGCCCCGGGCCCGCAGCAGGACCAGGGCGGCGCGCCGACGCTCCACCGCGAGCGTCGCGACCAGCCACAGCACGCTCGCGGCGACCCCGACCAGGCCGGCGACCAGCGTCCCGAGCAGCGTCGTGGCCGTGTGCTCGCGGCCGTCGGCCGCGGCCAGCACCCCCGACAGCCCGGTGCGCAGCTCCTGCGAGGCGCGCACTCCGTCCAGCTCGGCGGCGAGCGCGTCCCGGTCCACCTCGGCCACCGCCGCCGGGTCGACGGGGTACCAGGAGTCGACGCGGACGCCGCGGGGGTACATCAGGGCGCCGACGGCGCTCGGGTCGACGTAGCCGATGCCGTGGACCGTCCAGCCGCGGGCGTCGTCGCGGTCGACCGCGGGCTCCAGGACGCCGGGCAGGTGGTCCCAGGTCCCCGCGTCCGGGTCGACGGCCTCGACCAGCCCGGTCAGCCGCACGCGGAACGGCGCGTTGGCCGCGTCGACGGAGGTGCGGGTCTCGCCGACCCGCCACCCCATCCACTCGGCCGTCGCCGGGGTGAGCACCACGTCGAGGTCGAGCTGCGGGACGGTGCCCGCCGAGCGTGGCGCGTCCACCCAGTCCTGCGCGTCGGAGCCGACGGCGTCCACCCACGGCTGCACCGCGGGCGGGCCCGGCCAGCTCCCTTCGACCAGGCGCAGGTCGTCGTCGCGCGTCCCCGGCGAGAGCGCGAGGTCCATGGCGGAGATCCCGCTCGAGTGCGGGCCGAGGTCGACGACGAACGGCGACCGGGTGAGCTCGAGCTCCGGCTCCCGCAGCACCGCGGCCAGGGCCGGGCCCACGTCCGCGACCTTCGCGGCGACCTGCTGCTCGACGTCCGCCAGGACCGCGAGGGCCTCCTCGCCGGTGGGCGGGGGCACGGCCATCGCCTCGCCCGGGACGGTCGGCACCAGGTCGCGCTGCGTGGTGGGCAGCGCCTGCGCGCGGGCCGCGAGGTCGTCGCGCAGCAGCCGGTCCAGGGCCCGCGGCCAGCCGACGGTCAGCGCGACGAGCCCGGCGACCACCAGCGCGAGCACGACCAGCGACCACGCGCCACCCGCGAGCTGGCGGCGCAGCACCCGGATCACGAGGCCACCTCCGCCCGCGGCGACGCGGTGCGCGCACGCCGTGCGGTATCGCGGGCGGTCGTCGCCACCACGAGCACCACGGCCAGCGCCGTCGCGCCGAGCCAGGTCGCGAGCGCCACGGCATCCAGGCCCGGCTCGACGGGCAGCGGGAGGGTGCCGCCGTCCAGGGCGTCGATCAGAGGCTGCGCGACGAGCAGGGCGAGCCCCGCGCCACCGACCGCCCCGGCGAGCGCGGCGGGCACCAGCACCCGCACCTGCTCGGCGACCCGCAGCGCGGCCTGCGCACGGCCCGGCACGCCGACGCCGCGCAGCGCGCCGATCTCCGGGCGGCGCGCCCGGGCCGACGCCCGGGCGGCCGCGAGCACGCCGCCGGCGGCGAGGGCCACGGTCGCCCAGGTGGCGAGCCGGAACGCCGCGAGCGCCGGCTCGAGCAGCTCCGTGGCCCGGGGCTCGGCGCGCACCACCTCCGCGGCGACGCCGGCCCGCTCCAGCGCCGCGGGCAGCGCCGTGTCCGACGGGCCGTCGGCGGGCCACGCCCAGACCTCGCCGGGTGCGTCGACCGTCGACCCCGTCCAGAGCTGGGCGCCCGACCAGGCGTCGAGGTCGGCCAGCAGCGCGACCGGGTCCGCGGAGCCGGGCACCGCCGCGACTACCTCGGCCACCTCGACCTCGACGCGGTGGCCCGGCACGACGAGCGTCGTCGTGTCGCCGACCGACAAGGACAGCGCCGCCGCCAGCTCCTCGCCGGCGACCACCGGCAGCGGCCCGCCGGGCACGGCGGCGAGCCGCACCGTCGTGCCGGGGGCCACGTCCCCGGCGGGGACGTGCGCGACGGCGCCCGCGTCGTCGGGGCCCGC
>JACXUT010000128.1 GCA_014763765.1 Micrococcales bacterium
GGTGCGGGGTGGGCGCCCCGGGGACGACGCGGACGCCCGGGCGCGCGGACGGGTCAGGCGCCGGGCGGCGGCGCGTGGCCGCCCGCCGGCGGCGCGCCGGCGTGCCCGACGTAGGCGTCGAGCAGGGCGCGGTCGGCCAGCAGCCCCTCGGTGTAGACCTCGAGCGCGGGCAGGGTCGCCGCGTCGGCGTACGCGCGCAGCGCCGGGCCCAGCCCCTCGGGGCCGGCCGGGTGCAGGCTGAGGTGCACGAGGAGGGCCCCGATGCCGCTGAGCGCGAGCCAGCGCGCCCGCGCCTCCTCGTCGCGGCTGGGGCGGATGGTGCCGGCCGCGACCCCGTCCGCGAGGTACTGCCGGGCGTCGGCCACGAACGACTCGACGAAGCGCTGCGCCATGCCGCCGCCGTCCTGGAGGCTCCGGACCGCGTACGCCGCGAGCGGTGCGAACGACTCGACCCGGGCCAGCGCCGCGAGCACCGCCCCCGCGCCTCCCGGGCCGAGCGCCTCGGCCTTGTGCGACGCGATCGACGCGAGGACGTGCTCGTCGCACGCCTCCCGCAGCCGCTGCTTGCTGCCGAAGTGGTGCAGCACGAGCGCGGGGCTGACGCCGGCGTCCTCCGCGACCGTGCGGACGCCGGCCCGGAACCCGTCGCGCCCGAACCGCGCCACGGCGGCGTCCCGGATGCGGGCGCGCGCGGTGAGGTCGTCCGGGCCGGCGACTGAACGCATGTTCAGGATGCTAGCCAGCCGTTCAGCCGGGCGCAACGGACCGGCGCGCACCCCACCCGGACGCCGACGAGGGCGGACCCCTCGGGGGTCCGCCCTCGTGCCGCGTCCGGCGGCGGGCCGGGCCGGCGGCGACCGGCGCCCGACCGCCGCCGGCCCGTGATCAGTGCGCGACCACCGCCGCCTCGGCCGCCACGACGGCGGGTGCCGCAGCAGCCCGGGCGCGGCGGTCGGCCAGCCGGCGGAACAGCACGGCGGTGAGGACGGCGCCGCCCGCGAAGATCCCCGCGGACCACGTGTACGCGGTGTCGAAGCTGTGCAGCGCCGCCTCGGCGAGCACCTCCGGCGTGGCCGGGGCGTGCGCCGCGACGTAGGTGGTCGCCGCGGTGGCGGCCAGCGTGTTGAGCAGCGCCGTGCCGATGGCGCCGCCCACCTGCTGGCTGGTCGAGACCAGCGCCGAGGCGGCCCCGGCCAGGCGCGGCTCGACCCCGAGCGTCGCGAGCTGGAACGACGCGGGCATGATCGAGGCCATCCCGACGCCCATGAGCACGAGCCCCGGCAGGACGTGCGCGTAGGTGCTGTCGGTCTCCAGCGTGGTGAGCGTCAGCATCGCCCCGGCGGCGAGCAGCATGCCGATCGGGACCAGCACCTTCGGGCCGAAGCGGGGGATGAGCAGGTTCGACTGGATCTGCGCGGTGACGATGATCGACACGACCATCGGCAGGAACGCGACGCCGGTGCGCATCGGGGAGTAGCCGAGCGTCGACTGCAGGTAGTACGTGAGGAACAGGAAGACCCCGAACATCCCGGAGCCCGCCACGAGGATCGCGAGGAACGACGCGCCGCGGTCCCGGTCCAGCACCACGTCCAGCGGCAGCACGGCGTGCGACGCGGTCCGCTGCCGCAGCACGAACCCGACGAGCAGGACGACGCTCGCGGCCAGGGGGCCCCACGTGGCCGGGGAGTCCCAGCCCTGCGGCTCGGCCTGCGAGAAGCCGAGGACCAGCGCGAACAGCCCCGCGGAGCCGAGCAGCACGCCGGGCAGGTCGAGGCGGTGGCCGGCCGTGCCCCCGGCCCGGGGGAGCAGCGCGATGCCGGCGACCAGGGCGACGGCGGCGATGACGACGTTGACGTAGAGGTTCCAGCGCCAGTCGAGGTTCTCGGTCAGGTACCCGCCGAGCAGCAGGCCGATGGCGCCGCCCATGCCGGCGATCGCGCCGAACACGCCGAACGCGCGCGCCCGCTCCCGGGGGACGGTGAACGTGGTGGTCAGCACGGACAGGGCGGAGGGCGCGAGCACCGCGCCGAACACGCCCTGGAGCGCGCGGGCGGCGACGAGCAGCTCGAACGACCCGGCGGCCCCGCCGAGCGCGGACGCGACCGCGAACCCGACGAGCCCGATGAGGAACATGCGGCGCCGCCCGAACATGTCGGACAGCCGCCCGCCGAGCAGCAGCAGGCTGCCGAACGCGAGGGCGTAGGCGGTGACGACCCACTGGCGGTCGTTGTCGGAGAAGCCGAGCTCGGCCTGGGCCGAGGGCAGGGCGATGTTCACGATGGTCGCGTCGAGCACGACCATGAGCTGGGCGAGCGCGGCGGTCGCGAGGACGAGCCAGCGCCGCGGGTCGGGTGCCGGCAGGGCGGCGTCGGGTGTGGACACAGGTGTGCTTCCTCAGGACGTCGGTGTGGGGATGGGACGACGGTAATCCAAGACCGCCTAGTTCCGAAACCCATCAGTCTCGATTTGTCTCCGGGGGGCCCGGCGGGCACAATGGCCGCGACGGAGAGGAGCGGGCATGACAGCGCGTGGAGACGACGCGGACGTCGCGCTGCCCGCGCCCGCGCCGGCCTCCCGCCCCGGGCGCCCCCGCGACGAGGCGAAGGACGAGGCGATCCTCAGCGCCGCGCGCGAGCTGCTGCGCGAGCGCGGGTACGCCGGCATGACCATGGACGCCGTGGCCGAGCGGGCCGGCGCCGGCAAGGCCACCGTCTACCGCCGCTGGTCGTCCAAGGTGCAGCTCACGGTCGACAGCATGCTCTGCGCCAAGCAGCTCACCATCGACGAGGTCCCGGACACCGGCTCGCTGCGCGACGACCTGCTGGCCGTGGCCACCCGCGCCTCCCGGCTGAAGAACGACGACCTCATGCACGGCGTCATGTCGGCCATCCGCGAGGAGCCCGAGGTGGCCGCCGTCTTCCACGAGCAGTTCGTCGCGAGCCAGGCGCGGCTCATGCGGGACGTCCTGGAGCGCGCCGAGCTGCGCGGCGAGACGTCGCCCGACGCGGACGTCGAGATGATCACGGCCGTCGCGCTCGCGATGGTGCACTACCGCAAGGTCGTCGCGCACCGGCCGATGGACGCGGCGTTCGCCGCGCGCCTCGTGGACGCGGTGATCCTGCCGCTCGCGACCGGCCGGCTGACGTCGGCCGCGGAGCGGGAGGCCGTCGCCGCGGACGCCTGACGCCGCGGACGCCTGACGCCGTGGCCGCCGCCGACGACGCCGCGCGCCTGCTCCGCACGCGCCTGGTCGCACGCCGGATCCCGCGCGCCGGCCCGCCCCGTCAGGTCCGCTCCGCCCCGCCCGCCGTCCCGTCGGGCTCCTGGCCGTCGCGCACCAGGAACGGCTCCAGCAGGTCCGGCGCCGCCGCGACGGCGAACCGCAGGGCCTCGTCCGCGTCGACGTCGGGCGCCTCGTACCGCCCCCAGCCGGCCGCGGTCATGACGGCGACGGTCCGCAGCCCGAGCCGGCGCTGGAGCACCGACTCGCGCAGCGCGACGGTGCTGACCGCGTCCCGCCGCAGCGCCGTGGTCGCACGGGCGGCCAGCCCGGAGCGCACCACCAGGTGGTCCCCGGTCACGGTGTGCCCGAGCGCCCGGTAGGCCACCTCGGCGGCCAGCAGCGCGACCGGCCACAGAGCCGCTCCCCACCAGGGCGCCGCCGCCGGCAGGACGCCGGAGGACGCGAGCAGCGCCAGCAGCCCGACGACGGCACCGGTCGTCGCCGTGGCCCACCACAGCCGTCGCCGCCGGGCGCCCGCCGGGTGCGGGCGCAGCGGTGCGGCGAACGGGTCGGGGTCCGCGACGAGCACGGCGCGCGCCACCGGCCACGCCACGGAGCGGGGTCCCCGGGGCAGGATCGACGCCGGCTGCGAGGGCGAGAACAGCGACAGCCCGGTGGTGATGACCAGGGTGTCCGCCATGCCCGCCCACCGCCACAGCACCGGCTCGGACACGGTGACGCCGCGCAGCCGCCGGTCGTCCCGGCTGACCTCGCGGGTGGTGAGCAGGCCCTGACGGGTGCGGAGCTGGGTCCCGTCCTCGCCCGGCACGCGGGCGAGCTCGAACCCCCACGACGTGGCGAGGAAGTTCGCGCCCATGCCGAGGGCGCCGATCGCGGACAGCAGCAGCAGCGCCACGACGACCGTGCCCGTGCGGCCGAGGGCCTCCCAGTCGAGCAGCCCCCGCACCCACCCGGCCGGGTCGAGCCCGAAGCCCTCCAGCAGCCAGTACCCGCCCCACAGCAGGCCGCCCGCCATGAGGAAGGCCCACACGCCCACCATGTTGTAGACGACCCACCACGGCCGGAACCGGGCGAGCACGCGCACCCGCGGGGGCTCGGTGCCGGCGGCGGGGGCGCGGGGCCCGCTGAGCAGCACGGCGCGCAGCGCGTCGGCGTCCCGGCGAGACACCGCGTCCAGGGCGAGCGCCGACTCGCCGGCGGCGAGCTGCTGACCGGCGCCGACCAGCACGACGCGCAGCCCGGACAGGCGGTGCCGGAGCCGGGCGGTGGTGTCGACGCTGCGGATGCGGTCGCGCCGGACGGACCGGTAGCGGCGCACCAGCACGCCGGTCCGCCGCTCGAGGTAGTCGTCGGTGACGCGGTACCGCGTGAACGCCCACCGGAGCAGGTCGAGCCCGGCGCCCGCCAGACCGGCCGCGGCGACGAGCAGCAGCGGCCACAGGCTCGCCCAGCCGGGCTCGACGCCGAAGACGCCCACGGCCACGGCGGCCGGGACCAGGGAGAGCAGCGAGCGCACGAGGTCGACGGCGACCATGCGGGCGTCCAGCCGCGACCACGGCGTCCCGTCGTCGGCGGCGGGCCGGTCGGCCTCGCGGACGGCGTCCGTGACGGCGTCCGGAGCGGCCTCGGCCGTGGCGGGCCCGCCGGCGCGCTCGCTCACGTCGCGTCCCCCGGCGTCCGCTCGGTCACCTGCGTGAGGCGCTCGGCGACCTCGGCGGCGAGCTCGGCGTCGAGCCCCCGGATGGTGAGGGCGCCGCTGCTCGACGCGGTGGTCACCCGGAGCGTCGCCAGTCCCAGCGCCTGCTCGAGCGGCCCGCGGACGGCGTCGACGGTCTGCACGCGCGACAGCGGGGCGACGCGCCACTCGCGGGTGATCCAGCCCGAGAGCCCGTACACCGCGTGGTCCGTGGTCTCCCAGCGGTGCACCGCGTACCGCCACCGCGGCTCGACCAGGACGCGGGCGAGGGTCCAGGCCGCGGCGAGCGCCAGGGGGACCGCGAGCCACGGCCGGGCGGACTCCCACAGCCACCACGGCACCGCGACGACGACCGTCGCGCCGCCGCCGGTGACGAGCCCCCGCAGCACCCACCAGCGCCGGGCGCGGGGGTCGACGCGGTGCGTCGGGGGCCGCAGGCGCAGCGCGGGCGGCGGGAGGTCGAGCCGGGCGTCGTGCACGGAGTCGTGCGGCGGCGCCTCGGGGGACGGCGGGGTGGGCTCGGCCGAGGTCGGGTCCATGCCCCAGTCTCACCCACCTCCCGCCGGACGGGAACCCTCGCCGCCGGGCGGCGTGGCGCGGACCGCCCGGCGGCGCCGGTCAGGGCAGCGCGCGCCGGGAGCTGATGACGCCCGTGTCGAACCCCGCGAGGTGCAGCCCGCCGTGGAACCGGGCGTGCTCGATCTTCACGCACCGGTCCATGACGACGGTCAGCCCGGCGGCCTCGCCGCGGCGCGCGACGTCCTCGTGCCACGACCCGAGCTGGAGCCACAGCGCCCGCGCGCCCACGGCCAGCGTCTCGTCGAGCACGGTCGGCAGGTCGTCGTGGCGGCGGAACACGTCCACCAGGTCCGGCACCACCGGCAGCGCGTCGAGCGACGGGTACACCGGCAGCCCGAGGATCTCGGTCTCGCGCGGGTTCACCAGGTACAGGTCGTACGGCGCGCTGGAGCGCAGGTACGTCGTGACGAAGTACGACGCCCGGGACGGGTTGTTCGACGCGCCGACGATCGCGATGGACCGGGTGCGGCGCAGCAGCGCGAGCCGCTCCGGGGCGGACGGTCCCTGCCAGGTTCGGGTCGTGGTGCTCATCGGGTCGCCTCCGGCAGGGTGCAGGCGTCGGCGGGTCCGACGGCGGGGACGGGCAGCGCGGCCGGCGGGCCCGCGGGGCGTGCGGCGTCGGGCGGGCGGACGGGATCCGGGGCGGTCGCGGCCGTCAGGGCCTGGTCCAGGTCCCAGAGGATGTCCTCCGGGTCCTCCAGCCCCACGCTGATCCGCACCAGGTCCTCCGGGACGCCCGCGGCGGCGAGCTGCTCGGCGGACAGCTGCTGGTGCGTCGTCGACGCCGGGTGGATGACGAGCGTGCGGGCGTCTCCCACGTTCGCGAGGTGGCTGGCGAGCTGCAGCGCCTCGATGAACCGGCGACCCACCTCGCGGCCGGACCGCTCGGGGGTGCCGGCGAGCCGGAACGCGAACACCGACCCCGGGCCGAGCGGCAGGTAGCGGGCGGCCCGCTCGTGGTGCGGGTGGGACGGCAGGCCCGCCCAGTGCACGGCGCCGACGCGCGGGTCCGCGTCGAGCCACCCGGCCACCGCGCGGGCGTTCGCCAGGTGCGCGTCGAGGCGCTGCGGCAGGGTCTCGACGCCCTGCAGCAGCTGGAACGCGGACTGGGCGGACAGCGTCGGGCCGATGTCCCGCAGCTGCTCGGAGCGCATCTTGGTGAGGAACCCGTACTCACCGAAGTTCCCCCACCAGGACACGCCGTTGTACGACGGCACCGGCTCGGTCATCTGCGGGAACTTCCCGTTGCCCCAGTCGAACCGGCCGGACTCGACGACCACGCCGCCGAGCGTCGTGCCGTGCCCGCCGAGGAACTTGGTGGCCGAGTGGATGACGATGTCCGCGCCGTGCTCGATGGGCCGCACCAGGTACGGGGTCGACAGCGTCGCGTCCACGACCAGCGGGACGCCGGCGGCGTGGGCGACCTCTGCGAGCCCGGCCAGGTCCGCCACGTCGCCCGACGGGTTCGCGACGACCTCGGTGTACAGCACCTTCGTCTCCGGGCGGATCGCCGCGGCGAAGTCGGCCGGGTCGGTGCCGGGGACGAACGTGGTGTCCACGCCGAACCGGCGCAGCGTGACGTCGAGCTGCGTGACCGTGCCGCCGTAGAGCTGCGCGGACGCCACGACGTGGTCGCCGGCGCCGACCAGCGCGGCGAACGTGACGAACTCCGCGGCCATCCCGGACGCCGTCGCCACGGCCCCGATGCCGCCCTCGAGCGACGCGATCCGCTCCTCGAGGGCCGCGACGGTGGGGTTGCCGATGCGGGAGTAGATGTTCCCGTACTTCTGCAGCGCGAACAGGTTGGCCGCGTCCGCGGTGTCGGTGAAGACGAACGACGTCGTCTGGTAGATCGGCACGGCGCGGGCGCCCGTGGCGGCGTCGGGGACGGCCCCGGCGTGCAGGGCGCGCGTGCGGAAGCCGAAGCGGTGCTCCTCGGTGGTCATGCGGGCAGGGCCTCCTCGGCCGTGGTGGGGTGGGGACGGGCGGCGCGGGGCAGCAGGGCCGCGACCTGCTCCACCGCCCACGGGTTCTGCAGGGACGTGCGGTCGCCGAGCGGGCGGCCGTCGTGCAGGTCGGCCAGCAGGCGGCGCAGGATCTTGCCCGACCGGGTCTTCGGGACCTCGGGCACCACGACGACGTGCCGCGGCTTGGCGACCGGCCCGATCTCGCGGGCGACCTGCGCCCGCAGCTCCTCGCGCATTGCGTCGGCCGCGGCCCGCCACGCGGCGACGTCCTCGACCGGCCCCGGCGGCACGGCCGGCACGACGAACGCCGCGACGGCCTGCCCGCCCACCGCGTCCGCCACCCCGGCGACGCCGGCCTCGCCGACGGCGGGGTGCGCGACCAGGGCCGACTCGATCTCGATGGTCGACAGCCGGTGGCCGGCGACGTTCACGACGTCGTCCACCCGGCCGAGCAGCCACACGTCGCCGTCGGCGTCCCAGGACGCGCCGTCGCCCGCCAGGAAGTACCCCTGCGCCGCGAACGGGCGCCAGTACGAGTCGAGGTAGCGCCGCGGGTCGCCCCACACGGTGCGCGCCATGCCGGGCCACGGGCGGTCGATCACGAGGTACCCGCCGGCACCGCGCGGCACGTCGGCGCCGTGCTCGTCGACCACGCGGGCGGACAGCCCCGGCAGCGGCCGGGTGGCCGAGCCGGGCTTGAGCGTCGTCACGCCGGGCAGCGGCGCGATCACCGCCGCGCCGGTCTCGGACTGCCACCACGTGTCGACCACCGGCGCCCGGTCGCCGCCCAGCTCGCGGCGGAACCACACCCACGCCTCGGGGTTGATCGCCTCGCCGACCGTGCCCAGCAGCCGGATGCTCGACAGGTCGTACCCGTCCGGCAGGCCGTCGGGGAACCACGTCATGAACGTCCGGATGAGGGTCGGCGCGGTGTAGTACACCGTGACGCCGTACCGCTCGATGACCTCCAGGTGGCGCTCGCGGTGCGGGGTGTCCGGCGTGCCCTCGTAGATCACCTGCGTGAGGCCGTTGCTCAGCGGTCCGTAGATCTCGTAGGTGTGCGCGGTCACCCACGCGAGGTCGGCGGTGCACCAGTGGACGTCGTCGGGCTTGGCGTCGAACACCGCCCAGTGCGACCAGGACGCGTGCGTGAGGTAGCCGCCCGTGGTGTGCACCAGGCCCTTCGGCTTCCCGGTGGTGCCCGAGGTGTAGATGATGAACAGCGGGTGCTCGGCGTCGAACGCCTGCGCCTCGTGCCGGTCGGAGGCGGTGTCCACGACGTCGTGCCACCAGACGTCGCGCCCCGCGGTCCAGGCGACGTCCTGCCCGGTGCGCCGCACCACCAGCACGTGCTCGACGTGGTCCAGGCCCTCGACCGCGGCGTCGGCGGCGGACTTCACCTCGACGGCCCGGCCGCGGCGGAACTGCCCGTCGCTGGTGACGAGCAGCTTCGCGCCGGTGTCCTGCACCCGGAACCGCACCGCCTCCGCGGAGAACCCGCCGAACACCAGCGAGTGCACCGCGCCGACCCGGGCGATCGCCAGCGTCACGACGATCGTCTCGGCGATGACCGGCAGGTAGACGACCACCCGGTCGCCCGGCCCGACGCCCAGCTCGGTGAGCGCGTTCGCGGCCTTCGCGACCTCGCGCTGCAGGTCGGCGTAGGTGTACGAGCGGCGGTCGCCGCGCTCGCCCTCGGCGTGGATCGCGACCTTGTCGCCCCGGCCGGCGGCGACGTGCCGGTCGACGCAGTTCACCGCGGCGTTGAGCCGGCCGCCGACGAACCAGCGCGCCTCCGGCACGGTCAGCTCGCCGTCCGGGCCGGGCGCGGCGGGGGACCACGTGTGCGCGGTGTGCCAGGGCTGCGCCCACTCCAGGCGACGGGCGGCGTCCTCCCAGAACCCGACCGGGTCGGCCTCCGCGCGGGCGCGCAGGGCCGCGTCGAGCTCCGGGTCGACGTTCCAGCCGCCCGGGCCTCCGGGGCCGGCCGGCGCGGGGTACGTGCGGGTCTCGGACTGCAGGGCCGTGAAGGTCACGCCCACCTCCTCAGCAGGCGCTTCTCGGCCAGGCCGATCAGCGCGTCGGTCGTCTTGCCCAGCAGCGCCAGCAGCACGATCGCCAGCAGGATCCGGTCGACGCGGCCGTTCTGCCCGGAGTCCGTCAGCAGGAACCCGAGCCCCATCGACGACGCGATGAGCTCCGCGGCCACGAGGAACAGCCACGCCTGCGCCATGCCGAGTCGCAGGCCGGCCACCACCGCGGGCAGCGCGGCCGGCAGCTGCACGCCGCCCAGCAGCCGCGGCCCGCGCAGCCCGTAGGCGCGCCCGGCCTCCACCAGGTGCGGGTCGACGTGCCGGAGCGCGGCGACCACGGTCGTGTACACGGGGAAGAACGCGCCGATCGCGATGAGCGTGATCTTCGAGTCCTCGCCGATCTTGAGCCACAGGATCAGCAGCGGCACCCACGCCAGCGACGGCACCGCGCGCACGGCCGCGAGCACGGGCTCCAGCAGGGCGCCGGCCAGCCGGGACAGCCCGACCAGCGACCCGAGCGCGAGCCCCAGCGCCGCGCCCGCGACGAAGCCCAGCAGCACGCGCTGCGTCGAGATCGCCACGTACGGCCCGAGCAGGCCGCGCTGCGTCAGGTCCACGGCCGCGGTCCACACGGACGCCGGGCTCGGCAGCTGGTACGGCGCCACCCGCCCGGTCGCCGTGACCCACTGCCACGCGAGCAGCAGCAGCGCGGGGACGACGAGGCCGAGGGCCACGCGCACCGGGCGCCGGCCGAGCGGACCCGCGGCGCGGGGACCGGACGCGAGGCCCGGGCTGAACGGGTTCCAGCCGGGGCGGGTGCGGCCGCGGTCGTCGGTCACCGGGGCGGAGGTGCCCGCGACGGTGGCGGTGCCGAGCACGGGGGACATGGGGTCTCCTCGGGAGGGTGGGGCCGGTGGCCGCGCGGGTGCGCGGCCACCGGCGGGACGTCAGTCCGCGATCGTGGACGGGTCCGCGGCCTCGGCGAACTGCGGGTCGAACAGCTCGTCGAGCGCGGTGTCGACCAGGTCCTGCGAGGCCACGTCGCCGGACTCCACGAAGATCGGCCCCACCACGTCGAGCACCGCACGCTGCGCGTCGCCCGGGACGGGGTCGATGTCGAGCGTCGTGCGCTCGGTGATGACCGTCTCGGCCACCGCCGGGTCGATGCCGGCGACGTCCGCGAGGATCGCGGCCACCTCGTCGGGGTTCTCCTGCGCCCACGCGCGGGCCTTCTCGTACGCGTCGACGACCACCTGCGCCAGGTCCGGGCTGGCGTCCAGGAACTCCTGCGTCGCGTTGAGGAACCCGTAGGTGTTGAAGTCGACGTTCCGGTACAGCAGCGTCGACCCGGCCTCCGCCTCGCTCGCGGCCATCAGCGGGTCCAGGCCCGACCAGGCGTCCACGGAGCCGTTCTCGAGCGCGGCCTTGCCGTCGGCGTGCTGGAGGTTCTGCACCTCGACGTCCGCCGGGTCGACGCCGGCCGCGTCGAGCGCCTGCAGCAGGAAGAAGTACGGGTCGGTGCCCTTGGTGGCGGCGACCGAGCGGCCCGCGAGGTCCGCGACGTCGGTGATGTCCGAGCCCTCCGGCACGACGAGCGCGGCCCACTCGGGCTGCGAGTAGATGTCGATCGTGCGGATGGGGGAGCCGTTCGCCCGGGCCAGCAGCGCGGCGGACCCCGCGGTCGAGCCGACGTCGACGGCGCCCGCGCGCAGCGCCTCGTTGGCCTTGTTGGAGCCCGCGGACTGCACCCACTCCACGGTGACGTCGTCGCCGAGGGTGTCCTCCAGCCAGCCCTGGTCCTTGATGACGAGGCTCAGCGGGTTGTACGTCGCGAAGTCCAGCGTGAGGGTGTCGGCGCTCCAGCCGGAGTCGTCGCCCTCGGGGGCGGAGCCGGCCTGCGCCTCGCCCTCGCCGGCGACGCAGCCGCCGAGCAGCAGGGTCGCGGCGAGCACGGAGGCCACGGCGGCGGCGGGGCGGCGCACGGCGGCGCGGGATCGGGCGGTCATGTCGGTCGTCTCCTCGGTGGGTGGGTGCCCGTCGGGG
>JACXUT010000129.1 GCA_014763765.1 Micrococcales bacterium
CGGCCGGCGGTCGGTCACCGGCCGTTCAGCATCGGCGTGATCTGCTCGTCGTACTGCGCGGCGAGCTCGGTCACGTCACCGCCCTCGGCGATCTTCTGGAACAGCTCCTCGTAGACGAACGCCGCCTCGACCGCGGCCCAGCCCGGCGCCGCCGGGGTGAGCTTGGACGCCGCGGCGGTGTCGATCATCGTCTGCGCGAACTCGTCGTCGCCGAGCGAGGAGACGTACTGCGAGTTGGCCGGCCCGAGGCCGTTCTCGCCGAGCATCTGCTGGTACTCGGGCGAGAAGATGATCCGCATGAGGTTCTCGGCGAGCTCCGGGTGCTGGGACTTCGCCGAGATCGCGATGTTCGAGCCGCCCGCGAACACCGGCGCGAGGCCGCCGTCCGCGCCCGGCAGCGCGAAGATGCCGAACTTGTCGGTGTCCGCCATGCCGTCGCGGACCTCCTCGCCGGCGTCGTTCGTCGTCAGGTCGCCGATGGACCAGCGGGCCCAGCCCGGCGCCATGATGGTCGCGGCGGCCGGGGCTGCGCCGTCGGTGCCGTCGTTGAGGAAGTCCCAGTAGGCGACGTCGCGCTCGGTGGCCGGCACGTTGGACGAGCCCTCGTACACGGCCTGCCACTGCTCGAGGCCCTCGATCGTCTTCGGGTCGGACAGCGTGGAGGTCCACTCGCCGCCGTCCTCGGTGGCGAGCTCGCCGCCGTTCGCGAACACCCACGAGATGCCGTTGCGCCAGTCCTGGCCGCCGATGGCGAACCCGGACTGCGAGTCGGTGCGGAGCTGGGTGACGTCCTCGGAGAACTCGGCGAGGGTCGTCGGCGGCTCGAGGCCCGCGGCCGACCAGATGTCCTTGCGGTAGAACATGTAGCGCGAGCCGAAGTAGTACGGCAGCGCGTAGTTCTTGCCGTCCGCCTTGCCGACCTCGACGAACGAGGGCAGCAGGTCGTCACCGCCGAGCTCGTCGTACAGCGGGGTCAGGTCGCGGAACGCGCCGATCGTGGTGAAGGTCGGCGACTGCGTGTTGCCGATCTCGACGACGTCGGGGGTGTTCGCGGCGTCCGGCAGCGCGGTGGTCAGCTTCGTGACGAGGTCGCCCCACTCCTGCTCCTCGATGGTGAGCGTCGAGCCGGGGTTCTCCTCCTCGAACGTCGTCTTGAGGTAGTCGCGCAGCTCGTCGGGCGTGTCCGCGCCGGCGAGCCAGAGGGTGATGTCCGCGGCCTCGGGGGTGCCGTCCGACGACGTCGAGCCGCCGTCGTCGCCCGACGAGCACGCCGTGAGCGCGAGCGTCGCCGCCACACCGACGGCTGCCATCCGTACGATCTTCACGTTGGTGTTCCTCCCTGATGCGAGGCGAGGCCCGTCCGGGCGTCGCCGGGGTGGTGGTACCGGCACTGCAAGCGGTCGGCTCGGGGTCGTCACGTGACCCCGAGCTGACCGGACAGCACGAGCGCCGCGGCGCCGGAGAGCGCCCCGTCCTCGTCCAGCGAGCCCATCCGCAGCACGAGGTCCTGCCCCAGCAGGGGCATGGTCCGGGCCCGGACGGTGGCGAGCGCCTCCACCCTGAGGGCTCCGTCGAGCAGCTCCGGGGGACCGGAGAGCAGGACCTCGGCGAGGTTGAGCGCGCTGACGACGGGAGCCAGGGCGATGCCCAGCTTCCGTCCGACCGACGCGAGCACCGCGTCGGACTCCTCGGGGGTGCGGCCGGCCGTGGCGCGGCGCAGGGCGGGCAGGGAGAGCAGGGTCTCCAGGCAGCCCTCGCGCCCGCACGCGCAGGGCTGCGGCAGCGGGTCGCCGGCGCGGACGTCGCGGTCGTCGACCACGGTCACGTGCCCGATCTCCCCGGCGGCGTCGGCCCGGCCGCGCACGAGCGCGCCGTCCAGGACGATGCCGGCGCCGACGCCCTGCCCGACGGTGACCACCATGAGGCCGGTGCCGGTCGCGCCGCCGTAGGTGTACTCCCCCAGCGCGTGGACGTTCGCGTCGTTGGCGACCTGCACCGGCACGCCGAGGCGCTCGGTGAGCAGCGCGGCCAGGGGCAGGTCGTACCAGCCGCGGTTGGGGGCGGCCACGACGAGGCCGGTGGGGTCGATGACGCCGGGCGACCCGATGCCGACGCCCACGACGGGCCGGTCGGCTGCGGCGAGCAGCTCGCGGCACAGGTCCTCGAGCACGGCGACGGCCGCGTCCCCGGTGCGCCCGTCGAGCGAGACGGCGCGGCGCGCGACGACGGCGCCGGTGAGCGTCATGACGGCGCCGCGCAGGCTGGCGTCGTCCGCCAGGTCCACGGCGACGACGTGGAACTCCTCGGTGCGCATCCCGACGAGCGTCGCGGGCTTGCCGACGCGGCCCTCCGGCCGGAGTCCGAGCTCCTGCACGAGGCCCTCGGAGATGAGGACGGACACGAGGTCGGAGACGGTGACCCGGGTGAGGCCGGTGCTGCGGGCGAGGTCGGCGCGCGAGGAGGGCCCCTCGTGGAACAGGTGCTGCAGGACGAGCGCGCGGTTGTGCGCCCGGGCGTGCTCGGGGAGCACCTTGGTGGTGGGCCGCAGCGCGCGCCCCACCCCCCGCGGTGCGGGTGCCCCGGGACGCGTCGTCCGCGTCGTCTCTGTCGCCGACATGTTTGTTAGTAGACCTTCCTTACTAACTACCGTCAAGCAGTTCCTGTGACCGTGACCACATCGTGACCGGCCGTTCACCGCCCTGACATCCGCCTCCCGGAATGCCCGCGGCGCCGCGAGCGCTCCACCTGCCATGGAGCTCGGTCTGTACACCTTCGGCGACATCCACCCCGACCCGGTCACCGGCGCGGTGACCTCCCCCGCCCAGCGGCTGCGCGACGTGCTGGAGCGCGTGCGGCTCGCCGAGCAGGTCGGGCTCGACCACGTCGGCGTCGGAGAGCACCACCGGCCCGACTACGCCATCTCCTCCCCCGCCACCGTCATCGCCGCCGCGCTCGCGCAGACGGAGCGGATCAGCGTCGGCAGCGCCGTGACGGTGCTGTCCACCGAGGACCCGGTGCGGGTGTACCAGCAGTTCGCGACGATGGACCTGCTGTCCGGCGGGCGGGTGGAGCTGCTGGCCGGCCGCGGGTCGTTCATCGAGTCGTACCCGCTGTTCGGTGCCTCGCTCGACGACTACGACGCGCTGTTCGAGGAGAAGATCCGCCTGCTGCTGCGCATCGACCGCGGCAACCCGGTGACGTGGTCCGGCCGGTTCCGCCCGCCGCTGCAGGGCGTCGACGTGCTGCCGCGCCCGCTCGACAAGCCGGGCCTCGGCGAGCACCTGCGCATCGCGATCGCGACCGGCGGCAACCCCGCGTCCTCCGAGCGCGCGGGCCTGCTCGGCCTGCCGGTGTCGTACGCGATCATCGGAGGCCGCCCCGCGGACTTCGCCGGGCTCGTGCAGCTCTACCGGCGCACCCACGAGGAGGCCGGCCACGACCCGGCCACGCGACGCGTCGAGGTCGCCGGGATGGGGTTCGTGGCCGACGACGGCCGCGCGGCGCGCGAGTTCTTCTTCCCGTACTGGCTCGACTCCATGCGGCGCATCGCGTCCGAGCGCGGCTTCGCGATCCCGAACCGCATCGCGTTCGAGTCGCAGGCCGCCAAGGGCGGGGCGTACTTCGTCGGCGCGCCCGAGGAGGTCGCCGAGCGGATCGTCGCCCTGCACGGCGCGCTCGGCCACGACCGGCAGATCTTCCAGATGGACCTGTCCGGCGTGCCGCAGCGGGAGAGCCTGCGGGCGATCGAGCTGCTCGGCACGCGCGTGGCGCCGCTGGTGCGCGAGGCGCTGGGCGGCTGAGTCGGCCGCCCGCGGGGCCGACGGTCCCGCTCGCCCGGGGTCGCCGCGCGGATACGGTGGTCCCCGTTGGATCTGCTTCCGAGAGGGACTCCCCGTGACTGCACCCGTCGACGCCACCACCACCGGCGCCTGGACCGCCCTGACCGCGCACCGTGACGCGCTGACCCCGGACCTGCGCGGCTGGTTCGCCGCCGACCCGGAGCGCGCGGACCGCCTGACCCGCCAGGTGGCGGACCTCACCGTCGACCTGTCGAAGAACCTCGTCACCGACGAGACGCTGTCCCTGCTGCTGGCGCTGGCCGACCAGGTCGACCTGAAGGCCCGCCTGGACGCGATGTTCGCCGGCGAGCACATCAACGTCACCGAGGACCGCGCGGTGCTGCACACGGCCCTGCGCCGCCCCGCGGACGCCGAGCCGCCGCTGGTCGTGGACGGCCAGGACGTCGACGCGGACGTGCAGGAGGTGCTCGCCAAGGTCGCCGCGTTCGCGGAGAAGGTCCGCTCCGGCGAGTGGACGGGCGTGACCGGCGAGCGGGTGGCGACGGTCGTCAACATCGGCATCGGCGGCTCGGACCTCGGCCCCGTCATGGCGTACGAGGCGCTCAAGCCGTACGTGCAGGAGGGCCTCGAGGTCCGGTTCGTGTCGAACATCGACCCGACGGACATCGCCGAGAAGACGAAGGACCTCGACCCGACGACGACGCTGTTCATCGTCGCGTCCAAGACGTTCGGCACCCTGGAGACGCTGACCAACGCGCGCCTGGCCCGTGACTGGCTGTGGCGCGGCCTGGTCGCCGCGGGCGCGATCGAGGACACCGAGGAGGCCCGCACCGGCGCGGTCGCCAAGCACTTCGTGGCGGTCTCGACGGCGCTCGACAAGGTCGCGGCGTTCGGCATCGACCCGCAGAACGCGTTCGGGTTCTGGGACTGGGTCGGCGGCCGCTACTCCGTCGACTCGGCCATCGGCACGTCGCTCGCCATCGCGATCGGCCCGGACGCGTTCGGCGAGCTGCTCGAGGGCTTCCACGCCGTCGACGAGCACGTCCGCACCACGCCGTTCGAGCAGAACGTGCCGGTCCTCATGGGCCTGCTCAACGTCTGGTACGTGAACTTCCTCGACGCGCACACGCACGCCGTCCTGCCGTACGCGCAGTACCTGCACCGGTTCCCGGCGTACCTGCAGCAGCTCACCATGGAGTCGAACGGCAAGTCCGTCCGCTGGGACGGCACGCCGGTCACGACGCAGACCGGCGAGGTGTTCTGGGGCGAGCCCGGCACCAACGGCCAGCACGCGTTCTACCAGCTCATCCACCAGGGCACCCGGCTGATCCCGGCGGACTTCATCGCGGTCGCGAACCCCGCGCACCCGCTGAAGGACGGCGACACCGACGTGCACGCGCTGTTCCTGGCGAACTACTTCGCGCAGACCAAGGCGCTGGCGTTCGGCAAGACGGCCGACGAGGTGCGCGCCGAGGGCACGCCGGAGGCGATCGTCCCGGCCCGCGTGTTCAGCGGCAACCGCCCGACCACGTCGATCCTGGCGCCGTCGCTCACGCCGTCGGTGCTCGGCCAGCTCATCGCGCTGTACGAGCACATCACGTTCGTGCAGGGCGTGGTGTGGGGCATCGACTCGTTCGACCAGTGGGGCGTCGAGCTCGGCAAGAAGCTCGCGCTGGAGATCGCCCCGGCGGTCGAGGGCGACGCGGCGGCGCTCGGGGGCCAGGACCCGTCGACGCGCGCCCTCATCGCGCGCTACCTGGAGCTGCGGCAGGGCTGAGCCCCCCGCGCACCGGGCACGACGTGCCGGAGGCCCGCACCCCCGCTCGGGGTGCGGGCCTCCTCCGCGTCCGGGACGGGAGCGCTCAGCGGGCGGCCCCGAACCACTCCTCCACCCGCTCGGTCACCGCGCGGTCGAACGAGTCGTCGTCGTGGTGCGTCATCAGCCACTGCACGAACGACCCGCCGGCCACCGCGTCGAGCTCCTTGCGGCAGCGCGCGGTGTCGGTGACGGCGCGGTGCAGCAGGTCGACCGCCTCGTCCGGCGTCCGGTAGCAGAACGGGTACCCCTCGGGCAGCAGGGCCCGCGCCCAGGGCAGGTCGGGGAACACCCCGACGGCACCGGCCGCGAGCGCCTCCACGTACTCCAGCCCGTAGGACTCCTCGGTCGCGGTCGCCAGGAACGCCGTGGTGCGCGCGAGCGCCTCCCAGTACGAGTCGCGGCTGGCGGTCAGCGGGCCCACCCAGCACCAGTCCCGCTCCGACATCCGCATCGCGGCCTCGGAGACGAGGTGCGACTCGTGCAGGCGGGCCTCCACCCGGATCGGCGTGCGCTTGTGCACGCGGTCGACGACCTCGAGGAACAGCCGCGGCTGCTTGCGCTCGGAGACGTAGATCGCCGGGTACAGCACGACCGGGACCGGCGGTTCCCGCCGCGGCCGGATGTGGTCGACGCGGAACCCGAGGTTCACCCAGGCGATGCGCGCCCGCTCCCCCAGCGCCGGCACGGTGCTGCGGGCCACCAGCTCGCGGATCTCCGACGCGGTGCGGGCGGAGTTGGCGAACGTCGGGAACAGCGCGCACGACAGCGCCAGGGCCGCGCGCTCCACGTCGTGCGGGTAGCGGGTGGCGTCCCACCACACGAAGTTCATGATCTGCGGCCGCTCGCACCCCCCGGCGCGCAGCGTCTGCCACACCTGCACCGAGTCCAGCACGTCCATCGTCACGACCACGGTGCCGTCGCCGTCGAGGAACTCCAGCGGCAGCATGTCGAACCCCGCGCACCGCCGCGGCCCGGGGCCGACCAGCACCGACCCCGGGAACACCCGCAGCAGCCGCCGGACGAGCGTGGCCGCGGCGTCGTGCCCCGCGACCTGCCCGTCAGGCCCGACGAGGACCGCGTCGTGCTTGACGGCGACGCGCACGGCCGGTCACCGCCCCTCGGACTCGACCAGCTCGTCGGCGCCGGCCGGGACGTCGTCGGGCAGGACGTCGCGCTCGGTCGCCGCCTGGCGGGGCAGGCCGTCGCCGGCCGACCGGTCCGCGGTGGCGTCACGGTCGTCCACGCGGTCGCCCGTGCCCGCGTCGCCGCCGGCGGGCTCGGCCGGCTCGACGGGCTCCGCGTCCCCGACCGGCGCCGACCCGATGCGCATCCCGTAGAACGACCGGTACACGAAGTACGCCGAGACGACGAAGAACACCGCCGCCAGCACGTGCACCAGGGTGCCGCGCCCGTCGTCCGTGAGGCTCACCGCGAGCTCGACCGCCAGCAGGCCGAACAGCGTCGTGAACTTGATGACCGGGTTGAGCGCGACGGAGGAGGTGTCCTTGTACGGGTCGCCCACCGTGTCGCCGACGATCGTCGCGTCGTGCAGCGCGGTGCCCTTGGCGTGCAGGTCGACCTCGACGATCTTCTTCGCGTTGTCCCACGCGCCGCCGGCGTTCGCCATGAAGATCGCCTGGTAGAGGCCGAACACCGCGATCGACACCAGGTAGCCGATGAAGAAGAACGGCTCCACGAACGCGAACGACAGCGTGGCGAAGAAGATCGCGAGGAACATCGTCAGCATGCCCTTCTGGGCGTACTGGGTGCAGATCTCCACGACCCGCCGGGAGTCCTCCTCGGACGCCCGGGTGCTGCCGTCGAGCTTGATGTTGCCCTTGATGAACTCCACCGCGCGGTACGCGCCGGTCGTGACCGCCTGGATGGACGCACCGGTGAACCAGAAGATCACGGCGCCGCCGGTGATGAGACCCAGCAGGAACGGCGGGTGCAGCAGCGACAGGTTCTCCAGGCCGGTGGTGAGGCCCTGCGTGAGCGCCACGATGATCGAGAAGATCATGGTGGTCGCGCCCACGACCGCGGTGCCGATGAGGACGGGCTTCGCCGTCGCCTTGAACGTGTTGCCGGCGCCGTCGTTCTCCTCGAGCATCCGCTTGGCGTTCTCCCACTGGGGCAGGAACCCGTGCTCGGTGTCGATCTGCTCGGCGGCGCCCGGCAGCTCCTCCACGAGCGACAGCTCGTAGACGCTCTGGGCGTTGTCCGTGACCGGGCCGTAGGAGTCGACCGCAATGGTCACCGGGCCCATGCCGAGGAACCCGAACGCGACGAGCCCGAACGCGAACACCGCCGGCGCGACCATGAGGTCGCCGAGGCCCTGCTCGCTGATGAGGAACGCGCCGCCCATGAGGCCGACCACCGTGATGCCGAGCCAGTAGGCCGAGAAGTTGCCGGCGACGAGGCCCGACAGGATGTTGAGCGACGGACCGCCCTCGCGCGAGGACGTGACGACCTCGCGCACGTGGCGACTGTTGGTCGAGGTGAACACCTTGACGAGCTCCGGGATGAGCGCGCCGGCCAGCGTGCCGCAGGAGATGATCGCCGCGACCTTCCACCACAGCCCGTCCCCGGCGCCCTCGAGGTGCCCGAGCACCGCCCAGGTCGTCACGTAGGTGAAGACGATGGACACCAGCGAGGTCAGCCACACCAGCGACGTCAGCGGCTTCTCGAAGTCCATGCGGTCGGCCGTGGCGTAGCGGCGGCGGGTCCAGGCGTCGTTGGCCAGGTAGGACACGGCGGACGCGATGACCATGACCGCGCGGATGACGAACAGCCACACCAGCAGCGTCGCCTGCACCGCCGGGTCGTCGACCGCCAGCAGCACGAACGTCACCAGCGCCACGCCGGTCACGCCGTAGGTCTCGAACCCGTCCGCGCTCGGGCCGACCGAGTCGCCCGCGTTGTCACCCGTGCAGTCGGCGATGACGCCGGGGTTGCGAGCGTCGTCCTCCTTGATCTTGAAGACGATCTTCATGAGGTCGGAGCCGATGTCCGCGATCTTGGTGAAGATGCCGCCCGCGATGCGCAGCGCCGAGGCGCCCAGCGACTCGCCGACCGCGAACCCGATGAAGCACGCGCCCGCCACGTCCGCGGGCAGGAACAGCAGGATCACGAGCATCATGAACAGCTCGAGGCTGATGAGCACCATGCCGATCGACATGCCCGACTTCATCGGGATGCGGTGCACCGGCAGCGGCCGGCCCCGCAGCGACGCGAACGCCGTCCGGGAGTTGGCGAACGTGTTGACGCGGATGCCGAACCACGCCACCGCGTAGGACCCCGCCATGCCGAGCAGGCTGAAGGCGATGATCATCGCGACCCGGCCCCACTCGAAGCCGACGAGCGCCTTGTAGTACACGACGATCACCGCGGCGATGAACACCCACAGCAGCATGAGGAACCGGCCCTGCTGCGTGAGGTACGTCTTGCAGGTGGAGTAGATGAGCTCGGAGATCTCCCGCATCGCCGCGTGCACCGGCAGGCGCCGGAGCTGCACGTACGACGCGACGCCGAAGGCCAGCCCCAGCACGCACACCACCAGGCCGAGGCCCAGCAGCAGGCGCCCGGAGACGCCGCCGAGCACGGTCACGGCGCCGAGGTCGGGCAGCACGAGGCTCGCCTCGCCGCCGTGCACGGCGCCCGCGCCGGCGCCCGATCCGGCGCCGCCGCCGGCACCCGCGCCGGCCTCGCCGCACCCGGCGAGCAGGAGGGTCAGCGCGCCGGCGGCCCCGCCCAGCACGGGCAGGCGCCGGGAGCGCCGGGAGGTGCGGCGAGGTGCTGCTGCCCCCGCCGCGAGGTCGTCGTTGCCGGTCCGTATGTCAGTGTTCACGGTCGGTTCCCTGGTGAGAGCGCCTTCGCTGCCACCTTCGACGCTAGGACCGTGACGCAGGTCACGGATGAGACGTACGGCCCAGGACCGACGTCCCGGGCAGGCGCCTCAGCCCCAGCGGCCGAGCCGCTGCGCGAGCAGCCCGAGGGCCACCGGACCGGCCGTCGACGTGCGCAGCACGTGCGGCCCGAGCCGGACGGTGACGGCCCCGGCGCCGACCAGCGCCGCGACCTCCCGCTCCGAGATGCCGCCCTCCGGGCCGACGACGACCAGGACGTCCGTCCCGGTGCCGGCGGCGGGCAGCCCGGCCTCGGCCAGCGGCACCGTCGCCTCCTCGTGCAGCACCAGCGCGACCCCGCCCGCGGCCACCACGTCGCCGACCCGCCGCGCGAGCGCCGGGGAGTCCAGCGCGAGCTCCACCTCGGGCACGTGCGCCCGGCGGGCCTGCTTCGCCGCCGTGCGGACGGTGCCGAGCCAGCGCGCCCGGCTCTTCGCCGCCCGGTCCCCGCGCCACACGACGACCGACCGCTCGGCCTGCCACGGCACGACGCCGTCGGCGCCGACCTCCGTGGCCGCCTCGATCGCCAGCTCGTCCCGGTCGCCCTTCGCGAGGGCCTGCACCAGGACGAGCCGCGGCGCGGGCACCGCCTCGACGACGACCTCCCGGACGCGCAGGTGCACGCCCTCGGGGCCCACGTGCTCGACCTCGCCGACCAGCCGCACGCCGGCCGTGTCGACGACGTCGACGCGCTCCCCCGGCGCACGCCGCTGCACGACGCCCGCGTGCCGCCCCTCGGTGCCGTCGAGCAGGTACAGGTCACCGGCCGCGAGCGCGGCGAGGCCGCCCGGCTCGGCCAGGAAGACGGGTGCCGTCACGCGTCAGCGTCCGGCGAGCTTGTCGCGCAGCTTCGCGAACACCCCCGGCGCCGACGCGCTCAGCCGCGCCTCCGGGCGCTCCTCGCCGCGCAGCGCCGCGAGCCGGCGCAGCAGCTCCGCCTGCTCGTCGTCCATCGCGGTCGGCACCTGGACGTCCACGTGCACGTGCAGGTCGCCGCGGCCGCCGGCGTGCAGGTGGCCGACCCCGAGCCCGCGCAGCGTGACCACCTGGGCGGGCTGCGTACCAGGACGCAGGTCCACCTCCTGGGGGCCGTCCAGCGTCTCCAGCGTGAGCACCGTGCCGAGCGCCGCCGCCGTCATCGGGACCTGCAGCGTGCAGTGCAGGTCGTCGCCCTCCCGGACGAACGTCTCGTGGCGGCGCTCCCGGATCTCCAGGTACACGTCGCCGGCCGGGCCGCCCGCCGGGCCGGCCTCGCCCTGCGCCGTGAGCTTGATGCGCGTGCCGGTGTCGACACCCGCGGGGACGTCGACCTCCAGGACCCGGCGCGACCGGACGCGCCCCTCCCCGGCGCACTCGGTGCAGGGCTCGGGGATGACGGTGCCGAACCCGTGGCAGGCCGCGCACGGCTGCGACGTCATGACCTGGCCGAGGAACGAGCGCGCGACGCGCTGGACGCTGCCGCGCCCGCCGCACACGTCGCAGGTGCGCGGGGACGTGCCGGGACGGCAGCAGGTGCCGCCGCAGGTGGGGCAGACCACCGCCGTGTCGACCGGCACCTCGCGGTGCGTGCCGAACGTGGCCTCCGCGAGGTCGATGTCGAGCCGCACGAGCGCGTCCTGCCCGCGGCGCGCCCGCGGGATCGGGCCGCGCTGCGCGCCGCCCCCCGCCGCGGCACCGAAGAACGTCTCGAAGATGTCCTGGAAGCCGAAGCCCCCGCCCATGCCGCCGCCCGGGGACGACGGGTCGGCGCCCATGTCGTACATGCGGCGCTTCTCCGGGTTGGAGAGCACGTCGTAGGCCCGGGAGACGTCCTTGAACCGCTCCTCCGACGCGGCGTCGGCGCCGGCCACGTCCGGGTGCAGCTCGCGCGCCAGCCGGCGGTAGGCCTTCTTGATCTGCTCGGGCGTGGCGTCGCGGTCCACGCCGAGCACCTCGTAGTAGTCGCTCACTCGTCACTTCCTGTCGGTCGCGCGCGTCGACGCGGGTCGGGGGCGCCGCGGGAGCGGCGCGTCGTACCGAC
>JACXUT010000130.1 GCA_014763765.1 Micrococcales bacterium
CCCGGGAGGACCCCGTGCCCCGACCCCACCAGCAGACCCTCCTCGACCCGCACGCCGGCCCGCACGCCGCCGCGACGCCCGAGCGCACCGCGGCGAGCGGCCCGCCGGCGCGCACGGCACGCCACGCACGCACCGGGGCAACCGTCGTCGCCGCCGCTCTCGCGCTGGCGGCGTGCGCGCCCGCGGGCGACGACGACCGCGTCGACGTCGTCGCGGCGTTCTACCCGCTGCAGTTCGTGGCGGAGCGCGTCGGGGGCGAGCACGTGGCCGTCGGCTCGCTCACGCCGCCCGGGGGCGAGCCGCACGACCTGGAGCTCTCGCCCAGCGCCGTCTCGCGGCTGGGCGACGCGGATCTCGTCGTCTACCTGTCGGGCTTCCAGGCGGCGACCGACGAGGCGGTCGCCGCGAGCAGCCCGGCGCACGTGGTCGACACCGCGCGCGCGGCCGCGCTCGAGCCCGCACCGGACGGGACGCAGGCCGGGTCGGGCTCCGGGGCGCCCGACCCGCACTTCTGGCTCGACCCGGCGCGGCTGGCGCAGGTCGGGCACCAGGTGGCGGACGCACTCGCGGAGGTGGCCCCGGCGCACGCGGCGGACTTCGCGGCGGGCGCCGCGGACCTCGAGGCGGACCTCGACGTCCTGGACTCCGACCTGGCCGAGGGCCTCGCGTCCTGCCGGGGGGCGACGCTCGTGGCCTCGCACGAGGCGTTCGGCTACCTGGCGCAGCGGTACGGGCTGCACCAGGTCGGGCTGTCCGGCGTGGACCCCGAGGTGGAGCCCTCCCCCGCCCGGCTGCGCGACGTCGCCGCGGTCGTCCGGGACGAGGGCGTGCGCACGCTGTACTTCGAGGTGCTCGTGAGCCCGAAGGTCACGCAGACCCTCGCGGACGAGCTCGGCGTCGCGACGGCCGTCCTCGACCCGCTGGAGGGCATGGCCGAGGACGACGACCGCGACTACCTGGACGTCATGCGGGACAACCTGGACGCGCTGGCCACCGGCCTGACCTGCGGCGGCTGACGGTCCGCCTCAGTGCGACCGGAGCGCGTCGACGAGCTCGGACTTCCTCATCGTGGAGCGCCCGTCGATGCCGATCTCGGCAGCCCGCTTGCGGAGGTCCGCGACCGTCCAGTCCTCGTAGGAACCGGACTCGCCGCCCTTGCGGCCGACCGACGACCGTCCGCGCGCGGCGGCCGCGTTGGCGATCCGCGCGGACTTCTCCTTGCTGTTGCCCTCGTCCCGGAGCTCCTCGTACAGCTCCTTGTCCTTGACACCCGGACCGGGGTCACGACGCGGCATGGCGGCCTCCTGGCTGTCGGCGGTGCTGACCCCTCCGACACTGCCCCCGCCCGTGCCCGCCCGCATCCGCACGGCGGGCACGGGCGGCGACCGGACCGCGATCAGGCGGCGCGGTCCCCGAGCCACGGCGCGAGCACGTCCTCGCGCCCGAGCCACGCGTGCAGGCCCCTGGCGTGCTCCCGGGCGGACACCAGGACGTCCTCGAACGCGGCGAGCAGGTCGCCGCGCACGTCCTCCACGCCCGTGAAGACCAGCCGGGTCGATGGCGTGCCGCGACCCCAGGTGCCGACCTCGCCGATGCTGAGCTGTCCGCCCGCGCCGTCCCAGCCGCACACGGAGTCGGGCCGGGTGGGCACCCAGAAGTGGCCCCGGCTGCGGTGCCTCCCGCCCCCGAGCCGGGAGACCTCGGCCACGAGGCGGTCGGGGTGCAGCGGACGGTCGGCGCGCAGGTCGAGCGTCCACACCCCGTGGGCGGTCGGCGCCCCGGCCACCGGCGCCGCCGCCCGCGGGTCCAGTCGCCGCTCCGCCGCCGCCGCGTCGTGGCGCCCGGACAGCAGCACGTCCGCGTCGACGCCCCACACGCCGTCGACCCGCAGGCCGTCCGCGGCCCGGACGTGGTCGAGCAGGTCGGAGGCGACGGGGTGCTCGGCGGCGTCGCCGCTGACCAGCAGGACGTCGGCGTGCGCCACCTCGGCCGCGAGCGCCTCACCGACGCCGCGCTCGTCGTCCTCGGTCAGCGCGATCCCGCGCTCGGCGAGCAGGTCGTCGCCGAGCAGGTCGTGCTCGAGGGTCGCCAGGTCGAGCGCCGCGACCACCCGGGCGAGCCGCAGCCCGCGGAGCCGGCCGCCCTCGCGCGCCGCGGCCCCGAGAGCCCGGGTGACGGGCAGGGACTCGGCGGAGACGGGCAGGGCGAGCAGCACGGCGTCCCAGCGGCCGTCGCGGGCGAGACGCTCGAGGGTCGGCACCGCGTCCTCCCGCACCGAGCAGCTCAGGCACGCGTGCGCGAGCGGGACGAGGACGTCCTCGAGCACGCCGCCCGCGTCCGCCACGACGCGCCGGATGCCGCCGCCGTCGGGCCCGTCGACGATGTCGTGCCGCAGCACGACGGTGCGGGGGCGGTCGGTCACCACGCCGAACGCGACGGCGTCGCGCAGCAGGGGGTCGACGGTGGCCAGGACGGTGAGGGTCGTCGGCGTCATGGGGCCAGCCTACCGCTTGTCGCAAACGATTCTCATTAGTATGCTGAGCCCATGTCCGCTCACTGCCAGGTCCTCGGGACGACCCCGGGGTTCGGCCACTCGATCTCCCACTCCCACCGGCGCACCAAGCGGCGGTTCGACCCGAACATCCAGCGCAAGCGCTACTGGGTGCCCTCGCTCGGGCGGCACGTGACGCTGACCGTCTCGGCCCGGGGCATCAAGACGGTCGACAAGCTCGGCATCGAGGTCGTGGTGGCCCGGATCCTGGCCCGCGGGGAGAGGCTCTGATGGCCCGCGCCGCCGACGTCCGCCCGATCATCACGCTGCGCTCCACCGCCGGGACGGGCTCCACCTACGTCACCCGCAAGAACCGCCGCAACGACCCCGACCGGCTCGTGCTGAAGAAGTACGACCCGGTCGTCCGCCGCCACGTCGACTTCAAGGAGGAGCGCTGATGGCCAAGACGAGCAAGATCGCCAGGAACGAGCAGCGCAAGGCCGTCGTCGCCCGCTACGCCGAGCGGCGCCGCGAGCTCAAGGCCGCGTCCGTGAACCCGCACCTGCCCGAGGCCGAGCGCGTCGCGGCGCGCGCCGCCCTGCAGGCCCTGCCCCGCGACGCCAGCCCGACCCGCGTGCGCAACCGCGACGTCGCCGACGGCCGCCCCCGGGGCTACGTCGGGAAGTTCGGGCTCTCCCGCGTCCGGATGCGGCAGATGGCCCACCGCGGCGAGCTGCCCGGCGTCACGAAGTCCAGCTGGTGAGGAGGACGACATGAAGCAGGGCATCCACCCCGACTACCACCCGGTGGTGTTCCGGGACGTCAGCGCGGGCTTCGCGTTCCTGACCCGGTCCACGCTGACCTCGGACAGGACCGTCGAGTGGGAGGACGGGAACACCTACCCCGTCGTCGACGTCGACGTGTCCTCCGCGAGCCACCCGTTCTACACCGGCAGGTCCCGCGTCCTGGACACCGCCGGCCGCGTCGAGAAGTTCCGCCGGCGCTACGGCATCACCGCGCCCACCACCCCCGAGGAGACCCGATGAAGGTCCGCGCCTCCCTGGCGTCCCTGAAGAAGAAGGACGGCTCGATCGTGGTCCGCCGCCACGGGAAGACCTTCGTCATCAACAAGAAGAACCCCCGCTGGAAGGCCAGGCAGGGCTGATGGCCGTCCCCAAGCGCAGGCTCTCCCGGAGCAGCACCCGCTCCCGCCGCTCCCGGTGGAAGGCGACCCCCGTGCCGCTCGTGACGGCACGCACCCCGGACGGGCGGACCGTCGAGGTCCCCCGCCGCCTGGTCGGCGCCGTGGAGCGCGGCCTGGTGGACCCGGCCTGACGGGACCCGCCCGTCCGGGCCGGCGGTCCGCCGTCCGGACCCGCGCGCCGTGCCCCGCGCTACCGTGCGGGGCATGGCGCGCGACGACGTCCCGGCCGAGCTGCTCGACCTCGACACCCCGCAGGGGACGGCCCGCGCGCACCTGCACCTCCCGCCCGGAGCCGCCCCCGCGCCCGGCGCGCTCGTGCTCGGGCACGGCGCCGGGGGTGGCGTCGGCGCCCCCGACCTGCTCGCGGTCACCGCGCTGGCGACCGGCCTCGGCCTGGCGGTCGCCCTGGTCGAGCAGCCCTACCGCGTCGCCGGCAAGCGCGTCGGCCCGCGCCCGGCCGCGCTGGACGAGGCCTGGTCCGCGGCCGTCGCGGGGGTGCGCGACCGGCTGCCCGGCGTGCCGTTGGTGACCGGGGGCCGGTCCGCCGGCGCGCGCACCGCGTGCCGCACCGCCCCCGCCACCGGCGCCGCCGGGGTGCTGTGCCTGGCGTTCCCGACGCAGCCGCCGGGCCGCCCGGACCTGCCGAGCCGCCTCCCCGAGCTGGAGACCCCGGAGATCCCCGTCCTCGTGGTGCAGGGCGCGACCGACCCGTACGGCGTCCCGCCGGAGGCCCCCGGTCGCCGGGTGGTCGTGGTGCGCGGTGACCACGGCCTGAAGGCCGACCTCACGGCCGTCACCGCCGCGGTGCGCAACTGGCTGCCGACGGTGCTCCCGGTGCCGCCCGCCGGCTGACCTCAGCCGTCCAGGAACGTCCGGACGGCCTCGACCACCAGGGCGTGGTCGTCGGCCTGCGGCAGGCCCGACACGGTCACCGCGCCGACCACCCCGACGCCCTCGACGTGCACCGGGAACGCCCCGCCGTGCGCCGCGTACTGCTGCAGCGGGAGGTCGTGCGCCGCGGCGAACGTCGTGCCCTTCGCCCGCGCCCGCAGGCCCTGCAGGTACGACGAGGTGCCGAACCGCTCGACGACCCGCACCTTGCGCTCGACCCAGGTGTCGTTGTCCGCCACGGTGCCCGGCCGCGCGGCGTGGAAGAGCTGCTGGGTGCCCCGGCGGACGTCCACCGTGACCGGCAGGTCCCGCTCGGTCGCCAGCCGGACCAGCAGGCAGCCGAGCTCCCACGCGTCGTCGTTCGTGAAGGTGGCGAACCGGAGCTCGCGCTCCTGCCGCTCGACCTCGGCGATCACGGCCCGCACGTCGCTGTCGTCGCTCATGCCCGCGATCTTGCCACCCGCCCGGGGGGGCCGGGGCGGGTGGCAGGACGCGCGCCGCGGTCCGGGAAGGTCGCGGTCAGCGGCGGCGCACGGCCCGCACCACCGTGTCCCGGATGGTGATCTCCCGGCCGTCGGGGTCCACGACCTGCCGCGGGCGCGCCTCCGCCACCGGCACGTCCCAGGCGCCCGGCGCCAGCGCCGCCACCACGTCCTCGGGCTCGAAGAAGAGCTCGGGCACGTCGGGCCGGCCGATCGTCGTGGCCAGGTCGCTCGCGTGGTGGGCCACCACGAGCAGCGTCCCGCCGGGAGCGGTCGCCCGGGCCATCGTCCCGAACGCCGCGGCCCGCACGTCGGGCGGCAGGTGCAGGAAGTGCGTCGTGACGAGGTCGAAGGCGCCCTCCCCCGCGTCCCACCCGGCGATGTCGACGCGCTCGGTGCGCACCCGCTCCGCCACGTCCGGCCCGGCCGCCTCGGCCGCGGCCCGCACCCGGTCCAGCGCCGTCTGCGCGAGGTCCACCGCGGTCACCCGCCAGCCGCGGGACGCCAGCCACAGGGCGTCCCCGCCCTCGCCGCACGCGACGTCCAGGGCGCGGCCCGGCGGCAGCGCCCCCGCCTCCGCCACGAGGGAGGGGTTCGGTCGCCCGCTCCACACCTGCGGCGCCGACCGGTACCGCTCCTCCCAGAACTCCCGGTCGTGGCGGACCTCTCCCGGGTCGCCGCCGTGCTCGTGCCCGTGGTCGTGGTCGCTCATGCCGTCCTCCTGCCGTCGGTCCCGCTCGTCGTCCTGCCCGCCCGTCCCGCGACTCACAGCCCGTGCCGCCCGTCGCCCGCGAGCCGGTCCGCGAGGGCGCGCTCGGACGCCGCGGAGAACGGCCCCGTCTGCTCCCGCCGGTACCGCGTGACGGCCGCGTCGGCGTCCTCCGCGGCGAGCTCGCCCACGAACGCGGCACCCGCGGCGAGCCCCTCGGCGGCCGCGACCTGCACCTGCGCCCGCAGGTCGGTGACGTTCCCGGCGACCCGGACGCCCGGCACCGCGGTGGCGCCGTCGGGCCCCGCCTCGACGGCGGTGCCGATGCGGCGCCCGCCCATCGTCACGGGCGCCGTCGGCAGCCCCAGGCCCTCGAGCCCGTCGAGCCGCGCGGACAACCCCGTGGCCACCACCACGGCGTCGCACGGCAGCACCGGCCCGGACGCCAGCCGCACCCCGGAGACGGCGCCGGCCGTGACCTCCAGGCCCGCGACGCGCCCGTCGACCACCCGCACGCCGAGCGCGGCGAGCCGCTCCCACCCGGCGTCGTCGGGATCCTCGCCGCCGTCCAGGAACAGCGTCAGGTCCCGCGTCCACCCGTGCCAGAGCTGGACCTGGTGCAGGGCGACCGGACCGGAGCCGAGGACGGCCACCGCCCGGTCGCGCACCTCCCAGCCGTGGCAGAACGGGCAGTGCAGCACGTCGCGGCCCCAGCGGTCGGCGAGCCCGTCGACAAGGGGGAGCTCGTCGGCCAGGCCCGTCGCCACCAGCACGCGGCGTGCGCGGACCACGCGCCCGCCGTCGAGCACGGCCCGGAAGCCGTCGCCGTCCCGCCGGACGTCGGCCACGCGGGCCTCGACGACCTCGCCGCCGTACCCCTGCACCTCCGCGCGCCCGCGCGCCAGCAGCTCGACCGGGGGCAGTCCGTCGAGCCCCAGGTAGGCGTGCATGTGCGCCGCGGGCAGGTTGCGCGGCGTGCCGTCGTGCACCACCAGCACCCTGCGGCGGGCGCGCGCGATCGTCAGCGCCCCGCTCAGGCCCGCGGCCCCGCCGCCGACCACCAGGACGTCGTACCGGTCCTCGTCCATCCCGTCCTCCTCCGTCGTCGTGACGAGCCTGCGCGCACGGAGCCACATTGACAAACACCGTTGCCGGATCGGCAAACTGGGGTCATGTCCGACCGCACCGCCCGCCGTGCCCACGACCCGCAGGGCGAGCGCACCGCCACCCGGCGGCAGCACACCCCGGCCGACCCGGCGCCGGACGACCTCGAGCCCGTCCTCGAGGCCGTCGGCCCGCGGCTGCGCGACCTCCGGCAGCGGCGCGGCAGCACGCTCGCGGACCTCTCCCGCAGCACCGGGATCTCCGTCAGCACGCTGTCCCGGCTCGAGTCCGGGCAGCGCCGCCCCACGCTGGAGCTGCTGCTGCCGCTCGCCCGCGCGCACCAGGTGCCGCTCGACGAGCTGGTCGGTGCGCCCGCGACGGGCGACCCGCGCGTGCACCTGTCGCCGTTCGAGCGCCACGGCGTGACGTACGTGCCGCTCAGCCGCCGCCCCGGCGGGCTGCAGGCCTACAAGATGGTCTTCCCGGCTGGCCTCCACCCCGGCCCGCCGGACCCGCGCACCCACGAGGGCTACGAGTGGATGTACGTGCTGTCCGGCCGCATGCGCCTGGTGCTCGGCGAGCACGACCTGCTGGTGGACGCCGGCGAGGCCGTGGAGTTCGACACCCGCGTGCCGCACTGGTTCACCAACCCCGGCCCCGGCCCGGCGGAGGTCCTCAGCCTGTGGGGCCCGCAGGGCGAGCGCATGCACGTGCGGGCCCGGTCCACCCGGCGCAGGGCCGCGCCGGGTGCCGACGACGCGGGCGGCCCCGGCGGCTCCCGCTAGGCCGTCACCGCGAGCGCGAGCACCGCCCCCGCGACCGCGAGCGGCGCCAGCCACAGCCCCTGCACGACGAACGCCCGCACGGGCACGTGCACGAGCGCCTGCCGGCAGCGCTGCCACCACAGCACGGTCGCGAGCGACGCCCACGGGGTCAGCAGCGGGCCGACGCCCGTCCCGATCAGCACGGCGGCGAGCCGCAGCGGGCTGTCGGCGGCGACGGGCTCGAGCACCAGGTACGCCGGCAGGTTGTTCACGAGGTTCGCCGCGCCGGCCGACAGGGCGGCGACGCCCAGCAGGGCGCCCGTGCCGTCACCCCCGGGCGCCGCGGCGACCAGGGCCTCGCCGAGCCCGCGCACGTGCAGCGTCTCGACGACCACGAACAGCGCGGCGACCACCAGCAGCATCCGCCACGGCACCAGCTGCGTCGGGCGCACCGGGAGCGCCCGGCGCCGTACCGCGAAGGCCGCGAGCAGGACGACCGCGGCCGCGAGCGCGACCGCCCACACCGGCAGCCCGGCGACGAAGCCCGCGGCCATGACGACGGTGGTCGCGCCGGTGACGCGCAGCAGCGCCCGGTCGGGCGGCACGTAGCGCGGCCCGGGCTCGAACCGTCCACGCAGGTCGGCCCGCCCGCGCACGGCGAGCACGGCCACCGTCACCAGCACGGCCGCGAGCGCGGGAGCCCACATCAGCCCGAGGTAGCCGACCCCGGCGTCCGTGAACCGGTGGTCGGCGAGCAGGTTCGTGAGGTTGGACACCGGCAGCAGCAGCGACGCGGTGTTCGCGAGCGCGACGACCGTCAGCACCAGCAGCAGCGGCGACGTGCCGGTGCGGCGGGCCAGGCTGATGGCGAGCGGCGTCAGCAGCACCGCGGTGGTGTCGAGCGAGAGCAGGACCGTGGACGCCACGGCGATGGCGACGAGCAGCAGCCAGAGCAGCCACCGCCGCCCGCCGGCCGACCGCGACGCCGCGTCCGTCGCGACGTCGAACAGCCCCGCCGCGCCGCACAGCTCCGCGACCACGGTCAGCGCCGCGACGAACAGCAGGACGGGCCCGACGCGCTCGGCCAGGGCGCCTGCGTCGGCGCGCGGGAGCGCCCCCGTCAGCACGAGGAGGGCCGCCACCACGACGGCGGCGACCCACCACGGGACGGACCGCCGGCTCCGGGACACGGCGTGACTCTAGGACCCCGCCCCGCGCACCGCGCGCCAGGTCCGGCCCGGTGCGCCGCGCGCCAGGTCTGGCGCCGCGACGCCGGAGGCCTCAGTCCAGCAGCCCCTGCGCGAGAGCGGGGGCGATGACCGGCGCGAGCGGCAGCCGCGGGATCAGCGTCGCCTGCACCGCGTGGTAGAGGTCGGCCTTGCCCTCCCACACCGTGCGCGACACCCGGTTGTCGGTGCCGAGCTCGTGCCACCAGGAGCCGCCCTCGTGGTCGAGCAGGTGCTCGGCGACGTACTCCCACCACGTGACGTACCAGTCGTCGAACCGCTGGTCGCCCGTCGCCGCGTGCAGCGCCGCGGCCGCCGCGACGGCCTCGGCGGCGACCCAGTGCATCCGCTCCCGCACGACGGGCTTCCCGGACCAGTCGACCGTGTAGACGAACCCGGGGGCGCCGTCCACCGACCAGCCCTCGCGGACGGCGGCGTCGAACAGCGCGACCGCGTCGTCGAGCATCCACGTCGGCGCCACGTCGCCGGCGGCGGTGAGCGCGGCCCGGGCGTGCAGGGTGAGACGCGCCCACTCCAGCCAGTGCCCGATCGTCGCGCCGTACGGCCGGAACGGGTGGGCCGGGGTGTCGGCGTTGTACTCCAGGTCGGCCTCCCAGCGGGCGTCGAAGTGCTCGGGGATCCGCCACTCGTTGCCCCGCGCGTAGCCGTGCACCACGCGGGTGAGGATCCGCACGGCTCGGTCGAGCCACACCCGCTGCCCGGTCACGCCGTGCGCGGCCAGGTACGCCTCGACGGTGTGCATGTTGGCGTTGACGCCGCGGTACCCGTCGAGGTGCGTGAACGTCCGGTCCCAGGACTCGACGGCCATGCCGGCCTCCTCGTCCCAGAACCGCTGCTCGGACACCGCCAGGGCCTCGCGCAGCAGCGCCTCGGCGCCGGGACGCCCGGCCGCGGCCGCCGACGACGTGGCCAGCACGACGAACGCGTGCGGGTAGGCCGCCTTCTCGGTGTCGCGGGGCGTGCCGTCGGCGTCGACCTCGGCGTACCAGCCGCCGTGCTCGGCGTCGCGGAACAGGCCGTCCAGCGCCGCGAGCCCGTGGTCGACGAGCGCCGCGTTCCCCGGCCGTCCCATGAGGTGCGCGAGGGCGTAGACGTGCGTCATCCGGCAGGTGATCCACAGCTCGACCGGGCCGGGCAGCGGGCGCCCGACGTCGTCCAGGCGCAGGAACCCGCCGGACGGCGCGACGGACGCCCTCCCGAAGGCGAGCAGGCGGTCGGTCTCGGTCTCCAGCCAGCGGGCGTGCGCGGGCGTCGTCAGCCACGTCATGGGTGTCACCCTAGTCACACCCGCGCCGGCGGCAGCAGGCCGGCCGCGGCCGCGCGAACCCGCAGGCAGCGCGCGGGATGCCGGGTTCGCCCGAGTCGTCCTGGCGCTTTGACAGCGTCGCGCGCGCGGCGGGAGGATTTGACCGGTCAAAGCGCTCCGTCGCCTCCGCCCCCTCCGCACCAGCCGCACGGACGCCCCGAGGACCCCATGCACACGCCCGACGCCCCGCGCCAGCACGCGGACCCGGCCGGTCGCGTCACCATCCGCGCCGTGGCGGAGCACGCGGGCGTCTCGCGGCAGACGGTCTCCAACGCGCTCAACGCCCCCGGCCGGCTGTCCGCGGGCACGCTGGCCCGCGTCCGCCGCTCCGTCGACCTGCTCGGGTACGTGCCGGACCGGGCCGCGCGGGCGCTGTCCTCGCGGCGCTCCGGGCTGATCGGCATCCGCGTCGGGCCCACCGCGCACCGCACGGCCGCCCACCCCGACCGGCTGCTGCACGCGCTCGTCGCCGCCGCGCGACCGCACGGCTACCGGCTGCTGGCCTTCGACGCCCCGTACGGCGACGACGACGCCGAGATCGCCGCGTACGCCGAGCTGCTCGCGGGCCACGACGTGGACGCGGTCGTGGTCGCGGACACCCACCCCGGTGACCGCCGGCCCGCCTGGCTCGCCCGGCAGGGGGCGGCGTTCGCGGTGCACGGGCGGCCCTGGGGCGACGACGACGCGGCGCACCCGTGGGTCGACGTCGACGGCGCCCTCGGCACGGCCCTCGCCGTCCGGCACCTCGCGGGCCGCGGCCACCGCCGCGTCGGGTTCGTCGGCTGGCCGGCGGACGGCGCCGGCGGTGACGCCCGGCGCTCCGGCTGGCGCGCGGAGACCGCCCGGCTCGGCCTGCACCCCGGACCGGACCTGACGGCGGCCGCCGACGACCCAAGCGCCGCCACCGCGGTGGTCGCCGCGTCGCTCGCCCGCCCCGGGGAGGCCCCGACGGCGTTCGTGTGCGCCTCCGACGTCCTGGCCCTCGGGGTGCTGGACGCGGTGACCGACGCGGGCGCCACCCCCGGCCGGGACGTGGCCGTCACGGGCTTCGACGACTCCGACCTGGCCTCGCTCGCGCGTCCCGGGCTGACGAGCGTCCGGCAACCCCTCACACTGGTGGCGCAGATCCTCGTCGAGCAGGTGCTGGACCGGCTCGGCGTCGACCTCGGGCACCCGCCGGCCCCGGCCGGCCCGGTCGCCCCGACGAGGAAGTCGAGGTCGGCGCCGGTGTCGGCCTGCTGGACGTGGTCGACGTAGAGCTGCTCCCAGCCACGCCGGGGCGCGGCGTACGCCG
>JACXUT010000131.1 GCA_014763765.1 Micrococcales bacterium
GGAGCAGCAGCTGGCGGACGCCCGCATCACCGTCGACGAGTGCGTCGTCGGCTGACCGCCTCCGCGCCCGGACCCGAGGAGTCGCGCCGCAGAAGATTAGCACGACTCGCGGGCCGCCCGGACAACCCCGCAGCGGCCCGCGAGTCGTGCTAATCTTCTGCGGCGCGCGAGTGGCGGAACGGCAGACGCGCTGGCTTCAGGTGCCAGTGTCCGAAAGGGCGTGGGGGTTCAAATCCCCCCTCGCGCACGCAGGGTTTGTTCGTCGAGGACGGCCGACGTTGTTCAGGTAGCCCCTGGTCAGAGCGATCTGGCCGGGGGTTTCTCTGTCGGTGGGTCTGACGGTCCCGCCCGGAGCCACAGCGACGCGCCCGGACCCGAGGAGTCGCGCCGAGGACCGGGACGACGCCACCGGGCGCGGAGGCGGTCAGCCGACGACGCACTCGTCGACGGTGATGCGGGCGTCCGCCAGCTGCTGCTCCATCTCGTCCACCGTGCCGGCGGGCTCGGTGCCGCGGTCCTCCAGGCACCGGCGCGCGACGCGTGCCCACTCGGACGTGTCACGCTGCGCGACCTGCCACGCGACGTCCAGGGGACCGAACTCGCGGGCGTAGCAGTCCTCCTCGGCACCTGAGGTGACGGCGGCCCCGGGGATCGAGTAATCGACGACCGGCCCACTGTCGTCGTGCACGACGACCTCGTGGCCCTCGCGGCTGAGGCACGCGGCGAACCGCTCGAAGCCCGCCAGGTAGGCGTCGTGCCCGACCTCGCCCGACGCGAGCGCCGCGAGGAGCTCCGGGCTCTCGACCGGGGACACGCTCGGGGAAGGAGACGGCGGTCCGCCGTCGAGCCGCGCGTCCTGCGTGGCCGGTGTGCACCCGCCGAGCACCCACGCCAGCACGGCGGCTGCGGCGAGACCGCGCCGGACCTGGCCTCCCCGGCCCGCCGTCGGGACGAGAACGGCGGCCGCAGTGGCGGGAGAGGTCTTCATCGTTCACCCCGAGGTCTTCCGTCGTGGGCCACGGCGCCCCCGAAGATGGCGAGTCCTGCGCAGGGAAGGGACTCGAGAGCCGGCAGGATCGAGTCGATCGCGCTGCCGTTCGGACGCTAGCAGCGGCGATCCGCTCGCCGGTCGGGGAGTTCCCACACGCCGTGGCAGCTCCGGGCGCAGGGTCGGACGCGCGGGCCGCGGGACCGAGGACGGCGGGAGGCCCGGGGTCACGGCGCGCGTGGGTGGGAGCCGCGCTCCCGGCTGCGCCCGGGGAGCCGACCCCGGCTACCGTGCAGACGGCGCGGCGGACCGCGTCGCCGCCGGGGGTCGCGAGCACGCGGGGCCGAGCGCGGTCGGCAGGGCACCGGATCGGTGTTTCGTCCATGAACTCCGTCTGAACACCCCTGCTGCCGGTCGCGCGGGTGGCGTTAGGTTCCCCCCGTGCTCGACGGCGAGCGGGGCACGCGGGTACCGGGGCAGGCGATCCGCGGCAGGGAACGACCGTCGTCCGAGCAGGCTCACCGGCCGCGGAGGCCGACAGGCACCACGACAGACAAGGCGATGACGATGAAGACATCCACTCAGAAGGCGCGGGCCAGGGCGGCGGCCGGCACCGTCGGCCTGGTGCTGGCGCTTGCCGCGTGCAGCTCCGGGCAGGCGCCGGAGGGCGGGTCCGCGCCGGCGGCCGGCGGCGGCTCGGACGGCGGGCCGATCGAGATCGTGTACCTGCAGAAGCAGGGCGACCAGCAGTACTTCGTCGACCAGGCGGACGGCGCCAAGGCCAAGGCGGCCGAGATCGGCGACGTGACCGTGACGGTGGTCAACCTGGGGACCGACTCCAACAAGGCGATCTCCGAGCTGGACGCGGCCATCGCGCGCGGCGTCGACGGCATCATCATGGTCGCGCCCGACCAGGCGATCGGCCCGCAGGTGATCGAGAAGGCGAGCGCCGCCGGGATCCCGCTGCTCGCGTCCGACGACTCCCTCGAGGACGCCGACGGCAACCCCGCCCCGTTCGTGGGCTTCAACGGCACCGCGATGGGCAACTCGGTCGGCGAGAAGGCCGCCGAGCTGTACGCCGACGCCGGCTGGGACGCCGCGGACACGCGCATCATCGCCACCGGCAAGATGGACCTGTCGGTGTGCGTGCAGCGGCTGGACGGCGCGACGGACGCGTTCGGCGAGGCCGTCGACCCGGTGCCCGAGGTGATCGAGCTGGGCAACGACAACTCGGCGACCGACGCGATGAACCGCGCCGGCGCCGTCATCACCGCCCACCAGGACGTCGCCAACTGGGTCGTCGTGGGCTGCAACGACGAGACCGAGACGGGCGTCGTGACCGCGCTGCAGAACGCCGGGGTGTCCCCGGACCACATCATCGGCGTCGGCCTGGGCGCGTACCTGACGTGCAAGGACTGGTCGGCGGGGCAGGAGACCGGCAACAAGGCGGCGCTGTTCATCTCCGGCCGCGACGTCGGCGCCGCGGCCGTGGACGCGATGGTGGCGCAGGTGCGCGACGGCGTGGAGCTGCCGGCCGAGACGATCGCCGACACGCACATGGTGGACGCGGACAACTGGGAGTCCGAGGGCGTCGTCTGCACGTGACGCGACCGGGTGCGGGGCCGTCGCCGACGGCCCCGCACCCCTCGGTCCCGGCGCAGCCGCGCACCACCTCCGACCGGACGGAACATCCATGACCACGACCACGACGACGGGCGCGAGCCTGGCGGCCCGCGGCATCTCGAAGGGCTTCGCCGGGGTGCAGGCGCTCCAGGGCGTCGACCTCGACCTGCGCGCGGGCCACGTCACCGCGCTGATGGGGGAGAACGGCGCGGGCAAGTCCACGCTGCTGAAGATCCTCACCGGCGACTACCAGCCCGACGCGGGGACGATCGAGATCGGCGGCGAGGCCGTCGCGTTCTCCGGGCCGCTGGCCTCCCGGGCCGCGGGCGTGCGCGTCATCGCGCAGGAGCCGGAGATCGTCCCGTTCGTCAGCGTCGCCGAGAACATCTACCTCGGCGCCCTGCCCGGGCGCGCGGGCTTCGTCGACCAGCGCACGCTCCAGGAGCGCGCCATGGCCGACCTCGCCCGGTTCGGCCTGCTGCGGTACCTCGACCCGCGGCTGCGCGGCGACGCGCTGTCCCCCGCGCAGCGGCAGATGGTCGAGATCGTGCGGGCGCTCGTCGACGACCCGCAGGTGATCTGCTTCGACGAGCCGACGTCGTCGCTGTCGGACGCGGAGACCGAGGTGCTGTTCCGCCTCATCGCCGGGCTGCGCGACGCGGGCAGGGCCATCGCCTACGTCTCGCACCGGATGAACGAGATCTTCCAGGTGGCCGACTCGGTGACCGTCCTGCGCGACGGCCGGCTGGTGGGCTCCCGGGAGGTGGCCGACACCACCGTCGGCGAGATCGTCCGGATGATGGTGGGCCGCGACCTGTCGAGCCTGTTCCACCGCACCCCGGTCACGCCCGGGGAGGTCGCGCTCGAGCTGCGGGACGTCACGACCGACGACGTGACCGGGGTGTCCCTGACGCTGCGCCGCGGCGAGGTCGTCGCGCTCGCGGGCCTGGTGGGCGCGGGCCGCAGCGAGCTCGCCCTGGCGATCGCCGGCGACCGGCCGGTGCGGTCGGGGCAGGTGCTCGTGCACGGCACCGCCCGGACGTTCCGCACGCCGGCCGACGCGATCGCCGCCGGCATCGGGCTCGCGCCGGAGGAGCGCAAGGCGGACGCCCTGGTGATGGTGCGCACGGTCCGGGACAACATCGCGCTGGCCGTGCTCGACCGGCTGAGCCGGTTCGGGTTCGTCCGGTCCCGCGAGGAGCGCTCGCTCGCCGCGCGGTACGTCGCCCAGCTGCGCGTCCGCACGCCGTCGCTGGAGCAGCGCGTCCAGAACCTGTCGGGCGGCAACCAGCAGAAGGTCGTCCTCGCCCGCTGGCTCGCGCGGCGCACCGACATCCTCGTGCTCGACGAGCCGACCCGCGGGGTCGACGTCGGCGCGAAGTCCGAGATCTACACGATCATCGACCAGCTCGTGGCCGAGGGCGCCGCGGTGCTGGTCGTCTCGTCCGAGCTGCCCGAGGTCCTCGGGCTGGCCGACCGGGTCGTCGTCATGCGCGACGGCCGCGTCGCCGGCGAGCTCACCCGCGAGGACGCCACCGAGGAGCGGATCCTCACGCTCGCCATCGCCGACCACACCGCCTCCCAGGAGCAGAACCGATGAACGCCGCCCACGTGACCGCGCCCGCCGCGCCCCCGACCGCGCCGCCGGAGCCGGCGACGAACCCGCTGCGCCGGGTGGTGCTGGCGGTCGGCGTGCAGAACCTGTCGCTGATCCTCGCGATCGCGATCCTCGTCGCCGTCATCGGGTCGCAGAACTCGGCGTTCTTCCTGACGTCGAACCTCAAGACCATCGGCATGGCGGTCACGATCTCCGGCCTGCTGGCCCTCGTGCAGACGGTCGTCATCATCCTCGGCGGCATCGACCTGTCGGTGGGCTCCGTCGCGGGCCTCGCCTCGGTGACCTCCGCGATGCTGTTCACGACGACGGGCTCGGCGGCGGTGAGCATCGTGGGAGCGCTCGCGGTGGGCGCCGTGTGCGGGCTGGTCAACGCGTGCATCGTCGTGTTCGGGCGGGTCACGCCGATGATCGCGACGCTGGCCGGCCTCATCGCCTACAAGGGCGTGGCGCAGCTCGTCTCGGACGGGCGCGCGCAGGGCTACACCGGCGCCGACGCCGTCTACATCTTCCTGGCGCGCGGTGCGATCCTCGGCATCCCGACGCTGGTGTGGGTGCTGGCGCTCGTGGCCGTCGCCATCCACGTGATGCTGCGGTACGCGCGGTTCGGCCGGAACATCTACGCGGTCGGCGGCAACGACACCGCGGCGCGGTTGTCCGGCATCGACATCAACCGCTACATCCTGGGCGTGTTCGTGCTCGCCGGGACCGTCGCGGCCCTGGCAGGCGTCCTCATCACCGCCCGCACGGGCTCCGGGCAGCCGGTCTCCGGCTCGGAGGGCCTGGAGTTCCAGTCGATCACCGCCGCGGCGCTCGGCGGCGTCGCGCTCCGCGGCGGCAAGGGCTCCATCGGCGGCACGATCCTCGCGGTGATCCTGCTCGGGGTGCTGCTGAACGGGATGAGCCTGCTCGGCGTGAACGTGTTCTGGCAGAACGTCGCGCAGGGCACGCTGCTGGTCGCCGCGGTGGTCATCCAGCAGCTCCGCAACGGCGAGCGCCGGGTCGGCCTGCCGAAGTGACGCGCCGCCGCCCGGCCCGGTCCCGCGCGCCGGGGCCGGGCCGGGCGCCGCGCCCGGTCCTGCCCGCCGGCCTGTCAGGTCGCCCGGTGCCGGAACGCCCGCGGCGACTGGCCCTGCGTGCTCGTGAACTGCCGCGAGAAGTACAGGGGGTCGTCGTAGCCGCACGCGCCGGCCACGGCGGTGACCGACAGGCTGGTGGTGTCGAGCAGCTCGCGGGCGCGCGCCATGCGCAGGTCGGTCTGGTACCGCAGGGGCGACACCCCGACGTGCTCGCGGAACAGCGCACCGAGCTGCGACGTGCCGAGGCCGACCATGGCCGCCAGCGCGGTGACGGACGTCCGCCGGGGGGTGGTGGCGCGCAGGTGCTCGACGGCGCGCTCGACCGGTCCGAGCGTCGGCCCTGGCGAGCGGCGCCCGGTCGCGATGATCTCCGTCAGGGCGTTCCACGCGGTGCCGGTGGCCCGGGTGAGCCCGCCGGCGGTGCCGGTGTCGAGGTCGTCGAGCACCTGGGACACGAGGCTGGCGACGGGCGCGGCGTCCCGCAGGTGCGTCACCGGCCCCCCGGCGGCGGCGCGGGCGGCCCGGGCGAGCTCGGCGGCGTCGGACCCGGCGAAGTGGAACCACCACAGCGTCCACGGGTCGTCCTCGGAGGCCGCGTACTCGTGCTCGACCCCGGCGGGCAGCACCACGGCGTCGCCGCGCTGCACCGGCTCCCGGCCGTCGGGGGTCCGGCACCACCCGCTGCCCTCGGTGCACACGAGCACGACGTGCTGCGGGGCGCCGGACGGCCGCGCGCGGCCGTGGCGGGCGGCGTGCGGGAAGCACCCGGCGTCGGTGACCACGAGCCGGCCGGTGACGGGCCGCGCGAGCGCCGCGCGGACGACGGGCCGGGCGACGACGAACATGCGCTGCCCCGCGAACCCCTCGCGTCGGGACTCGGAGGTGACCAGCGCCGGTTCATCCATGACGCGATCCAAGCCGTGCGCACGGTCGGCGTCAAGAAGCGGGGACAACACAGCGTCCGGTCTCGGCGGCCCGCCGCGTCTGAAGCGGCGATTCGTCCATGATCTCCGGCGCTCAGCCCATGTACCGGGCCGAGTCGCCGCCCCTACGGTCGAGGCAGCCGGCGCACAGGAGCGCCGCCGCACAACGAGGAGGTCGGCGATGTCCACCGACGCGCGCACCCAGCCCGCCCCGACGAGCGCCCCGCAGCCCGCGGCGCCCGGAGGGCCGGCCGTCGCGGTCGACGGCGGGACCCGTCCCGCCGCGACGATCGTGCTGCCCGAGGCGCCTGCCGGTGAGGCGGAGACCCTCGCCGCCGGCGGGGCCGTGGCATGGAGCGAGCCGCTGACCATCCGGACCTACGAGGCGGGGGAGCCCAGCCCGTACCCGATGTACCTGGGCCGCCGCGTCTACCAGGGCTCCAGCGGCGCCGTGTACCCGCTGCCGTTCGTCGACCAGGTCGCCGACGAGGGCCACGACCGGCCGTGGCAGGCGGTCCACCTCGAGAACGCGTACGTCCGCCTGGTGGTGCTGCCGGAGCTCGGGGGCCGCATCCACATCGGCTACGACAAGACCACCGGGTACGACTTCTTCTACCGGAACAACGTCATCAAGCCGGCGCTCGTCGGCCTGGGCGGCCCGTGGATCAGCGGCGGCGTGGAGCTCAACTGGCCGCAGCACCACCGCCCCGCCACCTACCTGCCGGTCGAGACCACGATCGAGCGCGGCGAGGACGGATCCGTCACCGTCTGGTGCCACGACCACGACCCGTTCGCGCGGATGTCCGCGCAGCACGGGGTGCGGCTGCGGCCCGACAGCTCGGTGGTGGAGCTCGCCGTGCGGCTGCACAACCGCACCAGCGAGCGGCAGACGTTCCTGTGGTGGGCGAACGTCGCGGCGCGGGTGAACGACGACTACCAGTCGTTCTTCCCCGAGGACGTGCGGTACGTCGCGGACCACGCCCGGCGCGCCCTGACGTCGTTCCCGCACGCGGACCGCCCCTACTACGGCGTCGACTACGCGGCGCTCGCGGCCCGGACCCCCGGCGCCGACCGCATCGACTTCTACCGCAACATCCCGGTCCCGACGTCGTACATGATCGTCGACTCCCAGCAGGACTTCTTCGGCGGCTACGACCACGGCGCCGGCGCCGGGTTCGTGCACTGGGCGGAGCGGCGGGTCTCCCCGGGCAAGAAGCAGTGGACGTGGGGCGACGCGCCGTTCGGGCACGCCTGGGACGCGCAGCTCACGGACGCGGACGGCCCCTACGTCGAGCTGATGGCGGGGGTCTACACCGACAACCAGCCGGACTTCACGTGGCTGCTCCCGGGGGAGACGAAGGTCTTCACGCAGTACTGGTACCCGATCCCGGCGATCGGCGCCGCGCACCAGGCCACGCCGGACGCGGCGGTGCACGTGGCGCGGGGCGGGCACGGCGTGACCGCGCGGTTCGCGGTCACCTCCCCCCGGGCCGGCGCCACGCTGCGCGTCCGCCGGGGCGCGGAGGTCGTCGCGGAGCGCCGGGCGGACCTCACGCCGGGTGCGGTCGCCGAGATCGCCGCGGACGCGCCGGGCGGCGCGGCGGACCTCGCGGCCGAGCTGCTCGACGCCACCGGCCGGCTCCTCGTCCGCTGGACGCCCACCGCGGTGCCCGACGAGGAACCGTGGGTGGCCGAGGAGCCGCCGCGGCCGGAGGCGATCGCCTCGGTGGAGGAGCTGTACCTGACGGGCCTGCACCTGAGCCAGTACCGGCACCCGACCCGCTCGCCGCTGCCGTACTGGACGGAGGCGCTGCGCCGGGACCCCGGGGAGGTCCGCACGAACCTCGCGCTCGCGGACCGGGCCTACCGCGCCGGCCGCTACGAGCGGGCGCTGGCGCTGACGCGGACGGCTCTGCACCGCCTGACGCGCCGCAACGCGAACCCCGTGGACGCCGAGGCGTACTACCTGGCCGGTCTCGCGCTGGGGCGCCTCGGCCGGACCGCCGAGGCCGAGCAGGCGTTCGGCAAGGCGGGCTGGGACGGGACGTGGGCGGCGGCGGCCGGCCTGGAGCTCGCCCGGTCGCTGGCGCGGCGGGGGCAGAACCGGGCGACGCTCCGCGTGCTCGACTCCCTGGGCGTGGTGGGGCACGACACGCGCCGCACCGCGCTGCGCGCCGTCGTCCTGCGGCGGGTCGGCGAGGCGGGGCGTGCCGACGCGCTGCTGGCGGAGGCGCTGCGGCTCGACCGGCTCGACGCGACGCTGCGGGTGCTGGCCGGGCGCGACGAGCCCACCGACGCCGGCACGCTGCTCGACGTGGCGACCGACCTGGCCCGGGCCGGTGAGCGGCACGCGGCGCTCGACCTGCTCGAGCGGGTCGCGGCCGCCCCCGTGACGCCCGCGGGGAACGTCCGGCCGCTCGCGCTCTACACGGCGGCGGCGCAGCTCGACGACCTCGGCGAGGCGGCGCGGGCCGCCGAGCGCCGGGAGCGCGCTCGGGCGGCCGACCTGACGTGGGCGTTCCCGTCCGGGCTGGACGCGCACGACGTCCTGCGGCGGGCCGTCGCCGCGGACCCGGCCGACGCCGTGGCCCGATCGCTGCTCGGCACCCTGCTGTACGCGCTCGGGCGGCGGTCCGAGGCGCTGGCGTGCTGGGAGGACGCCATCGCGCTCGGCCGGGACGACGCGGTGCTGCTGCGCAACGCCGGGCTCGCGGCGTACAACGTGGCGCACGACGACAACCGCGCGTGGCAGCGGTACGAGCGGGCCGTCGCGCTCGCACCGGACGACGCCCGGCTGCGCTACGAGCAGGACCAGCTCGCGGCGCGGCTCGGCCACGGCCCGCACGACCGGCTCGCACGCCTCGCACCCGTGGAGCCGCTCGTCCTCACCCGCGACGACCTGACCATCGAGTACGTCGGTCTGCTGGTGGCCGCGGGGCGGGCGGAGCGGGCCCACGAGATCCTCCTGACGCGGTCGTTCCACCCGTGGGAGGGCGGCGAGGGGCGCGCGGTCGCCGCGTGGGACGCGACCCTCGCCGCGCTGGGCCTGCCGCCGGCGGACCCGCCCGCGAACCTCGGCGAGGCACGGGCGCGGTACGTCCCGCCGGCGGCCGTGCGGGACGACGGCGTGACGGACTACTTCGCCACGAGCCTGCCGGACCTGCTGCTGTTCGCCCGCGAGGACGCCGGGGAGTGACCCGGCCGCTCTCCGGCGACCAGCACGTGCTGCGCGGGCACGGGTACGACGCCCGCGTCGCGGGCGTCGGCGCGACGCTGCGGTCGCTGCGCCACGGGGGCCGCGACCTCGTCGTGCCGTTCGACGCGGACGAGCTCCGCCCCGCGATGCGCGGCGCGCTGCTGGCGCCCTGGCCCAACCGGACCGGGGACGGCCGCTACACGTACGCCGGGGTCCGGCACCAGCTCCCGCTGACGGAGCCCGGGCTCGGCCACGCCGCGCACGGCCTCGCGGCGTGGCTCGGCTTCCGGCTCGTCGGGTCGACCGGGTCGCGGGTGGTGCTCACCGGGACGATCGAGCCGCAGCCGGGGTACCCGTGGCGCGTCCGCCTGGACGTCGAGCACGCCGTCGGCGAGGACGGGCTGACCCAGCGGGTGACGGCGACCAACGAGAGCCCGCGGGTCGCCCCGTTCGGCGTCGGCGGGCACCCCTACCTGGTCGCGGGCGCGCGCGGCCGGGGGGCCGTCGACGGCTGGACCCTCGAGCTGCCCGCCCGGACCGCGGTGCTCACCGACGAGCGGCTGCTGCCCGTGCGGGCCGTCGACGTGGCGCAGCACGGCGTGCTGGACTTCCGCCGCCCGCGACGGATCGGGGCGACGGTGCTCAACCACGCGTGGACGGACCTCGCGCCCGGCCCCGACGGGCGCACACGGGTGCGCGTCCTCGACGACACGGGGCGCGGCGCGGAGCTCGTCGCGGACGCGCGGTGCCGGTGGGTGCAGGTCTACACGGCCGACCACGAGGACGGCGACGCCTGGCGGAGCGGCCTCGCCGTCGAGCCGATGACGTGCCCGCCGGACGCGCTGCGGTCCGGGCAGGACCTCGTGGAGCTCGAGCCCGGCCGGCCGTGGACGACCGGGTGGACGATCCGCGCGCTGGGGTGAGGGCGGCGCCCCGCCGCCTCACAGCCACCCGACGCGCCGGAACACGGCGTACAGCCCGCCGCAGACGGCGGCCATGAGCGCGAGGGCGAACGGGTACCCGCCGGCCCAGGCGAGCTCGGGCATGTGCCGGAAGTTCATGCCGTACACCGTGCCGACCAGGGTCGGGGCGAACAGGATCGCGGCCCAGGCGGAGATCTTCTTGACCTCCTCGCCCTGCTCGTAGCTGGCCTGCGTGAGCGCGCGCATCTCGTCGTTCTGGCGCTGGGCCACCAGTGTGGCGTTGACGGTGAGGATGTCCCGCAGCGAGGCGCGGCACGCCTCGATGCGCTCGGCGACGGACGTCACGTGGTCGGCGACGTCGCGCAGGTAGCGCTGCAGCTCGTCGTCGACCTGGTACTTGGCGAAGCCGGCGGTCAGCGCGGCGAGGATGGCGGGCAGCGACGTGACGGCGCGCTGGAACTCGACGACCTCGCGGGACAGCTCGTAGATGCGGCGGCTCGCCTCCCTGTCGTCACGGAACACCTCGGTCTCGATCTCGTCGACGTCGTGCTCCAGCCCGCCGATCACCGGGGTGTACGCGTCGACCACAGCGTCCAGCAGCGCGTAGAGCAGCGCCTCGGTGCCGTGCCGCAGGACGCCGGGGTCCGCGTCGAGCCGCCGCCGCACCTGCGCGACCTCCCGCGACGGGGTCTGCTGCACGGTGAGCACGAACCCGGGACCGACGAACACGTGCAGCTCCCCGACGTCGACGCGCTCGGCGTCGTCCTCGTAGTGGGCGGGGCGCAGCACCACGAACAGGGTCGGCCCGTACCGCTCGAGCTTGGGCCGCTGGTGCGCCTGGATGGCGTCCTCGAGGGACAGCTCGTGCAGCCCGTAACGGCGCGCCAGGGAGGCGAGGTCGGCCGGGTCGGGCTCGCGCAGGTCGATCCAGACGACCGCGCCCTCGCCGCCGGCCAGCGCGTCGAGCGCGCGGTACGTCTGCTCCAGGTCCGGCGGCAGGGCGGTCCGCCGGCCGTCGACGTACACGGCGCTGTCGACGATGCTCCGGGGCGGGGCCGAGGGC
>JACXUT010000358.1 GCA_014763765.1 Micrococcales bacterium
ACGGCGCTGCTCGACGGCGACGAGGTCCGCGAGCCGCACGTGCGGCTCGCGGACCTCGTCGCCGTCGAGCAGCGCCGTGAGCAGGGTGATCGCCGCGGCACCGAGCTGCTGGATGGGCTGGTGGACGGTGGTCAGCGGGGGCTCGGTCTGCGCGGACTCCGGGATGTCGTCGAAGCCGATGACCGAGAGGTCCTGCGGGACCCGCAGGCCCAGCTCCCGCGCGACCTCGAGGGCGGCCATCGCGGAGAGGTCGTTGGCCGCGAACACCGCGGTGGGGCGGTCCGGCAGCGACAACAGCTCGCGCACCGGCTCCCGGGAGGACTCCTTGCGGTAGTCGCCCGCGCGGACCAGGTCGTCGTCCACCGGGACGCCCGCGTCCGCCATCGCGGCACGGAAGCCCTGCTCGCGCAGGCGCGACGACTCCAGGTCGGCGCGCCCGCCGACGAACGCGATGCGGCGGTGGCCGAGCTCGAGCAGGTGCTGGGTGCCGATCACGGCGCCGCCGTGGTTGTCCGAGTCGACGGTCGGCAGCCCGGTGGGGCCCGTGTGGGGGTCGATCGCGACGACGGGGACGCCGTTGCCGGCCTCGACGACCGTCGGCGTGACGAGGACGGCGCCGTCGATGAGCGTCCCGCTCAGCCGGGAGAGGTAGCGGCGCTCCCACCCCTCGCCGCGGCCGTGCAGACCGCCGGTGTAGGCGAGCAGCTCGTACCCCGAGTCGGCCAGCGCGCCGGCCGCGCCCTTGAGGATCTCGGCCGAGAACGGCTCGAACTCGGCGACGAGGATGCCGATCACGTGCGTGCGGTGCGACCGCAGGGAGCGGGCGACGAGGCTGGACTCGTAGCCGAGCGCGTCGATGACCTCCATGACGCGGGTGGTGGTCGCCTGCGCGACGCCGTACCGTCCGTTGATGACCTTCGACACCGTCGCCACGGAGACGCCCGCGGTCCGCGCGACGTCGGTGATGGTCACACGCTGCCCCATGCGGTGATCGTAGCGCCCTGACAACGTTATCGATATCGATTTAGGTCCCGGGTCGACGCGCACGCCCGTCGCGATCCGGGGCCACGGTGGGCTCGGACCCGTCCTGCCGAACCCCGCCGGGTCAGGCCCCGGTGCCGGGCCGCGGGCGCATCGCCGGGTCCACCGCGAGCCGCAGCGCGACCTCCAGCGGGAGCCGCGTGCGGCGCCTGCTGCGTCGGGCCAGCAGCTCGGCGCGCCGCCGGGCGCGGGTGTCGCCGGACCAGCCGTCTCTCGTCATGCGACCAGCCTGCCGCCGCGGGGCCGCCCGCGTCGTCGCCCCCGGGTCGGATCCGCGGCACGACGGGGGTCCACCGCAGGGTGGAGGTCACTGCGCCCGCGGGAGCACAGCGCGGCGGGGGACCGCGGGCGCAGTGACCTCCACCCTGCGGTGGACCCCCGTCG
>JACXUT010000132.1 GCA_014763765.1 Micrococcales bacterium
GTACCGGACCGCCGCCGGAGAGCCACACCCCCCGGCGCCGCGCACCCCCGCACGCCACCGTCCTGCGGACCCGGCCACCGGCCCGCACCGGGCTCGCCCCCGCGACGGATCCCCGCTCAGAACCACCGGAAGGCAGCACCACCATGAAGCGCAGACTGACCGCCGTCCTCGCCGCCCTCGCCGTGGGCGCGCTGGCCGCCTGCTCCGGCGGCGGGCCCACCGCCGCCCCGACCGCCGCGGACCCGGACAACCGCGTGACCGTGCGGGTCGGCGTGACGGACGAGTCCAAGGCCTACTGGACGACGTTCACCGAGCTCGCAGCCGAGGAGGGCATCGACGTCGAGCTGGTGAACTTCACGGACTACCAGCAGCCCAACCCGGTGCTCAGCGAGGGCCAGCTCGAGCTGAACCAGTTCCAGCACCTGCTGTTCCTGGCGAACTACAACGTGAGCGCGGACGACGACCTGGCGCCCATCGGCGCGACGGTCATCTACCAGCTCGGCCTCTACACGACGAAGGGCTACGCCTCGCCGGACGAGATCCCGGACGGCGGCGAGGTCGCGATCCCGAACGACCCGACCAACCAGGCGCGCGCGCTGCTGGTGCTCCAGTCGGCCGGCCTCATCACCCTGGAGGGCGGCGGCAACGCGCTGTCCACCCCGGCCGAGATCGACCAGGCCGCCTCCCGCGTGACGGTCGTCCCCGTCGACGCCAACCAGACCGCGATCCAGCTGCAGGACCTGGACGCCGCGGTGGTCAACAACAACTTCGCCGCCGACGCGGGCATCGACCCGACCACCGCGATCTACTCCGACCTCGAGGACACGGACACGGCCCGGCCCTACGTGAACGTCTGGGTCGCCCGGGCCGAGGACGCCGACAACCCGGTGTACGCGGAGCTCATCGAGATCTACCACCGCGACGAGGTCATCGGCCAGCTCCTGGAGGAGAACCAGGGCACCGCCGTCGAGCAGGACCTGAGCGCCGAGGAGCTGCAGACGAGCCTCGCGGAGCTCGAGGACCAGGTCCGCACCGCAGGCTGACGACCCGGCGCCGGGCGGCCCGCGGGTCGCCCGGCGCACGACCGCCCGCCGGCGCGACGCCGGCACCCGAGACCCGCACCCGCACCCGCGGGCGACCCCACCCCAGGACGGTGACCCGATGACCGCGATGGTCTCCCTGCGTGACGTCACGAAGGTGTTCGACGGGACCTCCGGTCCCGTCCGCGCCGTCGACGGCGTCACGCTCGACATCGAGCGCGGCGACGTGTTCGGCGTGATCGGCTCCTCCGGCGCGGGCAAGAGCACGCTCGTCCGGCTCGTCAACGCGCTCGAGACGCCGACCTCCGGGCAGGTGGTGGTCGACGGCACCGAGCTCACCGGGCTGTCCGAGCGCGGCCTGCGCCCCGCTCGCGCGGGGATCGGCTTCATCTTCCAGCAGTTCAACCTGCTGAAGTCCCGCACGGTCGCCGGCAACGTGGCGTACCCGCTGCGGGTCGCCCGGTGGCCCCGGGCCGAGCGCGAGGCGCGCGTGAAGGAGCTGCTGGAGTTCGTCGGGCTGTCCGACAAGGCCAAGCAGTACCCCGACCAGCTGTCCGGCGGGCAGAAGCAGCGCGTCGGCATCGCCCGGGCGCTCGCGACGTCGCCGGCCCTGCTGCTCGCGGACGAGGCCACCAGCGCCCTCGACCCCGAGACCACCAAGGACGTGCTGGACCTGCTCCGCCGGGTCAACCGGGAGCTCGGCGTCACGATCGTCGTCATCACCCACGAGATGTCCGTCGTCTCGTACCTGTGCAACCGGGTCGCCGTCATGGAGCACGGCAAGGTCGTGGAGGAGGGCGACGTCTACCGCGTGTTCGCGGAGCCGACGCAGCCCATCACGCGGCGGTTCATCGGCGCCGCGCTGCACGACCGCCCGCGGCCCGACGTGGTCGCCCGGCTGCGCGAGCGGCACGCCGGCCGGATCGTCACGATCGCGATCCGGGAGAGCGAGGCGACCGCCGGCGTCGTCGTCACGGAGCGCCTGCGCGCCCACGGCATCGACGGGCACGTCGTGTTCGGCGGCATCACCGAGGTGAACTCCCGCCCGCTCGGCTCCCTGACGTTCGCGCTCGAGGGCCCGGACGCCGCGGTCGACGCGTTCCTCGCCGACCTGCGCGCGCACACCGAGGTGATCGAGCACGCCCCGGAGGGCGACCACGCCGGCCCCGCGAGCAAGGAGGTGGGCGCGTGACCACGCCCAACGGCACGTCCCTGTGGCCGACGCTCTGGGCCGCCCTCGGCGAGACCCTCCAGATGGCGATCGCGGCGCTGGCGATCGGCGGGCTCTGCGGCCTCGCCCTCGGCGTCGCGCTCTACGTCACGCGGCGCGGGAACATCCTGCAGAACCGCGCCGTGTTCACCGTGCTCAACATCGTGGTGAACATCATCCGGCCGATCCCGTTCATCATCTTCATCACGGCCGTCCGCCCGCTCACGATCGCCCTGACCGGCGCCTCGTACGGGGTCGAGGCGGCGATCCCCGCGCTGTCGATCATGGCGACGGTGGCGACCTCGCGCATCGTCGAGCAGAACCTCGTGGCGCTCGACCCGGGCGTGATCGAGGCGGCGCGCGCCATGGGCGCCGGACCGCTCCGGATCATCATGACGGTGATCGTCCCGGAGACGCTCGGCCCCCTGATCCTCGGGTTCACGTTCCTGTTCGTCGGGATCGTCGACATGACGGCGGTCGCCGGGGCGATCGGCGCCGGCGGGCTCGGCGACTTCGCGATCGTCTACGGGTACCAGCGGTTCAACGACGTCGCGACGTTGGCCGCCGTGGCCGTGATCGTCGTGATGGTCCAGCTGGCGCAGCTGCTGGGCAACACGCTGGCCCGCAAGATCCTGCGCCGCTGACGGGTGCCCGCCCGCGGGCGACCGCGGGCGGGCACACTGGGGGAACCGACCAGCCGGAGGGGGCGCACCGTGGGCGAGGACGAGCGCGGGCAGGAGCCGTGGCGCGACGAGCGCGGGATCGGCGAGCGACCGGGGATGAACCAGAACCCCCTCGCCCCGAGCTTCCGGGACGGGCCCCGCACGACGCCCGCGTCGACGCGGTCCCTGCTGCTGGGGGCGGCGCCGGTCGTCGTGGTCGCCCTGGGGGTGCTGGTGTTCGCGTTCCTGCGCTGAGCTAGAGCTTCTTGCCCGGGTTGAGGATGCCGCGCGGGTCGAGGACCGCCTTGATCCCGCGCTGGATCGCCAGGACCCGCTCGCCGAGCTCGCCCGCCAGGGCGCCGCGCTTCTCGGTGCCGATCCCGTGCTCGCCCGTCACGGTGCCGCCGAGCTCGACCGCGAGACCCAGGATCCGCGCGTGGGCGTCCGCGGCCGCCGCGACCTGGGCCGGGTCGGCGGGGTCGAACGCGATGACCGGGTGCAGGTTGCCGTCGCCGACGTGGCCGCCGGTGCCGATCGGCAGCCCCGACTGCGCGGAGATCTCGCCGAGCCGCTCCAGCAGCTCGGGCAGCCGGGTGCGCGGCACCGCGACGTCCTCGTTGATCGAGCCGCCGCGCACCGCCCGCATCGCCGGGTTGAACGCGCGCCGGGCGCGCATCAGGGCGTGCAGCCGCTCCTCGTCGTGCGCGACGTCGACCGTGACCGCGCCGTGCGCCCGGGCGATCGCCTCGTACGCCGCGACGTCCTCGGCGCCACCGAGCGCCTCGTCGGTGATGGCCAGCAGCATCGCCTCGGCGCCCGCGGGCAGCCCGGCGTCCGGGTCGTACGCCACGAGGGACGCGAGCACGACGCCGTCCAGGAGCTCGAGCGTCGAGGGCCGGTGCGCGCTCGCGACGACGGCGTTCGCCGCGTCGAGCGCGTCGGCCACCGTGGCGAAGGTCGCGCACACCCCGCGGTCCGGGCCCGGGGCGGGCAGCAGCCCGAGCGTCGCCTCCGTGACGACCGCGAGCGTGCCCTCCGAGCCGACCACCAGGCCGGTGAGGTCCAGCCCGGCCACGGCCTTGACGGTCTCCGGCGACGTCCGGACGACCTCCCCGTCGGCGAGCACCACCTCCAGCGAGCGCACGAAGTCCCGGGTCACCCCGTACTTCACGCACCGCATCCCGCCCGCGTTCGTCGCGATGTTCCCGCCGATCGTGCTCTGCGCGTACGACGCCGGGTCCGGCGGGTAGAACAGCCCGCGCGCGGCCACCGCGTCGACCAGGTCCTTCGTGACGACGCCGGGCTGGACGACGGCGACCTGGTCGACCGGGTCGATCCGGCGGATCCGGGTCATGCGGGCCGTCGAGAGCAGGATCGCGCCCGGGACGGCGTTGGCGCCGCCGGCCAGCCCGCTGAGCGCCCCCTGCGGCACGACCGGCACGCGGTGGGCGTGCGCGGCGCGGAGCACGGCGGAGACCTCGGCGGTGGTCGACGGCTGCACCAGGGCGACCGGGTCGCCGGTGGGCGGGGTCGCCGAGCCGTCCTGGGCGCGGCCCCGCAGGGTGTCGGGGTGGGTGACCAGGGCCTCGGCGGGCAGCGCGGCGCGCAGGTCGGCGAGGACGGCCGCGAGCGCGGCGGCGTCCGGCGCGGGGACGGGGACCGGGGCCGGTCCGTCGGCGGCCGGGTCGACGGGCGTGCGGGTCGCGGTCACGGCAGCCTCACGTGGTCGGGGGTGAGCTCGGCCAGCGACCGCACGCCGAGCAGGCGCAGGGTGCGGGCGATCTCGGTGATCAGGATCGTGCCGACCCGGTCGACGCCGCGCTCGCCGCCCGCCATCAGGCCGTACAGGTAGGCGCGGCCGAGCATCACCGCCCGGGCGCCGAGCGCGACCGCCGCGACGATGTCGGCGCCGTTCGAGAAGCCGGTGTCGACGTAGACCTCGGCGCGGTCGCCGAGCGCCTGCACGGTCTCCGGCACGAGGGTCAGCGGCACGGGCGCCCGGTCGAGCTGCCGCCCGCCGTGGTTCGACAGCACGACGGCGTCCGCGCCGGCCCCCACGACGCGCTCCGCGTCGGCCACCGTCTGGACGCCCTTCACGACGAGCGGGCCGTCCCAGTGCTCGCGCACCCACGCCAGGTCGGCGAGCTCGACCGTCGGGTCGAACATGTGCGAGGCCAGCTCCTCGATCGTGCCCTGCCAGGAGTCGAGCGTCGCGAACCGCAGCGGCTCGGTGGTGAGGAAGTTCAGCCACCACGACGGGTGCAGCGCGCCGTCGACGACGGTCTTGACGGACAGCGCCGGCGGGATGCTGAAGCCGTTCCGGTTGTCCCGCAGCCGGGCTCCCCCGACCGGGACGTCCACGGTGATGACCAGCGCCTCGTAGCCGGCGACCCTCGCCCGCTCCATGAGCTCGGTGGACGCGCCGCGGTCCTTCCACACGTACAGGCCGAACCAGTTCCGGCCGTCCGGCGCGGCGTCGGCGAGCTCCTCGATCGACGTCGTGCCCATGGTCGACAGCGTGTACGGGACCCCGGTGCGGGCCGCGGAGCGCGCGACGGCCCGCTCGCCCTCGTGCTGCATCATCCGCGTGAAGCCGGTGGGGGCGTACAGGAACGGGGCCTGCGCGGTGCGGCCCAGGACCGTGGTCGACAGGTCGACGTCGCCGACGTCCCGCAGCACCGACGGCCGGAACTCGACGTCGCGCAGCACCCGCCGGGCGCGGCGCAGCGACACCTCGGCCTCCGCGGCGCCGTCCACGTAGTCGAAGACCGACCGCGGGGTGCGGGCCCGGGCGACCGTCCGCAGGTCCCCGACCGTGTACGCCCGGGACAGCCGGCGGGCCACCGGGTCCAGCTCGAGCGGACGCATCCGCAGCAGGGGTCTGAGCTCGGACCAGGTCTGCAGCCGTCGCCGCACGGGTCGCCTCCTCGCCGGACGGGCCCGGCGGCTCCGGGCCCCGCCCCGGCACCGTAGCCCCGCGGGCGGGGCGGGGGGCGGGACGTCTCAGTCGGCGAGGGGCGGTGACGCAGGGGTGACGTGCAGCGACGCGGGGTGCGGCGGGCTCACACCGCCCGCGCGAGCGCGACGACGGCGGCGGCCAGCACCGCGCCCGCGCCGACCACCCCGGTGGCGCGGCGGCCGGCGGCACCGACCCGTCGCCCGAGCACCGCCCCGGCACCGGCGAGCACCGACTGCCACGCCCCGGACGCGGCAGCGACCCCGACCACGAACCAGACGCCGGCAGCGCGGCCCGGGACGGACGCGGCCACCGCGGCGAAGGTGACGACGGTCAGCGGGTTGACCGAGGTGAGCAGCACGAAGCGCCCGGCCACCGCGAGCGGGCCCCGGGTCGATGTCGCGAGCCCCGGAGCCGGCCCCGGCTCCGGCGTCGACCCCGGGCCCTGCCTCGACCCCGGGCCCGGCGCGGCGACGGCCTCCGCCAGCGGACCGCGGGGCGCCGTCAGCGCCGCACGCAGCAGCACGAGGCCGACCACCACCAGCACCGCTGCGGCGCCGAGCGACAGCGCCCGCTCGCGCCCGGCGAGCGCCCGCGCGAGCGCCGCGCCGCCCGTCGCGGCGACCACCGCGTAGCCGCAGTCGACCGCCGCGACACCCCCGGCGGCGGCCATCCCGTGGCGCCACCCGTCGAGCGCGGCGGTCCGCGCGACGAGCACCCCCACCGGGCCGAGCGGGACGGCGACGCCGAGCCCGGCGAGCACGCCCGCGGCGAGGGCGGACGCGGCCGGGGCGTCGAGCAGGGCGGGCATGCGGCGAGGATCCCGCGGGCCGGACCCGGGACACCACACATCGCGCACCTCGGCTGCGACAATCGCGGCATGGACACCGTGGACGACGCGATCCTCCGTGAGCTGACCGTGGATGCGCGGCTGCCGTACCGCGAGCTCGGGGCGTGCGTGGGGCTGTCGCCGAACGCCGCGGCGGCCCGCGTGCGGCGCATGCTCGACGACGGACGGATCGGCGGCTTCACCGTCCGCGCGCCCGCGGCGGGTGACCGCGGACGTGCGGGCCTCGAGGTGTTCGTGGACGTGCGCCTCGCGCCGGACGCCGACTCCGAGACGTTCCGGCGCGCCGCCGTCGCCCGGCCCGAGGTGCTCGACGCCGTGCACGTCAGCGGCGGCTACGACTACCTGGTGCACGCCGTCGTCCCGGACGCGGCGGGGCTGGACCGCCTGGTGCGCGCCATGAAGCGGGACGACGGCGCCGTGCAGACGCTCTCGCGCCTGGCGCTGCGGAACCCGGGCGGCTGACGGGACCCCGTGGGGAGCCCGCGGCGAGCGCGTTGCGAGCCCGTTGCGAGCCCGGCGCGATCAGCCCGCGCCCGGGCCGCCCTTGCGGTCCTTCGCCCGCTCGTCCCCGGGGGGACCCGCGCGGTCCTTCGCCTTCTCGGCCGTCGTGCCACCCGCGCCCCCGCCCTGCCCCCGGTCGACCGGCGGGCCGCCGCCCGACGAGCGTCCGTGTCCCGACGAGCTCCCGGGGTCGGCCTCCGCGGCACCGCCCGAGGACCCCGGACCGGAGCCGGGGGCCGTGGCAGCCGCACCGTCCCCGGACACCGCCGGCTCGTCCGACGGGGCCGCCCCGTCGGACTCCACCGAGGCGTCCACGAGCACCGCGGTGTCGGAGGGCTCGGTCGCCGCACCATCGGGCGCCGTCGTCGTGCTTCCGGCGGGCTCCTCGACGGGGTCGGCGGTGCGGTCGGCGCTCACGGTCGCGGCCGGTTCCGGGTCCGCCACCGGCGGGCGCTCGCCCAGCGCGCGAGCGCCCAGCAGGGCGGCGGTCACGCCGACGGCGGCGACGGACACGGCCGCGACACGCAGCCCGCCACGACGCGGCGCGCCCGCCCGGCGGCGGGTCCGGCGCGCGCGGGAGAGGTCCACAGGGGGCGCGGCGGCCGCGACCGCGGGGGCGTCGCCGTCGGCGCGCTGCGCCGGGGAGACCGCCTGCGTGGGCTCACCCTCGTCGTCGGCGACCGCCACGCCGGGCTCCGAGCGGCCGGGGGCCCCGACGACCGGCGGCACCACGACGCCGAGCGGCACGGTCGCGGAGCCGACGTCGCCGGTGACGGGGCCGAGCCCGGCCGCCGCGGGCCGCAGCAGCGCGCGCAGCTCCTCCGCCACCGCGACGGCGCCGGGGCGGTCGGTGGGCTCGAGGGCTGTCATGGCCGTCAGCAGCCCGGCCCAGCGCGGCCCCAGGTGGCGCGGGATCGGCGGGGCGTGGTGCAGGCGCGCGACGGCGGACGCGATGGGCGTGCCCGGGAACGCCCGCTCGCCGGTGAGGCACTCGACGAGCACGAGCCCGAGGGCGTAGACGTCGGACGCCGGCGTCAGCGGTCCCCCGGTCGCCTGCTCCGGGCTGAGGTACGACGGCGTGCCGAGCAGCTCGCCGGTCACGGTGAGGTGCTCGTCGGACGGCGCGCGGGCGATCCCGAAGTCCGCCAGCTTGGTCCACGGCACCGTCGCACCGGACCGCTCCTCCGCGGGCAGCAGGATGTTCGCGGGCTTCACGTCGCGGTGCACGACGCCCTCGTCGTGGATGTACGCGAGCGCCTCCGCCACGTGCGCCCCGACGACGGCGGTCTCGTCGGCCGACAGCGGCCCGGCCGCCACCCGCGTGGCGAGCGACGGACCGCGCACCAGCTCCATGACGAGGTAGTCCTGCCGCTCCCCGCCGGCCAGCTCGGCCGTGCCGGCGTCGAAGACGGTGACGAGCCCCGGGTGGCTGAGCCGCGCGAGCAGCTGCATCTCGGCGCGGTGCCTCTCGTCCGCCACCGGCCCGGCGTTCGAGGGGTGGAACGCCTTGACGGCGACGTCACGGCCCAGCACGTCGTCACGCGCGGCGTACACCTCGGCCATGCCGCCGCGACCCAGGCGGTCGCCGAGGACGTACCGACCGGACAGCACGGTGCCGCTGCCGAGCGCACGCTCGCGGGGCGGCGCGTCGGCAGCCGGCGCAGTGGGGCACGGCTCCTCGGCGCGTGCGTCCTCCGCACGCCTCTCGCTCACGCGGGACCTCCTCGACGGGTGGCACCAGGATCGCCGCGGATCGGCGAGCGCGCGCGTCGAGCGGGGCCGGCGTCCCCCGTCCCGGTGACGGGCGACGCCGGCCCCGGAGGCGGCCACGGGGAGTCAGTCCGGCCTGACCTGCGTCTCCGCCAGGACGGTGCGCAGCAGCGGGCGGCTCGTCTCCGTCGCCGCGAGCACCAGCAGGCAGCCCGCGGTGAGGCACGTCACGAGCAGCAGCAGCCCGCGGGGGTCGCTGACGCCGGTCAGGCCGAGCAGGGGGGAGAACATGACGACCGCGGCGGCAGCGGACCCGACGCCGACGAGCAGCATCGGCACCAGCACCTCGCGACGCCGCACCGAGTCGAGCAGCTCGACCGGCGTCCCCGCGAGCACCTGGAGCGCGTACTCGCGCCGGCGGTCCAGCACGCCCGCGGCCTGCGTGATGCCCGCGGAGGCCGCCGCCACCAGGAACGCGATGACAAGCGTCAGCATCCCGCCGCGCACCAGGTCCCCGGACATCGTCTCGGCGGCGGCCACGTCCGCCGCGCTCGCACCGTCGCCCGCGCCACCGGACGCCAGCACGGGCAGGACGGCGAGCGACCCGGCGACGAACCCGGCGAGGCCGAGCCCGCCGACCACCCGCCACACCGCGCGGGGGTCGTCCACCAGCCGGCGCGCGGCGAGGAGCTGCGCCGGGGTCCGCGCCCAGCGCACGCGCAGACGCCCGGCCAGCCCGAGCACCCACGGCCCGACGAGGTTCAGCGCGCCGAAGCCCAGGGCGAGCGACGCGACGGCGAACGTGGCCGCCGCGGCCCCGAGCTGCCCGAGCCCGGCCAGGACGACCATGAAGACGCCCATCGCGACGACGGCGACGACCGCGCGCACCGCACGCAGCCCCGGCGGGGTCTGCCGGCGGGCCACGCCGAGCGGCGACACCACGACGCGGCGCAGCGACACGACCCCGCTGACCACGGCGAGCAGGGGCACCGCCACGGCCGCCGCCACCAGGACGGGCCACCCCACCCAGAGCTCGGCCGCCGAGAACGTCGAGCCCTGGAACGGCACGCGCGTCCACACCGGCAGCAGCGCGACGTACCCGACCACCCCGGCCGCCGCCCCGACGAGCCCCTGCCAGGCGGTCTCGACCACGGTGAGGGCGACGACCTCCCGCGGCGTGACGCCCAGCAGGCGCAGCGTCGCGAGCCGGGCGTCCCGGCGCGCCACGCCGAGCCGCGCCGCCGACCCGCCCAGCGTCAGCAGCGGGACGACGAGCAGCACCAGGGCCGTCCAGGCGAGCACGACGTAGAAGTCGGCGTTCTCGCGCTGGTACGCACCCACCGGGTCGGCGGCGCGTCCCAGGAACCCGAGCAGCCCTCCCACCACCGACAGCGTCAGCGCCGTCATCACGGCGAAGGCCGCCACCGCGAGGGCCGTCGTCAGCCGGCTGTCGCGGCCGCCCGCGGAGCGCAGGCGCGGGGCCAGCGCGAGCACGGCGCTCACCGGGCACCGCCGGGCGCGGTCGACGGAGCGGACGGGGACGCGGACCCGGCAGGAGCGGACGGGGCGCCGGCGCGGGGTGCCTGCCGCACGTCGGCGACGACCCGGCCGTCCCGCACCTCCACCCGCCGGTCGCACCACGCGGCGACGCCGGCGTCGTGCGTCACCAGCACCAGCGACGCACCCGCGAGCCGGGTCGTCTCGGTGAGCACCCGCATGACGTCCTCGCCCGTCGCCTGGTCGAGCGCCCCGGTCGGCTCGTCCGCGAACACCACCTCCGGCCCGGTGATGAGCGCCCGCGCCACCGCGACGCGCTGCGCCTGCCCGCCCGACAGCTCGCCCGGCCGGCGCCCCTCCATGCCCGCCAGCCCCAGCGACCCGAGCCAGCGCACGGCGAGCGCCGTCGCCTCCTTGCGGGACGTGCCGAGCAGCATCGGGGCCAGCGCCACGTTCTCGACCGCCGGCAGCTCCGCGAGCAGCTGCCCGAACTGGAACACGAACCCGTACTGGCGCCGCCGCACGAGCGAGCGCCCGCGCTCGTCGAGGTCGTGCAGCGTCCGGCCCGACAGCGCGACGCTGCCGGAGTCCGGCACGAGGATGCCCGCCAGGCAGTGCAGCAGCGTCGACTTGCCCGACCCGGACGGCCCCATCACGGCGACCGACTCGCCCGGGGCGACGTCCAGGTCCACTCCGGCCAGCGCCGTCGTCGCGCCGAAGCGCTTGACCAGCCCCCGGGCGGACAGGCGCGGGGGCGCCGGCGGGGCGCCGTACGGGGCGGCCGCGGGTGGCGCCGCCGCGGTCGCCCCGTAC
>JACXUT010000133.1 GCA_014763765.1 Micrococcales bacterium
GGGTCGGGAGGCCTGCGGGGTCGGGCCGGGTCAGGTCCCCGGCGGGGTCCGGACGTCCAGCACGGCGACGTCCCGCAGCAGGTCGAGCGGCACGGCCGCCCCCCCGGTGCGGTACCGGCGCGGCTGCGGCGTGGCGGGCGCCGGCGCGGACGCACCGTCCAGGCGCACCTCGACGCCGGCCGCCGCCGGGTCCACGTGGTACCGGACGCGCCGGCTCCGCCCGGCCAGCACCACGTCGACCTCGAGGCCGTCGTCCTCGGGGGCCAGCGCCGGGTCGAGCACCAGCACGTCCGCGCGCTCCTCGAGGCCGAGCAGGCCCTGGACGACCTGGCGCAGGTAGATGCCGGGCCCGGAGGAGTAGACCCGCCAGCCGTCGGCCGTCGGGACGTCGCCGGTGCGCAGCCGGTTGAAGCCCTCGGCAGCGGCGTACCGGTCGGGGAAGGTCGCGTCGGACGACGACGTGTAGCAGGTGCGCTGGCGCGGCAGGGCGCTGGGCACCCGGTCCCGCATCCCGATCGGGGACAGCCGCAGCAGCTCCTCGCCGACAGCGGCGCGGCCCAGGCTCGCGAGCGCCTCGACCCAGCGCACGTGCGCGTGCACGTACATCAGCCCGACCTCGCGGCCGAAGAACGCCGCCTGCTCGGCGCGCAGGAAGCTCTCGACCTCGCCGTCGGCGAACCGCGCCGGGCGGTTCGTCAGGCGCACGCCGTCGGGGAAGTGCAGGTGCTCGCGCACGATCGCCTCGTGCCGGGCGGCCTCGTCGGCGTCGAACAGCTCGGCGATGACGGGGCGGGTCATCGCGATGAGCCGGTACGTGAGGCCCGTCGACGTGTCGCGCGGGTGGATGACCGGCGTGGCCTCGCCGTCCTCGACGGTCGCGAAGCCGGCCGCCACGCCGTCGGGCAGCAGCAGCCGCCGGACGTCGGCGAGCACGTCCGCGGCGGCGGACGCCATGCGGTCGGCGAGCGTCCGCACGCCGGGCGCCGGGGCACCGGCCAGCTCCCCGGCGGTCAGCGTCAGCGCCTGGTACGTGAGCGCGGCCGTCCAGGTCGACGTCATCCGCTCCCGCATCTCCGGGCGCGCGGGCTGCAGGGTGTCGTCCCAGTCGCCCTCGCCGTACGCCGGCAGCGCGGTGCCGGGGACGCGGTTGTGCTCCTGGTACGCGAGCAGCGCCTCCACGTGGGCGGCGACGGTCGCGGGCCCGCCGTCGCGGAACGGCACCACCTCGTCCAGCACTCCCAGGTCACCGGTCGCCCGCAGGTACTGCCCGAGCGCGAACAGCGGCCAGACCACCACGTCGCCGTGCGCGTGCTCCTGCAGCACCTCGGCGTAGTCGTCGAACATGAACCACTGCGGGAACGTCCCCGCGACCGACTGCCGGGACAGCACCCGCAGCAGCACGTCGCGCGCGGTCGCGAACCGGCCGGCGGCGAGCAGCAGCTCGAACGGCCCCTGGCACACGTCGCGGGTGCCCCACGCGGCGCCCGAGTACTGCTCGAGACCGTGCGGCACCAGGAAGTGCACCCGCGCGTCGTGCGCCCACCACGGCAGCAGCACCTCGAGCTCCGCGAGCCGGGAGCCGGGCGCGACCCGCAGGTCGCGGGTCAGCGCGGCGAGCGTCGCGCGGTGCCCGGCGGCGTGCCGGGCGCGGTCGAGCCCCTCGGCCACGACGGTGACGGCCTCCGGCACCGCCACGGCCCCGCGCTCCAGGTCCGCCGCGACGGCGACGCGCAGCAGCCGGGTCGCGGACGCGCGGACCGTCACCACGGACGTGCCGCGGTCCTCGCCGTCGGGCAGCAGCACGCCGTCGCCCGCGACCGTCGCGCCGGGCGACGCGGCCAGGACGTAGGTGAGCGCGTCGTGGTGCTCCGCCACCGCGGTGCCGGGCTCCGCGCGGAAGGCGAGCGCGGCGCCGTCGTCCGACGGCTCCGCCCGCCACGCCCCGTCGCCGAGCTCGACGTCGGTCGTGACCAGCACGTCCAGGTCGGCGGAGGCGCGCACCTCGGTCAGCAGGACCGCGCGGTCGGAGGCGGCGACGGTCCGCACCTCCACCTCGAGGTCCGCCCACCGGTACAGCCAGCGGGCCTCGCCGACGTCGAGCACGAACGCCGACGGCTGGCCGAGCAGCCGCCACGCGTCGCCCGGACCCGCCGCGACGCCCTCCGGGGAGGCCGCGACGCCGTCCGGGGAGGCCGTCGCGCCGTCGCGGCGCACCAGCACCCGCACGCCGTTGGACCGCAGCAGGTTGAGGTGGTTGCGGTGCACGCTCGCGAACCGGTCGAACGACGTGTTGCCCAGCACCGTGTGCGAGCCGACCACCCCGTGCGCGAACACGGTGGTCGACAGGGTCGGGCGGTCCGGGGCGAGCGCGTCGCCGCAGAGCAGCACGTGGCCGTGCGGCCGGTCGAGCAGGAGGTCCTTCTCCCCGCGCACGACGTGGGCGCCGCCGGAGGTGAAGAACGTCAGCAGCGCGCCGGTGGCGTCGTCCCGCTCCGGGTACCGCGCCCCGTCGCCGAGCGCGAGCAGGGCGTCGTCCGTGAGCGCGGCGCCGGACAGCAGCGGGGCGGTCGCCAGCAGCGAGCGCTCGTCGCGCACCGGTCCCGCGGGTGCGGACGTCGCCGCCGCGATGCCGGCGCGCGCGACCAGGTCGTCCGCGAGTGCGGGCAGCTCCGCGAGCACCGCCGTCATCGGGCCGCGCCGGTCCGGCCAGAACCCGGTCACGGCGTGCAGGACGCGCGGCGTCGCCAGGTCGGAGGGGTGGGACAGCAGGGCTGCCGTCGCCATCTCGTGCTGCCGCACCCGGTCCGGCCACGGCTCGCCGGTGAGGAACGCCGGCGTCAGCCCGGCGCGCGCCCGGGGGGTGTGGAGGTCGAACGCGTCGGTGCCGGCCGCGACCGCGCCCTCGGCGAGCGCCACCGCCGCGAGCGGCAGGGCCGGGGCGGAGGTCATCGTCTGCCGGCTCAGCACCACGCGGCCGAACCGCGCGTCCCGCTCCAGGCGGTGCGCGACGTACTGGCTCACGTACGGCTCGGACGACTGCGCCGCGGCCTCCGGCGACAGCGACAGGTCCTGCAGGAACGCCACGTCGTACGTCGTGCCGGGCTCGGCGCCGCCCTCCGCCGCGAGCTCGACGCGCCACACCCAGGCCGTGCGGTCCGGGTCCAGCACGAGGTGCACGGTCCAGCGCACGCCCAGGCCGGACCCGTCCCAGCGGACCCACCCGTCGCCGACCCGGTGCGCGGCGGACGACCGGGCGCCCGTCAGCGGCACCGCGTCCACGCCGCCGGGGCCGGTGCGGCGCAGGTGCAGGCCGCCGGTCGCGACGTCGTGCGGCCCCGGCACGTACTGGTTGACGAGCAGGCCGCCGGGGGCGCGGATCGCGCGCACGTCGCCCGCGGGGGTGAGCCGGACGTCGACGCCGCCAGGCGTGGCCACGCCGGCGTCGGGCTCGGTGCGGTGCTGCGGGCGCAGGAGGGTGCGGGTCATCGGTGGGGGAACCTCTTCGGTGGTGCGGGTGCGGGACGGCCGGACGCGGGGCCGGACACCGGGTGCGCCGTCGCGCGACGGCGCACCCGGTGTCACTTCAGGCCGGTGGTGGCCACGCCCTGGATGAAGTAGCGCTGCAGGGCCAGGAACAGCAGCAGGATCGGCGTGATGATGAGCACCGCGCCGGCGAGCAGCAGGCCGTAGTCGGTGCCGCGCTGCCCGGTCGAGTACAGCGACAGCGCCACCGGCAGCGTGTACATGTCCTGGCTCTGCGAGGCGACCAGCGGCCACAGGAAGTTGTTCCAGGAGCCGAGGAACGTCAGGATGCCGAGCGTCGCGAGCGGCGGGCCGCACAGCGGCATCACGACGCGCGCGAAGATCCGCAGCTCCCCCGCGCCGTCCATGCGCGCGGCCTCCAGGAGCTCGTCCGGGATGCCGAGCATGAACTGCCGCATGAGGAACACGCCGACGGGCTGGGTGACGAACGGCAGGATCAGCGCGGCGTACGTGTTGAGCAGCCCGAGCTTGGTGACCATGACGAACAGCGGCACGAACGTCACGACGCCGGGGACCATGAGCATGGTCATCACGACCGTGAACAGCACCTTCTTGCCGGCGAAGTCCATCTTGGCCAGCGCGTACCCGACCATCGAGCAGAACAGCAGGTTCCCGAGCACCGTCACGACGGCGACGACGAACGAGTTCGTGAAGTACTGCGTGAAGTGCAGCTCGTCGAACCAGGTGGCGAAGTTCGCGCCGGTCGGCTCCTGCGGCCACCAGGTCGGCGGCCGGGTGAGGATCTCGCGCTGCGTCTTGACCGACCCGAGCACCATCCACACGAACGGCAGCAGCCAGAGCGCGACGCCGACGACGAGCACGGTGTAGGTCAGCGCACGCCCGGTCGGGAACCGGCGACGGCGCGGGGACCGCGGCGGGGCGGCCTGCGCGCGGGGCGCGGGCACGGCGGGGGTCACGGGCGGTGTCGTGGTGGCCATGTCCCTCAGTCCTTCGAGCGCAGCAGCCGGAACTGCAGCAGGCTCAGGAGCGCGATCGCCAGGAACAGCACGTACGAGGCGGCGGACGCCTGCCCGTACTTGCCGAAGCCGAACTGCTCGAACGTGTAGTAGGCCGTCGACAGGGTGGAGTCCAGCGGGCCGCCCTGCGTCATCACGAAGGCCTCCTCGAAGAACTGCAGGTACCCGACGGAGACGAGCACGGCGCCGAGCAGCAGCGTCGGGCGCAGCAGGGGCAGCGTGATGCTGACCAGCCGGCGCCAGGCGGAGGCGCCGTCCATCGTCGCGGCCTCCTGCACGTCCGCGGGGACGGCCTGGAGGCCGGCCAGGAAGATCACCATGAGCGTGCCGACGTTCCGCCACACCGCCATGAGGATCAGCGCGGGCAGCGCCCACCGGGTGTCCGTGAGCCACGACGGCCCGTCGATGCCGACCCAGCCGAGCGCGGTGTTGATGAGGCCGTCGGGCTGCAGCATGTACCGCCACACCACCGACACCGCGACGATGCTGGTGACGACGGGGGCGTAGAACCCGACCCGGAACGCCGCGCGGAACCGGCCGATGCCGTTGTTGAGCGCGATCGCCAGCAGCAGGGCGACGGCCATCGTCACGGGGATGCCGATCACCACGAACGTCGCCGTGACCCCGAGCGACTTCAGGAACCTCGCGTCGCCGAACAGCGTCACGTACTGGTCGAGGCCCACGAAGTTCACGGCGAGCGGGCTGCGGACGTCGCGCGCGGTGAAGTCCGTGAAGGACATCCCGAACGACGACAGCAGCGGCACGAGCATGAAGAACCCGAAGACCAGGACGAACGGCGCGGCGAACAGCCACGCGACCCGGCCCTGACGGCGACGGCGCGCGGCGACGGGCCCGCGCTCCGGCGTGCTGCGGCGGCTGGCCGTGCGGCCGGGACCGGTGGCCCCGGCCGCACGGGTGCTGGTCGCGCTCATGGCGTCAGCCCACGCCGATCGACGAGGCCTGCTCCTGGAGGGCGGCGAGCGCGTCGGCCGGCTCCTCGCCGCTGACGATCATGCGCTCCAGGGCGGAGTCGGCGGCGGCGGCCACCTGGACCCACGCGGTGTTGACCGGCGGGGACTGGGTGTCCTGGAGCTGCTCGCCGAAGACGGCCAGCTTCTCGTCGTCGGCCAGGGCCGGGTCGTCCCAGGCGGACTGCTGCGACGGCAGGTCGCCCGTGAGCTCGTAGAAGTCGACCTGCACGTCGGGCTGGGTCAGCCAGTCGACGAGCTTCCAGGCGGCGTCCTGGTTGTCGGAGTCGTTGAAGACCACGAGGTTGGAGCCGCCCGCGAACGAGGTGGACGTCTTCCCGGCGGGGATCCGCGCGGTGGCGTACTGGTCGGCGAACTCCTCGCCGCCGAGCTGCTCGAGCGAGCCCATCATGAACGGGCCCTCGATGAAGGCACCGACGCGGCCGGCGACGAAGTCGGCCTCGGTGGCGCCGGGGGTCCGGTCGGCCTGGGCGTCCGCGAGGCCCTTGTCGAAGAACGACGTGTAGTACTCGTACGCCTCGGCCATCTCCGGGGTGTCGAGCGTCCACTCGGTGCCGTCGTCGTCCATGAGGCTCGCGCCGTTGGACCACGGGGCCCAGAGCGAGCCCTGGAACGCGTCGTTGCCCGACGCCAGCATCCGGATGCCGTACTCGGCGTCCGTCTTGTCCTTGATGTCGGTCAGCATCTGCTGCAGCTCGTCCCAGTCGGCCGGCGCCTCGTCCCACCCGGCCTGCTCGGCGAGGTCGGTGCGGTAGTACAGGACGCGGGTGTCGACGTACCACGGCACGCCGACCGCCTGGCCGTCGAGCTCCGTGGTGCCGACGGACCCCTCGAAGAAGTCGCCGGTGTCGATGCCGTCGGGCACCGGGGCGAACGCGTCGCCGAACTCGGCCATCCACGTGGTGCCCATCATCGCGACGTCCGGCGTGGTGCCGGCGGCGATCGCGGTCTGGAACTTGTCGCGGGCGGCGTCCCACGGGATCGGGACGACCTCGATGTCGACGTCGGGGTTGTCGGCGACGAAGTCCTGCACGAAGTCCGGCAGGGCCTCGCCCTCGGCACCCATGGCCCACACGGTCAGCTCGCCGGAGGCGGCCCCGGAGGACAGGGTGGACTCGTCGGTGCTGCCGGTGCCGGTGTCGTCGGAGCGGCCGCACGCGGTGAGTGCGGTCAGGGCGAGCGCGGTCACCAGGGCGACACGCGCAGCGGGACGGATCATGGGTCGTTCCTCCTCGAACGGACGGTGCGGCGGCTGATCGGCGCACGGTGCGCCTCACGGGTCTATGCGCTTAGATCGTGTGTGATGTTAAGCGCATAGAGTGGATCGCGCAACCGGGGGCGCCCCGGACGGACGTCGCGGGTGCCGCGTCCGGCCAGCCCCTACGATCGGACCGGCCACGGGCCGCGAGGGAGGTGAGCAGTGCCGCGTCGACCCACCGTGTACGACGTCGCGGAGCGCGCCGGCGTGTCGATCGCCACCGTGTCGTTCACGTTCCGGCAGCCCGAGCGCGTGCGCGCCTCCACCCGTGAGGCGGTGCTCGTCGCCGCCCGCGAGCTCGGCTACGTGCCGTCCGGCAGCGCCCGGGGCCTCGCCCACGGCAGCACCGGCGCGCTCGGCCTGTACTCGTTCGACCTCATGCTCGCCGCCCCGCAGGAGGGGGCCGACGGGGGCGCCGGCCCCGGCGGCGGCCGCGGCGCGGGTGCCACGCCGGGCACCGACCCGGACTCCGACCCGCGCGCCTTCCCGCTGTACGTGGACGAGGTGCAGCGCGGCGTCGAGCTCGAGTGCTGGCAGCGCGGGCAGGCCCTCCTGCTGTCCAGCGGCTCCGGGTCGGGGGCGTCGGTGACGGAGATCGCCGGACGCGTGGACGGCCTCGCGATGTTCCCCGGGCCGACGCCGGTGGAGGCCCTCGAGCACGTGGCCCGGCGGATCCCGGTGGTGGCGTTCAGCATGCCGCCGGTCGCGGACGGCCTGCACCATGTGACCGTCGACAACCGCGCCGGCATGCGCGACCTCGTGGGCCACCTCGTCGGCGACCACCACCTGCGCGACCTCGCGTTCGTCGGCCGGCTGAGCACGCCCGACTACGCCGACCGGTTCGCCGGGTTCCAGGAGGCCCTCGGCGCCGCCGGGATCGACGTCCCCTCCGAGCCGCTCGACCCCACCGACCTCGCCGAGCCGCACCGGCTGGAGGTGGTCGCCGCCCTCGCGGACGCCGACCGGCTCCCCCGGGCCCTCGTCTGCGCCAGCGACCAGACGGCGCTCGCCGTGCTGGACCTGCTGGCGGCGCGCGGCGTGCCCGTGCCCGACCGCGTCGTGGTCACGGGGTTCGACGGCATCCTCGCCGGGCGGCTGGCGCGACCCACGCTCACGACGGTGCGCCAGCCGATGGCCGCCATGGGGCGCCTCGCGGTGCAGGTGCTCGTGCGGCACGCCGGCGCCGCCGGGGGCGAGCCCGAGTCGCACCGCCTGCCCGTGCAGGTGGTGCGGCGCCGGAGCTGCGGCTGCCCGGACGCCTGAGCGGGACGGTCAGCCCTCCCCGGCGCGGGACGACGCGCGCCCGCCCGGCCGGCCCGCGAGCGCGACCGCCGCCAGCACGACGACCAGGGCGCCGGCCAGCGCGGCCATCGCCGCCGTCGCCGGCACCCGGAGCGTCAGCAGCCCGAGGGCGAGCGCGGGCACGCTCAGCCCGAGGTAGGCCACGAGGAACAGGCCTGCGAGCGCCTCGCCGCGCCGGGCCGGCTCCGCGGCCCCGCTCACGGTGGCGACCGCCGCGGCGAACAGCAGCCCCGCGCCCGCGCCGGTCACGGCACCTCCCACGAGGAACAGCGGCAGCGACGCGGCGGCCATGCCGGCGACGAGCAGCACCAGGCCGGCCGCCTCCGCCGCGGCGCCCGCGCGCAGGCGCCGGTCGGTGCGGACGCGGCGGCCCAGCACCTGCGCCGCCGCGGCCGACCCGAACACCACGAACACCACCAGCCCGGCGAGGGCACGCGCGGGGTGGTGCAGCGTGCCGGCCACGAACCCGGGCGCCACGGACGTGAAGACGCCGAACACCGCGAACGACGCCGCGGCACCGGCCAGCGCCACCAGCGACGGCCGCCGCGCGGGGCCGGCCGGCACCCGCGGGCGCTGGGGCCGGTAGGGCGGGTGCACGGCGGCGCGCGGGCCGCGCTCGACGGTCTCCGGCGTGCGCAGCACGGCCACCACCGCGCCGGCGAGCAGCACGGCGAACACGGCGTACGACAGGCGCAGCGGAGCCACCCCTGTCTGGGCGAGCAGGCCCGCGACGAGCGCGCCGACGCCGAGGCCGCCGAGGTTCGCCACGGTGGACACGGCGTGCAGCCGGTGGTCGGGCGCGCCGGGGCGGTGGCGGGCGTGGAGGTCCTGCAGGTGCGCCGTGGCGGTGGCCGTCAGCGCGCCGACGCCGAGCCCGCTGACGAAGCGGGCCACGAGCAGCAGCGGCAGCGCCGACCCGGACAGGAACAGCACGGCGGCCACCAGCTCCAGGCCGAGTGCCGGCAGCAGGACCGCACGCCGGCCGACCCGGTCGGACACGTGCCCCGCGAGCAGCAGGCTGACGACGACGCCGACGGCGTACGCGGCGAAGACGACGCTCACCGTCAGCGTCGAGAACCCGTCGGCCTCCTGGTAGAGCGGGTACAGGGGCGCGGGGACGGTGGAGAACGCCATCGTCGTGAGGAACGCGGCGGCGACGAGCCAGAAGCCGGTCCCGTGCCCGACGGCGGGGACGACGGGCGCCGGGGTGCCGAGGCGGACGGTCGTGGTGGACATGCCTTCCACGGTGCGCCCGGACGAGTCATCGCGTCCAACGCTGAATCACGCTCACAGCCATCGCGTATCGCGATACCATGCTGCCATGGAGCTCCGGCACCTGGCCGCGTTCGTCGCCGTCGCGGAGGAGCGGTCGTTCACCGCGGCGGCCGCCCGGCTCGTCCTCGTGCAGTCCGCGGTGTCGGCGTCGGTGGCGTCGCTGGAGCGCGAGGTGGGCGCGCGGCTGCTCGACCGGACGCCGCGTCGCGTGGAGCTCACCGACGCCGGGGCCGCGCTGCTGCCGCACGCCCGCACCGCCCTCGACGCCGCGCGCGACGCCCGCGAGGCCGTCACCGCCGTGCGCGGCGGGCTGCGCGGCACGGTGCGCGTCGGCACGCTCACGTCGGTGCCGCTGCTCGACGTCCCCGGCCTGCTCGGGGAGTTCCACCGCCGGCACCCCGACGTCGCGCTGCGGCTGACGGCGGCGCCCTCCGGGTCCCGGGGCCTGGTGGCGGAGGTCGCCGCGCGCCGCCTGGACCTCGCGTTCGTCTCCGCGCCCGGGCCGCTGCCCGCCGGGGTGCGGCTCACGGAGCTGGCGTCGGCGCCCATGGTCCTCGTCCTGCCCCGGGGGCACGCGCTGGCGGGTGGCGACGCGGGACCCGTGGACGTGCGGCGGCTCGACGGGCTGGACTTCATCGACTCGCCGGAGGGCTACGGCAACCGCGCGGTCGCCGACGCGGCCCTCGCCGGGGCGGGCGTCGGCCGGCGCGTGACGATCGAGATCGCGGACATCGGCACCGCCGCGGCGTACGTGCGTCACGGGCTCGGCGTCGCGCTGCTGCCGCGGTTCGCCGTGGGAGCCTCCGACGGGGTGGTCACGCGCGAGGTGGGCGGCGCGGACCTGCGGTGGCCGCTCTCGCTCGCGACCCCGGCGGACCGTCGGCCCGGGGCGGCCGCCGCGGCGCTGGCGCGGCTCGTGCGGGAGGGGGCCGCGACGGCGGGGTGAGGCGACGCGGCGACGCGGGGCGCGGTGCGGTCGGACCGGTGCGGCCGGCGCGGTGCGGCCGGACCGGTGCGGCCGGCCGATGGAGCCGGCCCGGGGCCGGTCAGACCCCGAGCAGCGCGCGCACGCGCCGGACCGCCTCCCGCCCGGCGCGGTTCGCCCCGACCGTGCTCGCGCTCGGGCCGTAGCCGACGAGCTGCACCCGCGGGTCCGCCACCACCTGGGTGCCGTCCACCACGATGCCGCCCTCGGCGTTCCGCAGCCCCAGCGGGCGCAGGTGGTCCAGCGCGGGCCGGAACCCCGTCGCCCACAGCACGACGTCGGCGGTCTCGTGCACCGGGCCGGTGACCCAGCCCGCGGCGAGCGGACCGCGGGCGGTCGCGTCGTCCCACACGGCGCCGTCCGCCACCAGGCGCGTGAACACCGGCCGGGCGCGCAGCACCCCGGCCGCGATGCCCGCGCGGTACTCCGGCGTCAGGGGCAGGCCGGTCGCGGAGACGATGCTCCCCGGCGGCAGCCCGGCGCGGGTCCGCTCCTCCACCCGCGCCACGGCGGCGCGGCCCAGCTCCGGGGAGAACTCCTCGTCCCGCCAGTCCGGCGGGCGGCGCGTGACCCAGGTCGTCGACGCGGCGTGCGGGTGGATCGCCAGCAGGTGCTGCACCGCGGAGATGCCGCCGCCCACCACGAGCACCCGCCGCCCCGCGAGCTCCTCCGGCGTGCGGTAGTCGTGCGTGTGGAGCTGGGTGCCCGCGAACACGTCCCGGCCCGGGTAGGACGGCCAGAACGGCCGCGTCCAGGTGCCGGTGGCGTTGACCAGGGCCCGGGCGTGCCAGGTGCGGACGGTGCGGCGGCGGGCGGGCACGGGCGCCTCGAGGTCGGGGGGC
>JACXUT010000134.1 GCA_014763765.1 Micrococcales bacterium
GGCCGGGGGGCGAGCGAGACGCCGCGAGGCGCTGACCTGCGACGACGCGGTGCGGCGCCCGCGGGGACCGGGCCGGGCGGCCGCCGGATCCCGGCCCTTCGCCACGCGGGACGCGTCATGTCCTCCACCGCGCTCCACCGGCTCTGACCTGCGCAGACGGCTCAGGTTCACCCGTCCGGCGCCGATCTCACAGGTACAGGTGGAGTGAAGTGGAGTACCGTGGAGCCACGGGGTGCCAGCGGGTGCCCCGAGCGCGGTCCGGGGGAGGTGGGCGACGTGGGGTTCGAGCAGGCGCTGGCCGGCCTCGGTGCCTCCGTGCCGTTCCTCGGGACCCACACCCCCAAGCTCGACGACAAGGGGCGGCTGATCCTCCCGGCCAAGTTCCGCCCCCAGCTCGCGCAGGGCCTGGTCATGACGCGCGGCCAGGACCGCTGCCTGTTCCTGCTGCCGCTCGACGAGTTCGCCCGGATGCACGACAAGCTGCGCCAGGCCCCCGTCACCAGCAAGCAGGCCCGCGACTACCTGCGCGTGTTCCTGTCCGGAGCCTCCGACGAGGTCCCGGACAAGCAGGGGCGCGTGTCGATCCCGCCGATGCTGCGCGCCTACGCCGGCCTCGACCGCGACGTCGCCGTGATCGGCGCCGGCACCCGCGTCGAGGTCTGGGACCTCCAGGCCTGGGAGACCTACCTGGCCGCGCAGGAGGCCGGCTACGCGGAGACCGCCGAGGAGGTGTTCCCCGGAGCCTTCTGACGCACGACCACCGCCCGGTGAGACCTCCCCCCGGCAGCTCTGACGCACTTCCCCGGCGTCAGAGGGCCGGTGGGGGATCTGGTCGGACGGCGGAGGGGCCGCCCGACCACTTCCGTGCCCCGCACCAGCACCACCCGCACCACCCGCACCACCCGCACCACGCTGACCAGCCCGCCCGAGAGGAGGCACGCATGTCCGAGCACGACGCCGCGTCGCGGCACACGCCCGTGCTCCTGCAGCGCTGCCTCGACCTGCTCGCCCCGGCGCTCGCCGCGCCCGGGTCGGTCCTGGTGGACGCGACGCTCGGCATGGGCGGGCACAGCGAGGGCGTGCTCGCGGCGCTGCCGCACGTGCGGGTCGTCGGCGTGGACCGCGACCCGGAGGCGCTGCGGCTCGCCTCGGCGCGGCTCGCGCCGTTCGGCGACCGGTTCACCCCGGTGCACGCCGTGTACGACGAGATCCCCGAGGTGCTCGAGCGGCTCGGCCTCCCCGGCGTCCAGGGCGTGCTCATGGACCTCGGCGTGTCGTCGCTGCAGCTCGACGAGGCGGAGCGCGGGTTCTCCTACGCCCAGGACGCCCCGCTGGACATGCGGATGGACCCGACCCGCGGCCGCACAGCGGCCGACGTCCTCAACACCTACGACGAGGCCGAGCTGACCCGGGTGCTGCGCGAGTACGGCGAGGAGCGGTTCGCCGGTCGCATCGCCCGCCGCATCGTGCAGGCGCGCGCGACCGCGCCGGTGGAGCGGTCCGGCCAGCTCGTGGACCTGGTGCGCGCGGGCATCCCCGCCGCGGCGCGCCAGACCGGGGGCAACCCCGCCAAGCGGACGTTCCAGGCCCTGCGCATCGAGGTGAACGACGAGCTCGCCGTGCTCGGGCGCGCGGTCCCGGCGGCGGTCGAGGCGCTCGTCGTCGGCGGGCGGATCGTCGTCGAGGCGTACCAGTCGCTGGAGGACCGGCTCGTGAAGCGCGCGTTCGCGGCGGGCGCCGAGATCAGCGCGCCGCCCGGGCTGCCCGTGGTGCCGGAGACCCACGCCCCCTACCTGCGGCTGCTGACGCGCGGCGCCGAGGAGGCCGACGCCGCGGAGATCGCCCGCAACCCGCGCTCCCAGTCGGTCCGGCTGCGGGCTGCCGAGCGGCTGCGGCCGACGCCGGAGCACCTGCGTCCCGGCGCCGTGGGGCGGGGCGCCGGCGCAGGCGCGCACGCACGTGCCGTTCGTCGTCACGTGCATGGCGATCCTCGCGGCGGCGCTGCTGGCGGCGCTGCTGCTGAACACCCAGCTCGCCGCCGGCGCGTACGCGACCCGCACGATGGACCTGCGGCTCGCCGAGCTGGCGCGCACCGAGCAGTCGCTGTCGGCCGAGCTCGACGCGAACAAGGCGCCGGCGCACCTGGCGGAGCAGGCGACCGCGCTCGGCATGCAGCCGGCGGGGTCCACCGCCTGGCTGCGGCTCGCGGACGGCACCGTCCAGGGGGCGACCGGAGCCGGCCAGTGAGCACGCCGCCGCGCCGGACGTCCGCCCCGGCGCGGCCCGCCCGCCCGGCCGGCGTCGCGCGCCGCGTGCCCGGCACCTCCGCGCCGCGCGTCCCCACGCAGCGGGGGCCGCGTCGCGCCGCCGTCGCCGGCGGGCCCAGCATCACGCTGCTCAACCGCCGCCGCACCGTGCTGGTCGTCGTGGTGGCGCTGCTGCTCACGGTGTTCTCCGGCCGGCTCGTGTGGCTCCAGGGCGTGCAGGGGCAGGCGATGGCCGCGGAGGCGCTGGAGAGCCGCCTGACGAAGGCGACGCTCGTGGCCTCGCGCGGGCAGATCACGGACGCCGAGGGCGAGGTGCTCGCGACGTCGGTCGACCGGTACGACATCGAGGCCAACCAGCGGCTGATCCGCACCTGGTCGGCGAAGGTCGACGGCACCACGTACACGGGCGCGGCGGGGGCGGCGCAGCTCCTGGCGCCGGTGCTCGACGCGAACGTCGCGGAGCTCGGCGCGAAGCTGGACGGCGACAAGGGCTTCGTCTACGTCGCCAAGAACGTGCTGCCGGAGGTCTGGCAGGCGGTCGCGGAGCTGCGCATCAACGGCATCACGGCCAGCCAGGTGGCGGACCGCGTCTACCCGAACGGCAACCTCGCGGGCAACCTGCTGGGCTGGGTCAACGCCGAGGGGACCGGCGCCACGGGCGTCGAGGCGGTGCTCGACGGCGAGCTCGCCGGCACCCCGGGCAGCACGACGTACGAGCGGGGGCGCGGCGGCCAGCAGATCCCCGGCGGCTACCAGGAGTCGACCCCCGCGGTGGACGGCCGCAGCGTGCAGCTGACGATCAACGCGGACATCCAGTGGAAGGCGCAGCAGGCCATCGAGCAGCAGGTCGCCGCCACCGGTGCGGACTCCGGGTCCATCGTCGCGCTCAACACCAAGACCGGCGAGGTGCTCGCGATCGCCGACTCCCGCACGGTCGACCCGAACGACCCGGGCAAGACGCAGGACCTGTGGAGCGGGTCGAGCGCCGTGTCCGACGTGTTCGAGCCCGGCTCGACGGCGAAGGTCATCACGATGGCGGCGGCGATCGAGACCGGTCTCGTCGACCCGTACAGCCAGTTCGAGGTGCCCTACCAGTACACGACGCCGAACAACCAGACGTTCAAGGACTCGCACGAGCACGCGGGGCTGCGCCTGACGACCACCGGCATCCTCGCGGAGTCGTCGAACACCGGCACCGTCATGATCGGGCAGAACATCCCGCAGCAGGTCCGGTACGACTACCTGTCGAAGTTCGGCTTCGGCGCGCGGACCGGCATCGAGCTGCCGGGGGAGTCGCCCGGAATCCTGCACCCGTCCGACGACTGGGACGGCCGGTCCAAGTACGCCGTGCTGTTCGGGCAGTCGCTCTCCGTCACGGCGCTGCAGGCCACCGAGGTGTTCGCCACGATCGCCAACGGCGGCACCCGCATCGCGCCGCACCTCGTCGCGGGCTGGACCGAGCCGGACGGCACGTACACGCCGGCCGAGGCACCGGAGGCGACCCAGGTGGTCTCGCCGGAGACGGCCGCCACCGTGCTCAGCATGATGGAGAGCGCCGTCGACGAGGGCACCGGCTCGGCGGCCGCCATCCCGGGCTACCGCGTCGCGGGCAAGACCGGCACGGCCCAGTCCTGGCGCGCCGACGGCTCGCAGGGCATCTCGGCGTCGTTCATCGGCGTGGCCCCGGCCGACGACCCGGCCATCGCGGTCAGCGTCGTCCTGCACAACCCGCGCACGTCGGAGTGGGGCGGCACCGTCGCGGCCCCGGTGTTCTCCGAGGTGGCCGGCTACGCCCTCACGGAGCTCGGCGTGGCCCCCAGCGGGACCCAGCCCGAGCTGTTCCCGACGACCTGGTGAGGCGGGCGTGACCACCGTCACGGGCGGCCTCCCGGTCGCGGGTCCGACCGCCCCTCGCGGTAGCCTCGTGCCCATGACGTCCCCGCAGGGCCGGCTGCGGCCGGAGCACCCCCACCGCCGCCGGGTCGCCGACCTCGCCGCCGCCGCGGGCCTCGTCAGCGCCGGCCCCGAGGTGCCCGGCGACCTGCTGACCTCGGGCGTCACGGTCGCGAGCGGCGACGTGCTGCCGGGCGACGTGTTCGTCGGCGTGCCGGGCGCGCACACCCATGGCGCGGCCCACGCCCCGCAGGCGGTCGCCGCCGGCGCCGTGGCCGTGGTCACCGACGCCGCGGGCGCCGCGCTGCTGTCCGGCGAGCCCGCGCTGCGCGACGTGCCGGTGCTGCTGAGCGACGACCCGCGGGCCGTCGCCGGCATCCTCGCCGCGGAGCTGCACGACCACCCCGGCCGCCGCCTCACGACCGTCGGCGTCACCGGCACCAACGGCAAGACGACGACGACGTACTTCGTCGAGGCCGCGCTGCGCCGGCAGCACGGGCGCACGGTGGTGATGGGGACGGTCGAGCTGCGCATCGGCGACGAGGCGATCGAGAGCCCCCGCACCACGGTCGAGGCGCCGGTGCTCCAGTCGATCCTCGCCCTGGGGCTGGAGCGGGGCGCGACCGCCGCGGCGATGGAGGTGTCCTCGCACGCGCTCGCGCTCGGCCGGGTGAACGGGCTGGAGCTCGACGTCGCCGGCTTCACGAACCTCCAGCGCGACCACCTCGACTTCCACGGCGACATGGAGGGCTACTTCCAGGCGAAGGCCCAGCTGTTCCGGCCCGGTCGCGCCCGGCACGCCGTGGTCGTCGTGGACGACGAGTGGGGCCGCCGGCTGGCCGCCGAGGCGGAGATCCCGGTCGACACCGTCGCGACGCACGTCGGCTCCCCGGAGTCGGCCACGGCGGACTGGGCCGTCACCGAGGCCGACATCGGCCTGGACGGCGTCGGGTCCTCGTTCGTGCTGCGCGGGCCGGACGGCGCCGAGCACCGCGCGGCGAGCCCGCTGCCCGGGCTGGTCAACGTCTCGAACGCGGCGCTGGCGGTCGTCCTCGCCCACCGCGCCGGCGTCCCGCTCGCGGACGCGATCGACGCCGTCGGGCACGCCAGCGGCGTCCCCGGCCGGATGGAGCGGGTCGTCGAGCGCCGCCCGGCGCCGGACGAGCGCCCGCTGTGCCTCGTGGACTACGCCCACACCCCGGACGCGCTCGTCCTGGCGCTCGAGGCGGTCCGCCCGATCACGCCCGGCCGGCTCGTCATCGTGTTCGGCTCCGACGGCGACCGGGACCGCGGCAAGCGTCCGATCATGGGCCGGATCGCCGCGCGCCTCGCCGACGTGCTCGTCGTCACCGACGAGAACCCCCGCTCGGAGGACCCCGCGTCCATCCGGGCCGCGATCCTCGACGGGGTGCGCGAGGAGCGCCCCGACCTGGCGGACGTGCACGAGGCCACGAGCCGCACGCAGGCGATCCACGACGCCCTCGACCTCGCGACGGAGCTGGACACCATCATCATCACCGGCAAGGGTCACGAGCCGACCCAGGAGATCGCCGGCGTCTTCCACCGCTACAACGACCGCGACGTCCTGCGCGCGGCCGACGCGGAGCGGACGGCCCGGCAGCAGCAGGAGCAGCACGCGTGATCGCGATGACGGCGGCGCAGGTGGCGGCCGCGACCGGCGGGCGGCTGCGCCCGGCGGACCTCGACCCGTCCACGGTGGTCACCGGACCGGTCGTCGTGGACTCCCGGCTGGCCGGGCCCGGCGCGCTGTTCGTCGCGCTGCCGGGGGAGCACGTCGACGGGCACGACTACGCGGCGGCCGCCGTGCGCGCCGGCGCGACGCTCGTCCTGGCGACGCGGGAGCTCACCGACGACGGCTCCGGCGACGGCGCCCCGGTGCCGCTGCCCGTGGTGGTGGTGGACGACGTCGAGCGCGCGCTCGGCGAGCTGGCGAGCGTCGTGCTCGAGCAGCTCCGCGAGGCCGCGGTCGAGCCGGGCGGCAGCGGGCTGCGCGTCATCGGCGTGACGGGATCCGTCGGCAAGACCACCACCAAGGACCTGCTGGCGCAGCTGTGCACCGTGGCCGGCCCGACGGTGGCGCCCGAGAAGTCGTTCAACAACGAGATCGGCCTGCCGCTCACCGTGCTGCGCGCGGACGAGCAGACCCGGTTCCTCGTGCTCGAGATGGGCGCCTCGGGGATCGGCCACCTCGACTACCTCACGGACATCGCGCCGCCGGACGTCGCCGTCGTGCTCGTCGTCGGGCACGCCCACCTGGAGGGCTTCGGCGGGATCGAGGCCGTGGCGCGCGCGAAGTCCGAGCTCGTCACCGGTCTCGCGCCGGGCGGCGTCGCCGTGCTCAACGCGGACGACCACCGGGTGCTGGCCATGGCGGAGCTGGCCCCGGGGCCCGTCGCGACGTTCGGCACCACCACCGGGGCGGACGTGCGCGCCGTCGACCTGCGCGTGGACCGCGCCGGCCGGGCGGCGTTCACGCTCGACGCCGGGCGCGTGCCGCCGGTCGAGGGGGAGACGTCCCGGGAGCGGGCCGACGTCACGCTGCGGCTGGTGGGGGAGCACCACGTGCACAACGCGCTGGCCGCCGCGGCCGCCGGGCTCGCCGTCGGCCTGTCCCTCGCGGACGTCGCCGCCGGGCTGTCCGCCGCCGACGCGATCAGCCCGCACCGCATGCACGTCGTCGAGCGCCCCGACGGGGTGACGGTCGTCGACGACTCGTACAACGCCAACCCCGACTCGATGCGCGCCGCGCTGCGCGCGCTCGCCGTGCTGGCGGGGCGCGAGCGCCGCTCGGTGGCCGTGCTCGGCGAGATGATGGAGCTCGGCCCCGACGCGCGCGCCCAGCACGAGGCGATCGGCCTGCAGGTGGTGCGGCTCAACGTCGGCCTGACCGTCGTGGTCGGGGAGGGCGCGCGGGGCATCGCCGCCGGCGCCGTGCGCGAGGGGTCGTGGGGCGACGAGGTCGTCGTGGTGGACGACGTCGACGCCGCCGCGGAGCTGCTCGGGTCGGAGCTGCGGCCCGGCGACGTCGTGCTGCTCAAGGCCTCGAACGGCGCCGGCCTGTGGCGCCTCGGCGACCTGCTGACGGGCGCCCCCGCGGAGGTGCAGCCGTGATCTCCGTCCTCGTCGCCGGCGGCGTCGCGATGGTCGTCGCGCTGCTCGCCACCCCGCTGTTCATCACGTTCCTCGTCGGGCGCCAGTACGGCCAGTTCATCCGGCAGGACGGCCCGACCGCGCACTACACCAAGCGCGGCACCCCGACGATGGGCGGCGTCGTCATCATCGCCGCCACGCTGCTCGGCTGGGGCGCCGCCGTGCTGGCCTCCGGGACGCTGCCGAGCGCGTCCGCGGTGCTGGTGCTGTTCCTCATGACCGGGCTCGGCGTGGTCGGGTTCCTCGACGACTTCATCAAGATCTCCCGGCAGCGCAGCCTCGGCCTGTCCGCGCGCTGGAAGATCGTCGGCCAGGGCTTCGTCGGCATCACGTTCGCCGTGCTCGCGCTGCAGTTCCCCGACGCGACCCTGCGCACGCCCGCCTCGACGCACATCTCGTTCATCCGGGACACCGGGCTGGACCTCGGGTTCGCCGGCGCCACCGTCGGGGCGATCCTGTTCGTGATCTGGGCGAACTTCCTCATCACCGCCTGGTCGAACGCGGTGAACCTCACCGACGGGCTCGACGGGCTCGCCACCGGGTCGTCGCTGATCGTGTTCGGCGCTTACGTCATCGTGTGCGTCTGGCAGTTCAACCAGCGCTGCGGCCTCCCCGACGGCGACCCCACCCGCTGCTACGGCACCCGCGACCCGCTCGACATGGCCGTCGTCGCCGCGGCGATCACCGGCGCGTGCTTCGGGTTCCTGTGGTGGAACGCCAGCCCGGCCAAGATCTTCATGGGCGACACCGGCTCGCTGGCCCTCGGCGGCGCGCTGGCGGGCCTGTCGATCGTCACCCGCACCGAGGTGCTCGCGGCGATCATCGGCGGCCTGTTCGTCATCATCGTGATGTCCGACGTGATCCAGATCGGCTTCTTCAAGCTGACGGGCAAGCGGGTGTTCAAGATGGCGCCGCTGCACCACCACTTCGAGCTGTCGGGGTGGGGCGAGGTCACGATCGTGATCCGGTTCTGGCTGATCGCCGGGCTGTTCGTCTCCCTGGGCGTCGGCATCTTCTACGCGGAGTGGGTGACGGGCTGACCGTGGACGACAGCGCCGCCGGACCCGCGACCGCGCAGGACCTCGGGCGCGCCCGGGTCGTCGTCGCCGGCCTCGGCGTCTCCGGCCGCGCGGCGCGCGACGTGCTGACCGGCCTGGGCGCGCACGTCACGACGGTCGACGACCGCGCCGAGGACGCCGACCACCGCGTCGACGCGTTCCTGGCCGCGGGCCTGCTGGACGCCGCCGACGTCGTGGTCGTCTCCCCGGGCTGGCCGCCCGCCCACCCGCTGCTCGCCGCCGCCCGCGCGGCCGGCGTGCCGGTGTGGAGCGAGGTCGAGCTCGCGTGGCGGCTGCGCGTCGGCCGGGACACCGGGGACGGCCCCGCGCCGTGGCTCGCGGTCACCGGCACCAACGGCAAGACGACGACCGTCGAGATGCTCGACGCGATCCTGCGCGCGGCCGGCCGGCGCTCGGCCGCGGTCGGCAACGTGGGCACACCGGTCGTCCTGGCCGCGACGGACCCCGCGCTCGACGTGCTCGCCGTCGAGCTGTCGAGCTTCCAGCTCCACCACACGACGTCGGTGGCGGCCCAGGCGGCCGCGGTGCTCAACGTCGCGGCCGACCACCTGGACTGGCACGGCTCGCTCGACGCGTACGCGGCCGACAAGGGGCGCATCTACTCGGGCGTGGAGGTCGCGTGCGTCTACAACGCGGCCGACCCCACCACGGAGCACCTCGTGCGGGAGGCCGACGTCGCCGACGGCGCGGTCGCGGTGGGCTTCACGCTCGGCGCGCCGTCGGTCGGCCAGGTCGGCCTCGTCGACCACGTCCTCGTCGACCGGGGCTTCGCCGCGCTGCGGCACACCCACGCCCAGGAGCTCGCGACGCTCGACGACCTGGCGCACCTCGCCGGGCCGGACGGGCTCGCGCCGCACGTCGTGCAGGACGCGCTCGCCGCGGCCGCCCTGGCGCTCGCGCACGGCGTGCCGCCCGAGGCGGTCGGGGCGGGGCTGCGGTCCTACCGTCCCGGCGCGCACCGGATCGCGACGGTGGCCGAGGTCGACGGCGTGCGCTGGGTGGACGACTCCAAGGCCACGAACGCCCACGCGGCGGCCGCGTCCCTGGCGGCCTTCGCCCCGGGCAGCGTGGTGTGGCTCGCGGGCGGGCTCGCGAAGGGCGCGACGTTCGACGACCTCGTGGCGTCGCGGGCCGACCGGCTGCACGCGGTCGTGCTCATCGGGGTGGACGCGGCGCCGCTCGCCGACGCGCTCGCCCGACACGCGCCGCAGGTCCCCGTGGTCCGCGTGGATCCCGGTGACACTGGGACGGTGATGACCCGCGCCGTGACCGAGGCCCGCCGCCTGGCGGACGCCCGGGGCGCCGGCACCACCGTCCTGCTGGCGCCGGCGTGCGCCTCGATGGACCAGTTCTCCTCGTACGCCGAACGGGGAGAGGCGTTCGCCGCCGAGGTCCGCGCACTGCTCCCGAGGGGGTGACCCGGCGCCGATGGCCCAGACGACCGACGCCCCGTCGCCCGCCACGGAGCAGCGCCCCTCGCGGCTCGGGCAGTGGAACAGCGCCGTCACGAGCTACTACCTGCTCGTCGGCGCCGCCGGGCTGCTGCTCGTGCTCGGCCTCGTCATGGTCCTGTCCTCCTCCTCGGTGGACTCGCTCGCCAGCGACGACTCGCCGTACGCGGTGTTCCGCAACCAGGCCCAGTACGCGCTGATCGGCCTGCCGCTGGCGTGGGTCGCCTCGCGGATGCCGGCGCGGGTGTACCAGGCGCTCGCCTGGCCGCTGCTCGGCGCCGGTCTGGTCGCGCAGCTCCTCGTCTACACGCCGCTCGGCTGCGGCAAGGGCGGCAACCAGGGCTGGGTCTGCGTCGGCGGGTTCACCGCGCAGCCCGCCGAGGCGCTCAAGCTCGCGCTCGTCGTGTGGCTCGGCGCGGTGCTCGCCCGCAAGCAGCCGCTGTTCGACGACTGGAAGCACGCCGCGATCCCGGCGCTGCCGGTGGCCGCCGGCGCCGTCGGCATGGTCCTGCTCGGCCACGACCTGGGCACGGCGATCATCATGCTGCTGCTCGTCGCGGGGGCGCTGTTCGTCGCGGGGGTGCCCATGCGCATCTTCGCCGCCGCGGGCGTCGCGGCCGCCGCGGGGGTCGCCGTGCTCGCGATCGGCAGCACCAACCGGACCAGCCGGATCCTGGACTGGTTCACCGGCGACTGCGACGAGCTGGGCGGCTGCTACCAGACGGTCCACGGCCTGCAGGCGCTCGCCACGGGCGGCTGGGCCGGGCTCGGCCTCGGGCAGAGCCGCGAGAAGTGGTCGTACCTGCCCGAGGCGCACAACGACTTCATCTTCGCGATCATCGGCGAGGAGCTCGGCCTCATCGGGACGCTGCTCGTGCTCGTGCTCGTCGCCGTGCTGGCGTTCGCGATGTTCCGCGTCATCGCCCGGCACCGGGACCCGTTCGCCCAGATCGTCACCGGGGGCGTGGCCGCGTGGATCGTGGGCCAGGCCCTCGTCAACATGGGGGTCGTCGTCGGGCTGCTGCCGGTGATCGGCGTGCCGCTCCCGCTGGTGTCGGCGGGCGGGTCCGCCCTCATCACGACGCTGGTCGCCCTCGGCATGGTCGTGTCGTTCGCCCGCACCGAGCCGGGCGCCGCGGAGGCCCTCGCCGCCCGGCCGAGCGTCGTGCGCCGGTCGCTCGCCGTGATCGGGCGGACCCGTGCCTGACGTCGCCGGTGCCCCGCAGCACCCCGCCCGGTGCCGTCCCGGAGCGCCGGACCGGCCGCCGGGCGGGGTGCTGCGGGGCACCGGCGACGTC
>JACXUT010000359.1 GCA_014763765.1 Micrococcales bacterium
GGAGCCTCCCACGGTGATCGGAGCCTCGACCGGACTCGGAGACCCCACCTCACGCGGAGCCCCCCGGGCTCGGAGACCTCCACCGGGCTCGGAGGGATCGACGCGGGCTCGGAGGTCCCCGCAGAGATCTCCGAGCCCGCGCGATGACCTCCGGTTCCCGTCGGAGCCTCCGACGGCGGGGGGTGTGGGGCCGGCGCCGGAGGGAGGCGGGGGAAGCCTCGGCCGCCCGGCCGCGTTGGCCCCGGTGTGAGCACCGACCACGCCGTCCCGCTGTCCGTCCTCGACCTCGCCCCCGTCGGCACCGGCCGCACCAGCGCCGACGCCCTCGCCGATTCCACCACGCTCGCCCGCGCGGCCGACCGGCTCGGCTACCGACGGTTCTGGGTCGCCGAGCACCACAGCATGCCCGCGGTGGCGTCGACGTCTCCCGCGGTGCTGCTGGCACACCTCGCGGCCTCGACGGACCGGATCCGCGTCGGCTCCGGCGGCGTCATGCTGCCGAACCACCCGGCGCTCGTGGTCGCGGAGCAGTTCGCGATGCTCGAGGCCCTGCACCCCGGCCGCGTCGACCTCGGCATCGGGCGGGCGCCGGGCGCCGACCCCGCGACCGCCGCCGCGCTGCGCCGCACGGTGGAGGGGCTCGGCGCCGAGGACTTCCCCGCGGAGCTGCTGGACGTCCTCGCGCTGCTCGGTCAGCTGCCGGAGGGCCGCGCGGCGAGCGCCACCGCCGCGCGGCTGACCGCCACGCCGGCCGCTGCCGGGACCCCCGAGGTGTGGCTGCTCGGGTCGTCGACGTTCAGCGCGCAGCTCGCCGGAGAGCTCGGGCTGCCGTTCTCGTACGCCCACCACTTCGGGACCGGCATCACCACGCAGGCTGCCGAGGTGTACCGGTCGGCGTTCCGCCCCTCCGCCGTGCTCGACGCCCCGCACCTCATGGTGTCCGCCTCCGTCGTCGTCGCCGAGTCGGAGGAGCGCGCCGCCTGGCTCGCCGGACCGAGCAAGGTCATGGCCCTGCGGCTGCGCAGCCGTGGGGCACTCGCGCCGATCGAGACGCCCGAGGACGCCGCCGCGATGCTCGACGCCCTCGATCCGGAGCAGGCCCGGGACTTCTTCTCCCGCGTGCCCGGCACGCAGCACGCGACGACTGCCGACCGCGCGGTCGCCGCGCTGCGCGAGCTCGTCGACCGCACCGGCGCCGACGAGCTGATCGTCACCGCCACCACGCACGACGTCGCCGACCGCGTCGCCACCCTGGAGGCCCTCGCCGCCTCCTGGTGACCGGCTCGGGCTCGGGCCGCTCCCCCTTCGGAGGCTCCGACGGGCATCGGTGGTCATCGCGCGGGCTCGCAGGCCTCCGCGGACACCTCCGATCCCGCGCGCACCCCTCCGAGCACCGTCGGAGCCTCCGACGG
>JACXUT010000135.1 GCA_014763765.1 Micrococcales bacterium
CAACCGGGGCTCGCACCTCGTCCGGACGCCCGACCCGCGACGCCCGACCCGCGACGCCCGACCCCGGTCGGCGAGAGGCCACGAGAAGGGCGTCCGGACGAGGTGCGAGCCCCGGTTGGTGGCCTCTCGCCGAGGGCGGTGGGGTTGCGGGGGTGCGTTCGGACCGTTCGGGGCCCTGGTCGGCGAGAGGCCACGAGGAGGGCGTCCGGACGAGGGGCGAGCCCCGGTTGGTGGCCTCTCGTCGAGGCCGGTCGGGACGGGGGTGCGTTCGGGTCGTCGGGGGGGCCTGGTCGGTGAGAGGCCACGAGGAGGGCGTCCGGACGAGGGGCGAGCCCCGGTTGCTGGCCTCTCGCCGAGGGCGGTCGGGTTGCCGGGGTGCGTTCGGGGCGGGCGCCCGGCCCGTCGCCGGACGCGACGACGCCCGCCGCCCCGGACGGGGTGGCGGGCGTCGGTCGCGCGGGGCGCGAGATCAGCCGGTGCGGCGCTGGCGCGTCAGCCGGTGCGGCGCCGGCGCGTCAGCCGGTGCGGCGCTGGCGCGTCAGCCTGCGCGGCGCTGGCGCGCGGTGCGGCGCTTGAGGGCGCGGCGCTCGTCCTCGGAGAGGCCGCCCCAGACGCCGGCGTCCTGGCCGGACTCCAGCGCCCACTTCAGGCAGGTGTCCACCACGTCGCAGCGGCGGCACACGGCCTTGGCCTCCTCGATCTGCAGCAGGGCCGGGCCGGTGTTGCCGATCGGGAAGAACAGCTCCGGGTCCTCGGTCAGACATGCTGCGCGGTGGCGCCAATCCATCGAACACTCCTCAGCACAGGGGCGGGCCACGACCAGGGGGCTGGGTGGCACGGAAGGGGCGCAGAGCACACGTCGACGCACGAGCTTTCGCGGGGGGCGGCGTGAGCGTCGGCGCTCGGATTCGAACTGCTGCGCACAAGATTCACATGGCGACGGGCAGCGCACAAGGGGTTACGCGCAGGTTTCTGGCGCGTAACAGATGAGGCGTCGGTCACACCTGTGTGGATCCTGGACGCTTGGGCGGCACGCTACTCCCTCCGTGCCGCTCGACGCCAACCGGGACCGGATGCCGGGACCAACGTCCCTTCCCGGCGGGGCGCGCGGTGCGGACCTGCACCGATGCACGGGCGATTCACCCGGGTGCCGGGCGCCGCCGTGACCAGGACCTTCGTACCGGCGACGGCGGGAGCCCGCCGGGGCGCTGCGGACGCCGGGGCGCCGCGGACGCCGGGTCGCGCCCGCCGTCGCACGCCGGCCCGGCGCGCCGTCACCCGACCGGCGGTGCGCCCGCGCGACATCGTCGCCCGCCCGCACGCGCCGACACCCGACCGGCCGCGCGGGGGCGCGCGACGTCATCGCGCGCCCCCGCGCGGTGTCACGACGGCGCCTCGGCGGGCCCGCGGCCGTCGTAGGGTCGCGTCGTGACCACCCCGCGGCCCGGCCGCCGTCCGTGCCGTGACCGCCCTGGTGCTGCTGCAGGCGCTGGCCCTCGCCGTCGCGACCGTCGCCCTGCTGGTCGCGCTGGTGCGGGGCACCTCGATGCCCGGGCCGGTCGTGTTCATGGCGGTGCTGGCGGCCGGGATCGCCGCGGTGCTCGCGGGGGCGGCCGTCGGGCTGCTGCGGGGGCGGCGCTGGGGCCGCGCCCCGGTGATGACGGTGCAGATCCTGCTGGTCGTCCTGGCGGTCGGCTGGGTCGGCGTGGAGCTCGCCGCCTGGTCGGTCGTCGTGCTCGCCGTCGCGGGTGCGACGGGCGTCCTGCTCGTGCTGCCCCCGGTCGTGGCCTGGACGGCCGGCGACCGCACCTGACACGGCGACCGCCCGCCCCGGCGCGCGTCGCGGGAAGGCCCGCCCGGCACGCGACGGGACAGCCGCCCGTCGCTCGACGCGGGAGGGCCCGCCCGGCGACCTGCGCCGGACGGGCCCGCCCGCCTGCCCCGGCCGCTGGTCGCGGCCGGGCGTGCTCACTCCACGCCGAGCGCCGCGACCGGCGGGGTCCGGGCGGCGTTGCGCGCCGGCAGCACCGAGGCGAGCACCCCGGCCACCACGGCGATGCCGAGCACGATCCCGAGGTCGGACCACGGGACGCGCAGCTCGAGGTCCGCGAAGTCCGCGAGCACCGCGGTGGACCCGAGCCAGCCGTACGCGAGGCCGAGCAGCACGCCGACCACGGCGCCGACCCCGGCGATCAGCGCGCCCTCGACGGCCATGGAGGCCCGCAGCTGCCGGCGCGTGAGTCCGAGCGCCCGGAGCGTCGCCGACTCCCGCCGCCGCTCGATCACCGAGAGCGACAGGGTGTTGGTGACGCCGATGAGGGCGATGACGACCGCGACGGCGAGCAGCCCGACGACGACCGCGAGCACCGTGTCGATGGCCCGCTGGTAGAGCGCGCGCTCGACGGCGGCTCCGGAGATGTCGAGCGCGGTGTCCTCGGTGAGGTCCTCGACCTCCTGGACGACGTAGCCGGAGTCGTCGACGTCGGCGACGCGCACCCACGCGGTGCTGGGCGACCCCGACGACCCGAGCCGCTCGAGCGCCGCCGGGGTCACGATCACGGACCAGTCGTCGAAGTCGACGACGCGTGCGGTGAGCGTCACGGGGGTCGACCCCGAGGCGGCCTCGCCGGTGCTGTCGTCCGCGAGGGTCACCGGGACCTCGTCGCCGTCGCTCACGCCGGCCGCCCCCGCGAGGGTCGAGCCCATCACGACCGTGCCGTCCGACAGCGCCGCGGCGACCTCGGGGTTGCGCATGACCGTGGACGCCTGGTCGCCCGCGACGGCGAGGGCGCCCGCGAACGTGCCGGTGCCGTCGCCCACCACGACGTCGTCGCGCCGCACGACCGCGACCGCCTCGACGCCGTCGACGCCGGCGATCCGGTCGGCCGTCCCCGCGGGCAGCGGCTCGTCGACGCTGCGGCCCTCGGAGTCGACCGTCGTCGGTGCGGAGACCTGGAGGTCGACCGGGAACCGGGTGTCGAGCTCGCCGTCGAGGGTGGCGCGCGCCGTGGCGGCGCCGGTGCTCATCATGGCGACGAGCGTCACGCCGATGAGCAGCGCGGTGCTGGTGGCGGCGGTGCGCGCCGGGTTGCGGCCCGTGTTCGCGGCGGCGAGCCGCGCGGGCATCCCCGCGCGCCCGGCCAGCCGGCCGGTGGCCGCGACCACGCGCGGCATCCAGAACACCGCCCCCACGAGCAGCCCGACGAACGACAGCAGGCCGCCGAGGATCGCGACGCCCACGGCCGCGGCCACGTTCACCCGGGACAGGGCCAGGCCGCCCGCGAGCAGCGCCACGCCGCCCACGACCAGCAGCAGGCTCAGCACGAGCCGGACGCGGCCGGCGCGGCTGCCCGCCGCCGGGGCGTCGGCCGGGCGCAGCGCGGCGATCGGGGCGACGCGGGTCGCGACCCGGGCCGGCGTGAGCGCGGCCAGGACCGTCACCAGCACGCCGACGGCGAGGGGCGCGAGCACCGCGGCGGGCGTGACGTGCACGGCGGCCGGCACCGGGAACGGCAGGTCGGCGCCCTGCATGATCCAGAGCGCGACCTGGACGAGGAGCGTGCCGAGCAGCGTGCCCGCCACGGAGGCGACCAGGCCGAGCAGCGCGGCCTCGAGCAGCACCGACCGCCGCACCTGCGACCGGACGGCCCCGACGCAGCGCAGCAGCGCCAGCATGCGGGTGCGCTGCGCGACCAGCACCTGGAACGTGTTCGCGATGACCAGGCCCGCGACGATCATCGCGACCGCCGCGAACGCGAGCACCACGACCACCACGGGGCCGGTCGAGTCCCCGGAGATCGAGCGCTCGGCGGCCTCGTCGCGCGTCAGCACGACGGCGTCCGAGGAGCCCGTGCCGAGCACGTCGCCGACGGACTGCCGCACCGTCTCGGTGTCCGCTGCCGTGTCGAGCGCCAGCAGCAGCTGGTCGACGCCGAGGTCCGCGATCGTCGGGACGCCAGGGCCGGTCGCCGCGCCGGACCAGCGCAGGGCGTCCGTGGTGGTCGACATCGCGACGCCGCCGTACTCCGCCCACGCGGACGTCGGGTCGGTGGTGAGGCCGACGACCGTGACCTGCTCGGTCTGCTTCCGGACGGTGCCGGTGTCGTCGGCGGACGTGCCGTCGCCCGCGGCCGTGCCGTCCCCGGCGTCGTCCGCGGCCGCCGCGTCGTCCGCGGCCCCCGCGTCGTCACCGCCCGCGTCGCCCGACTCCCACACGTACGACCCGACGGTCACCTCGTCGCCCACCGCGACGCCGAGCCGCTCGGCGGCCCGCTCCGGGAGGGTGATCTGGCCGTCGCCCGCGGGCAGCGCGCCCTGCGTGACGTGCTGGGTGTCGAACGCCTCGTCACCTGGCACCGGGACGAGAGCCTGCGTGATGACCTTGTCCCCGGAGGAGAGCTCGACGGAGGGCACGACGACGCGGGGGTCGGCGGCCGACACGCCCTGGAGGCCGCGCACCGCGTCGACGTCCGCGTCGGTGACGGTGCCGGACGAGACGGCGATCAGGTCGGCCTTCCCGTACGACGCGGTGATCGAGTCGTACGAGATGCGCTGCATGACGTCACCGGCGAGCAGCGTCGCGGCGACGAACGCGGTGCCGATCGCGACGGCGATCCCGGCGGCCGTGAGCCGGCCGAGCGAGCGGCGCATCTGCGCCAGCGTCAGCCGCCACATCACGCACCCGCCTTCGCCGCGCCGACCTCGGAGACCTCGAGCTGGCGCAGGGCGTCCAGCCCGGTGAGGACGGCCTCGGGGGTGGGGTCGACGATGTCGCCCGCGATGCGCCCGTCGGCCAGCATCACCACGCGGTCGGCATAGGCGGCGGCCGTCGGGTCGTGCGTGACCATGATGACGGTGCGCCCGAGCTCGCGGACGGAGCGGCGCAGGAAGCTCAGCACCTCGGCACCGGCACGGGAGTCGAGGTTGCCGGTGGGCTCGTCCGCGAAGACGACCTCGGGCTTGGCGATGAGGGCGCGGGCGATCGCGACGCGCTGCTGCTGGCCGCCGGACAGCTCCGACGGGCGGTGCGTGAGTCGCTGGCCGAGGCCGAGCGTGGCGACGAGGGTGTCGAACCAGGCCCGGTCGACGGCCGCGCCGGCGAGCTCGAGCGGCAGCAGGATGTTCTGCTCGGCCGTGAACATCGGCAGCAGGTTGAACGACTGGAACACGAACCCGACGCGGTCGCGGCGCAGGCGCGTGAGGGAGTCGTCGTCGAGGGTCGTCACGTCGGTGGGCCCGAGGAACGCCGATCCGGAGGTCGCGGCGTCGAGGCCGGCGAGCACGTGCATCAGCGTCGACTTGCCGGAGCCGGAGGGCCCCATGATCGCGGTGAACTCGCCGGCGGCGAAGTCCACGTCGACGCCGGCGAGGGCGCGGACGGACGCCTCGCCGCGGCCGTACACCTTGGTGAGGGCGCGGGCGCGCACGGCGGCCGAGGTGGCGGACGGTGCCGGCGGTGCGGCGGGGGCGGGCTGGATCGGGTCCACGGTGGTGCTCCTGGTGGTCGACTGGCTGATGCCCTCGACGTTACGGAGCCGGCCACCCCGCCGTCGTCCACCTCCGGTCCGGACCCGGCGTCATCCCGGGGTCGGACCCCGGCCCGGCGGGCCCCACCGGGGCGGGAGCGGCGGGCGCGGCCCGTCAGGCCCCGGGGACGACCAGCCCGGTCTCGTACGCCAGCACGACGGCCTGCACCCGGTCGCGCGCCCCGAGCTTGGCGAGGATCCGTCCGACGTGGGTCTTCACGGTCGCCTCGGCGACGTAGAGGTCCTGCCCGATCTCGGTGTTCGACCGCCCGCGCGCCATGAGGACGAGCACCTCGCGCTCCCGCTCGGTCAGCGACGCCAGCGCCTCGTCCGCCGCCTCCGACCGCGGGTGCTCGGCGGGCAGCGCGGTGACGAGGTGCTCGAGCAGGCGGCGCGTGGACGACGGCGCGATGACGGCGTCCCCGGCGTGCACGGTGCGGATGGCCGTCAGCATGTCCTCCGGCGGCGCGTCCTTGAGCAGGAACCCGCTCGCGCCGGCGCGGATGGCGGACATCACGTACTCGTCGAGGTCGAACGTCGTGAGCACGATGATGCGCGGCGCGGGGTGGTCGGGCGTGCCGGCGGCGACGATGCGCTCGGTGGCGGCGAGCCCGTCGAGCGTGGGCATGCGGACGTCCATCAGCACGACGTCGACGGGCCCGACGAGGCGAGACTGCGACGTCCCGGGCGTCAGGGCCTGCACGGCCTGGGCGCCGTCGCCGGCCTCCAGCACCACGGACAGGTCGGGCTGCGAGTCGATGACGAGCCGGAACCCCGCCCGCACGAGCTGCTGGTCGTCCACCACGCCGACGCGGATCGTCTCGGTCATGGCGGTCAGCCTAGGCCGCGGCGCCGGCCGGCCCGGACGCGGGGGCGCCGGGCAGCGGCAGCTCGGCGCGCACCCGGAACCCGCCGCCCGGTCGCGGGCCGGCGCTGAGCCGGCCACCGACCATGGTCGCCCGCTCCCGCATGCCGAGCAGCCCCTGGCCGGCGCCGTCGGAGTCGGCCGCGGCGCCCCGGCCGTCGTCGGTGACCTCGAGGATGAGCGCGGCGGGCTGCCACTGCACGAGCACGGTGACGGCCGGGTCCGGCCCGGCGTGCTTGAGCACGTTCGTCAGCGCCTCCTGGCAGATCCGGTACACGGTCAGGCCGATGCCCGGCGGCAGCGGCCGGGCCGTGCCCATCCGGACGAGCGAGGCGCGCACCCCCGAGGCGCGCACCTGCTCGACGAGCTGCTCGACGTCCTCGGCGGCGGGCTGCGGGGTGTACGGCGCGCCCCCCGCCGTCGTCGTGCCCGGTGCCGTGCCCGCCGCGCCGCCCGCCGCGTCCGGCTCCCGCAGCACCCCGAGCAGCCGGCGCATGTCCGCCAGCGCCGCCCGCCCGGTCTCCGCGATCGTGGCGAGCGCCCGCGTGGCGGCCTCCGGGTCGCCGGCGGCGGCGTACCGGCCGCCGTCCGCCTGCGCGACCACGACCGACAGCGAGTGCGCGACGATGTCGTGCATCTCGCGGGCGATGCGGGTGCGCTCGGCGGCGGTCGCGATGCGTGCCTGCTGGTCGCGCTCGAGCTCCAGGCGCTCCGCGCGGTCCCGCAGCGCGGCGATCGTCTCCCGCCGGGAGCGCCGCATGAGCCCGAACGCCCACGTCGCCACCGCGCACGCCGAGCAGAACACCCACATGAGCAGCGCGCTGCCCGCGAGCTGGGCGGGGTCACTGGCCAAGCCGTACTGCAGGGCCATCGTGCAGGCCAGGACCAGGCTCCCCACGATCGCCGAGACGATCGCGGTGCGGTGCGCCCAACGCGGGCCGTGCACCGTGACCGAGTAGAGGGCGACGAGGACGGCGAGGTCCGCGATGAGGAACGACGGCGTGCCCAGCACGAGGTGCGCCAGTCCGGCGGCGTAGACCGCGACCACGGAGGCGACCGGGCTGCGGCGGCGCCACGCGAGCGGCGCCCACAGCAGGCAGGACCACACCAGGCCCGCGGCGAACCCCGTCCCGCCGCTCTCGGACGCGGCCGCGGAGAGCGGGATGACGAACAGGCCGGTCGCCACCGTGAGGGTCAGGTCGATGCCGAGGCGGTGGCGGTGCTCCCACCGCGTGAGGCGCTCCCACCAGGTCATCGCGCCAGCGTAGGGGCGGCCCGGCGGCGTCCGCGTGCCCCCGGGGGCGGACCGAGGTCCCGGTCGGAGTCCCCCCGCGGGCGGACAGAGCAGGCTCGACCGGATCGTGACCCGTGTGCACCACGCCCTCGACCGTTCCGTGACCTAACATGGCGGAATGACCCAGGTGCTGCTGGCCGAGGACGATCCCGCGATTGCCGAGCCTTTGGCGCGGGCCCTCGGGCGTGAGGGCTACGACGTCCGGGTGCAGGGCACCGGGCAGGGTGCGATCGACCGCGCGAGCGAGGCGGACCTCGTCGTGCTGGACCTCGGCCTGCCGGACATGGACGGGCTCGACGTCGCCCGGGCGATCCGGAACCAGGGGCTCACCACCCCGGTGCTCGTGCTGACGGCCCGCGCGGACGAGGTCGACCTCGTGGTGGGGCTGGACGCCGGCGCCGACGACTACGTCACGAAGCCGTTCCGGCTCGCCGAGCTGCTGGCCCGCGTGCGCGCCCTGCTGCGGCGCACCGGCGGCGACGCGCCCGACGAGGACGAGCTGCGCTCGCAGGACGTGCGCGTGGACGTCGCCGCGCACCGGGCGTTCCAGGGCGAGCGCGAGCTGCACCTCACCGCGAAGGAGTTCGACCTGCTGCGCGTGCTGGTCGGCGCGGCGGGTACCGTGGTCGCCCGCGAGACGCTCATGCGCGAGGTGTGGGGGTCCGACCCGACGGGGTCGACCAAGACGCTCGACATGCACGTGTCGTGGCTGCGCCGCAAGCTCGGGGACGACGCGAGCGCCCCGCGGTACATCAGCACGGTGCGGGGGATGGGCTTCCGGTTCGAGTCCGGCGAGGGCACCCGGGGCTGACCCGTGCGCCGCCGTGTCCTGCAGGCCACGATCGCCGCCGTCACGGTGGCGGTGGTGCTGCTCGGGTTCCCGCTCGCGTTCCTCGGCGCGCAGTACGTCCGCGACAACGAGATCGGGTCCCTCGAGACGCGCGCGTCCGACCTCGCGCGGTCGATCGACAACCGCGTCCAGGAGGGCGCGCCGCTGTCCGACGACATGCTGGGGCCGTACGTGGAGCGGGGCGGCGGCATCCCCGTCAGCATCTTCGTCGTCGCGGAGGACGGCGCGCGGTACCAGGCCGGCCCGGAGGTGCCCGAGCGCACCATCACCATCACCGAGACGTCGACGTCGGGCGCGCGGATCACGATGTACGCCCCCTGGTGGGACATCTTCCTCATGAGCGCGCAGATCATGGGGCTCGTGGTGGCCGCCGCGGTCGTCGCGTTCGCGGCGGGGATCGCGATGGCGATCTGGCAGGCGAACCGGCTCGCGGCCCCGCTGGTGTACCTCGCGGCGTCCGCCGAGCAGCTCGGGTCCGGCCAGGTGCGCCCGCAGCTCGAGCCGTCGGGCGTCGAGGAGATCGACCTGGTCGCCGCCGAGCTCGCCCGCAGCGCCGACCGGATGGCCGGCCGGCTCGCCGCGGAGCGGCAGTTCGCGTCCGACGCCTCGCACCAGCTCCGCACGCCGCTCACGGCGCTGTCGATGCGCCTGGAGGAGATCACGCTCGCCTCGGACGACCCCGCCGTGCGGGAGGAGGCCCGCATCTCGCTGGAGCAGGTCGAGCGGCTCGTGACGGTCGTCGACGACCTGCTGACCCGCTCGCGGCGCGCGCAGGGGGGGACCACCGAGGCGGTGCGGCTGGTGGACGTGGTGCACCAGCAGGAGGAGGAGTGGCGGCCCACCTTCGAGGCCGAGGGGCGCCGGCTCGTCGTCGACGTCGACCCGGCCGCGCAGGTGCTGGCGACGCCGGGGGCGCTGGCGCAGGTGCTGGCGACGCTCATCGAGAACTCCCTGCGGCACGGGGGAGGGACGACGACCGTCCGGTCGCGCCCGGGGGCCTCACGCGCGGTGGTCGTCGAGGTCGGCGACGAGGGCGAGGGCGTGCCCGACGAGCTCGCGCCGCGGATCTTCGAGCGCGAGGTGACCTCCGGCAAGGGCACCGGGCTCGGGCTCGCGCTGGCCCGCGACCTTGCGTCCGCCGACGGGGCGCGCCTGGAGCTCGCGCAGCGCCGGCCCGCGGTGTTCGCGCTGTTCCTCACCGGTCTGCCCGCGATGATGGCGCCGGACGTGGTGCTGCCGCGCGGGTCCGTCATCTCGCCGCGCGTCGACGGGTCGCGGCGGCGGCGCCGGGGCTGAGGTCCCGGGCCGGGTTCTCCCGCGCGGGGAGTCCGCTCGGGAGGGCAGCCGCTCGGGGAGGCCCGCGCGACCGCCGCGGGCGCGCGCGTCCCTGCGCGAGGGGGTGCCGCCGGGGTGCCGGGGACGCGTAGGTTCGCCGGTGAGGCGTGCGGCCGGGCGCGGTGGGCGTCCGGCGGGCCGCCCGGACGGGAGCGGTGGCCGGTGGCGTCTGCCGTGCGGGGTCGGGACGAGGACGGGCGCGGCCCGGACGCGTCCGCTCCCGACGCGCCCGCCCCCGACGGGCGCGCTCCCGACGCGCCCGCCCACGGCGCCCGGCGCCGTGCCCCGCGGGCGCGGGCGGCGGCCGCCGTGGTGCTGGTGGTGCTGGGCGCCCTGCTCGCGCCCGTGGCCGTGGCGGCGTCCTGGGGGCGCGGACTCGTCGCCGACACCGACCGGTACCTCGCGGCCGTCGGCCCGCTCGCCGAGGACCCGCAGGTCCGGGAGGCGGTGACCGACCGCGTGACGGCCGCCGTGGTCGACGGGCTGCGCCTCGAGCGGCTGGCCGCGGACGCGACGTCCGCGATCGCCGCCCTGGACCTCCCCCCGCGCGCGTCCGAGGCGGTGGAGTCGCTGCGCGGGCCGCTGGTGGACGCGGCCACCGGCTACGTCCGCGGGGTGGTCGGCCGGGTCGTCGACTCCGACGCGTTCGCCACGGTGTGGACGACGGCGAACCGGGAGGTGCACCGGCAGCTCGCGGCGGTGCTGCGCGGCGACCCGGGGGCCCTCGCACGCATCGACGCCGATGGCACGCTGACGGTCGACCTCGGCGGCGTCGTCGACGCGGTCCGCCAGCGCCTGTCCGCCGCGGGGTTCGCGGTGGTCGACCGGCTCCCGGCGGTCGACGCGTCGTTCGCCGTGCTGCGCAGCGCGGACCTGGTGCGCGCCCAGGAGGCGTACCGGGCGCTCGACGCCGCGGCGACGTGGTCCCCGTGGGCGGCGGTGGCCCTGCTCGCGGGTGCGGTCGCGCTCGCCCGGGACCGGGTGCGGGCGCTGGCCGTCGTGAGCCTGGCCGTCGCGGGTGCGGTCGCGCTCCTGCTCGTCGCGCTGGTGGCCGGGCGGTCCTGGTACGCCGGGTCGCTGCCGCCCGCGGTGCAGCGCCCGGACGTCGCCGTCGTCGTCTACGACCAGGTGCTGTCCGGTCTGCGGGCGGCGCTGCTGCGCGTGCTCGCAGCCGCGGTGGTCGTCGCCGCCGCGGGCGCCGTGGGCGTCGCGGCGCGGGGCGGCAGGGCGGGGCGGGCGCTGCGG
>JACXUT010000136.1 GCA_014763765.1 Micrococcales bacterium
CTCACCGGCCCAACGACTCGAACCCCGGGAGGCACACCATGACCCGCAAGGTCACCACCACCAAGACCGCCGAGCAGCGCCGAGAGCAGGCCGCCGCCCTGCAGGCCAGCATCGCCGAGAAGGTCGACACCCTGCGCGACACCGACCAGTGGCGCGCGTTCCTCGACCTGACCCGCGGCTTCCACCACTACTCCCTGAACAACCTCATCCTCATCTGGTCGCAGTACCCCGCCGCGACCCGGGTCGCTGGGTTCCGTCAGTGGCAGGCCCGCGGCCGCCAGGTCCGCAAGGGAGAGAAGGCCATTCGGATCTTCGGGTACGCCACCAAGAAGATCACCGACCACACGGCCGCCCCCGAGGACCTCACCGAGACCGACGAGGCCGGGCAGCGCCGCCGCGTCTACTTCCCCGTCCTGTCGGTGTTCGACATCGCCCAGACCGACCCCATCGACCCCGACGCCGCCGACGGGACCGACCTGACCCAGACCCTCACCGGCGCCGACCACCTCGACGTGCTCGCCGCCGTGAGCGATTACCTCACCGCCGACGGCTGGACCGTCGAGCGCGAGACCCTGCCCACCGGGTTCGGCGGGTACACCCACTTCGAGAGCCGGCGCGTGGTCATCGCTGCCGACGTCGAGCCCGCGCAGGCCGCCAAGACCGCCCTGCACGAGGCCGCGCACGCACTGCTGCACGGCGACCTGGAGCCGGGGGAGTACCAGCAGCACCGCGGCACCTACGAGACCGAGGCCGAGTCCGTCGCCTACGTCGTGGCCGGCCTGCTCGGCCTGGACACCGGCGCCTACACCATCGGCTACGTCGCCACGTGGGCCGACGCCGACACCGACCTCATCCGGTCGACCGCCGCGAACGTCCTGCGCGCCGCCCACACCATCGCCGACGCCATCACCACCGCCCCCGCCGACGTCGACGCGGCCGCCTGACCACCCCGCGTGCCCGGCCGACTTCCCTACGGCCGGGCACCGGGGGAGGCCGCTGTCGGCGGTGTGCGGGCGCATCGAGCGCCGCACACCACCACGGGGCCCCGGCCCCGCACCCCGGCGACGCTGACCGGCCGCGCCTACGGCGCGCAGTGCTGGCCAGCCGCGCGAGCTCGCGCCCGGGCTGGTGGCCATCGCGACCCACCCAGGCCGGTAGCAGACGCCGCCACCCCACCCGATGCCGCCGGCCCCTGACCTGCCACACACCGCCGCTGCGCGCCGGCATGTGCCACGTCACCGGCCACCGTCCCCGCGCGGGGCCCCTCGTCGCCGCCTGCTACCTCGCGCCTGCCGGTGAGGCCCCAAGAACGGGGCGCTCACCGGCCCGCCCAGGGCCACCGAACAGACAGGAGCCCCACCATGCAGAACCCCACCGGCCCGGCCGAGATCGACGTCGACCCGCTGACCCGGGCATGCCGGGCGCTGACCGCCGCAGGCGTGCAGCACACGCCGACGTACCTCGCCATCGAGGTCCCGGCCGCCGCCGGCCTGATCGTCGTGTCCGACGGTCTCGCCGACGCCGAGTGGACCGTGTGCCGGTACACCGACCCGAGCGACTACGCCGAGGGCCGCGACGCCGCCGAACGGCTCGACACCGACGACGTGACCGCTCTCGCGGCATGGGTCGCCCAGCGCACATCCACCAGCGCCACGCCCGGCGCCGCACCGGTGTGCGACCTGACCGACCTGTTCGGCCCCCTGATCCACGTCTACACGCGCGCCCGGGCGATCGCCGACGACGTCCTGCACGACGTCACCACCGACGCGGCCGAAGCCGGCTTCCGCTGCCCGGTCGCGCTGACCGCCGGCGCCTGGGGCGACGCCGTCGAATGGAACGCCGAGCACGGCGCCCACCAAGACGAGTCCGGGCGCCTCTGGGACGTGCTCACCATGGCCCGCTTCTACGCCCAGCGGGCCAGCGACACCGACCGCGTGCCGTTCCGTGTGCTGCGCGTGCCGAACCAGCCCCACGCCACGCAGCCGCGGCACGCCGACCTGGTGCTGCACATCGGCCCCGGCGACCATGGCGAGCCAGTCTTCACCATCATGCTGCCCGGCGAGGACTGACCGCAGCGCCCGTGCACCGCCCGTCTCCGGGCGGTGCGCGGGTGACCGGGCGCATCGAGCGCCGGCCACCCGCCCGGGGCCCCGCCCCGGACGGGTGGCCCGAAGGTCGCGTACTGGGCAGGGTGTGGGCGGCCCTTCGACCACCTGGGCACGCCGCGAGCTCCCTCGCTGCGCGGCTCGCTGGCGCACACAGGTGGACGACGGGACCCAGCAGGCGCCCGCACACCCCCGCGCCCCTCACCTCGAGCACAGCGGCCCGCCTTCTCGCCGGCGAGGGCGTGCACGGGCTCACCGAGAGCACCCAGGGCGTGCGGCGGGCCGGCGGCCGCCGCGGGCGGCGCACCCCACCGCGGGGCCCCGGCCCCGCACCCCGGCGACGAGCGCATCAGGGCCGGCCGTGGTCCGGCCAGCGGGCGGGTCACCAGCGGGGTCCATCGATCCGAGCCGGTTGATCGTTGTCGCGCCGCCGCGGGCGTCAAGGGCCGATCGCCTGACGTAGCCGGTCGGGGACGGTGCTCCGCACCAAGGTCCAAGCCCTGGTCTGACGGGCCCTTGACCCCCACAGCTCTGCGACATGGGCCTCCGGCTATCGAAGCGATGGCCAGCCGCACCGAGCACCAGCCATCACCGCCCGAGCCGCACCGGCTCGCTGACACCAGGAGGACGCCATGACCACCACCGAGACCACCGCCCCGAGCGCATGGATCGAGATCACCGAGAACGGCACGACGCGGCGCGTCTACGGCACCGCCGAGAACGTCTCCGAGCTGCTCGTCACCCACATCGTGGCCAACGGACGCCACCTGCCCGTCGCCAAGCAGCGCTACGCGCGCAGCCTGGTCGCCGCAGCCGCACGCCGCGCGCGCGAGACCAGCGAAGACGGCACCGCCGGCGTCACCTGCGCCGGCGTGAACGCCCGCATCGCGCCGAACCCGACCCGCGCCGCCCACTGACCCCCGGGGTGGGGTCGCTGGCCTGCCGCCCCACCCACCCACAGCACACCGAGGAGGACACCATGACCAGCACCGACATCAACCGCCAGGACCTCGCCGCCGCCAAGACGTGGCTCGAGACCACCTACCCCGGCGCGTTCTACCGCTGGTCGCAGCGGTACGCGGCCGCCGACACCGTCGCCGACGGCCGTGCCGACGAGCGCGAGCTCATCGCGCGGTGGCGCGCTGCCGGCTCCCCGGCCGTCCCTGCCCCGGCCCTCATCCCGGCGCCGGCTGCGGGAAAGAACCGGCTCGCCCTCATCCCGCGCCGCCTCCGCCGGCGCTGACCGATCCGGTCCCACCCACCACGAAGGGAACCACGATGACCACCACCACGCCCCGACCCGGCCCCTGGCCGGTCTGCCCCTCCTGCGGCTCCACCCGGCGCAGGTGCCTACGCCCCTCAGGCCACGAGGCAGCCGAGTGGCACGCCGAGCGTGTCGCGCTCTGGGAGAACCTGGACGTCGAGACCAAGGCGCGCCTCGAGCGGATCGTCGAGCGGCCGCGCGTGCGCGTCCAGCCCGTCCCCGGCAACGCGGGCCGCTACGCGATGTGGTGCGCGCACTGCACCGACACCTACGCGAACTCCGTGAAGACCGACGTCGAGGAGGCCGCCGCTCGGCACCGCCAGCTGCACCGCACCGGCGCGGTGGAGGCGATCCGATGACCGGGCGGAGCCCGCTGCAGGCTCGCGGGCTGCCGGCCGGATGGGTCAAGCGCTGGCCGGCCGGCTACCTCGGTCCGGCCGGGCAGGTCGTCAAGCGCGTCGACTCCCACCGGTGGCAGATCACGTGGCCGACCGGCCGCGTGGAGCATGCCCGCTCGCTGCGCGAGGCGGTGACCCGGTGAACGCCCGCATGGTGCCGATGAACGCCCTGTACCCGAACCCCGACAACCCGCCGTCGCGGCTGCGCGGCATCGAGGACCTCGCCGAGTCCATCAAGCTCTACGGGGTCCTCCAGCCGCTGATCGTCACGCCCCGCCAGCGCGGCGGCCTCACGATCATCGACGGCCGGCGCCGCTACGCGGCCGCCGACCTCGCCGGCCGGCAGGCTGTCCCCTGCGTGGCCGCGAAGGCCGCCACCCGCACCGACCAGCTGCTGCTGATCCTCGCCGCCGGTCTGGGGGAGCGGCTCACCCCGCTCGAGGAAGCCCAAGTCATGGGCGACCTGCGTGCCGCCGGCGTGAAGTTCACCGACATCGCCCGACGCACCGGCCGGTCGCTGAGCACCGTGCGCGAGCGTCTGCAGCTGCTGCACACGCCCAGCGAGGTACAGGACATGGTGGCCGCCGGCACGCTGACAGCCACCGCGGCCGCCCAGCTCGCACGCCAGACCGCCACCACCGGATCCGGGACCGTGGCCACCAGGGCGCCGGCCCGCCCGGCCTGGTTCACGAAGTCCCACCCGATGGCCCGCCTCGTGCGGGAGACCTGCACGCACCGCGACACCCGCAAGGTCGTCGGCGGCGTCGGATGCGGGCAGTGCTGGCAGGACGTCATCGTCGCGGACGCCCGCGGGGAGGTCCGGGCATGAGCGCGCTGACCATCACCCACAGCCACGCCGACGGGACCCTGATCGCCGGCACCGCGAAGGGCGACGGCACGGCCGGCATCCTGACGGCCCGCGGCTGGCGCTGGTGGCGGGATCGGGGCACCTGGTACGTGCCCCGATCCCGGGACAAGGATGCCCGCCGCGAGCTGATCGAGGCGACCCGCGTCGACCTGGAGCGCGCCGGCCACGTGGTCGACGTCGACGTCGACGACCGGCGCCGCGAGTTCGCCACCGTGGAGGCCGACCGGCTCGAACGGATGGGGGAGCGCGCGGCCACGCTCGCCGAACGGGCCGAGCGTGCCGACGCGCGCGCCGCGGCCGCGTGGACGTCCAGCGACGAGGCGGACGCGAAGCTGCCGCCTCTGGGGCAACCGATCCTCGTCGGGCACCACTCCGAGGGTCGCCACCGCAGCGTGCTCGAGCGGGCCGAGACCGCGACCCGCACGGCGATCGCCGCCGAGCAGGCCGCCGCGGTGGCGACCACCCACGCCGACGTCGCCGCGGCCGCCGCGGGCAGCAGGTACAGCCCGCGCACGGTCGCTCGGCGCATCGCCCGGCAGGAGGCCGAGCTGCGCCGCCTGCAGCGCGAGCTCGACGGGCACACCAGCCCGCTCGACGGGATCGCCGTCCCGCCCGCGCAGGGCGCCGTGCGGCGCGTGCTCGTCGACCAGGTCGCCGTGCTGACCCAGGAGCTCGAGCACTGGTGCAGCGTCCGCGTCGACCAGGTCGCCACCGGCGTCACCCGTGCCTACGGCCGGCACAACGTGACCGCCGGCGACCGCGTAAAGATCCGCGGCCGCTGGTACCGCGTCGTGCGCGCCAACGCCAAGACCGTCACCGTCCCCAGCCAGCTCGGCGCCTGGACCGACGCCGCCCCCTGGCACGAGGTCACCGACCACCGTGCCGCCGACCCCGAGGAGCACACCCCGTGAACGCATCGACCGCAACCATGACCACCCGGCGACCCGCCGACCTCTCCCGGCGCCCGACGCCGAACAGCGTCCGCGTCCCGTCCGCAGCGTGCGTGCCCGTGGTCCGGCCCCACCCGCGCGGCGGTCGCGACCGCCGCCGAGACGGCAAGCGGTGGTGACCGACGTCCGCGCTGCCTAGCGGCTGCGCAGCCACACCAGACGCTGGCCGCCCGGGACCTGCGCATCCAGCGCAGCCCGGGCGGCCTCGTACGTCTCGCCCCGTGCCTCGAGCTCGAGCGTGCGCCGGTCGGGGTCGACCCCGGTGTGGTCCGGCGGGAGTGTCTCGGCGATGGCCTCGAGGATGATCACCGGCGCAGCGTAGGCGCCGGCGCCGACATCGGCCGGGGCCGGCGGACGTGCACCCAGCAGTCGGCGCACCACCACAGCTCGGGGCCGTCGGGGATCAGGTCGTGGTCGTGGTGCCGGTTCCGGCGCCGCCGCTGGGTGCTCATGGTTCCTCCGTCGCTCATGCCGAGGTCTATCGACCTCGGGCGCATCGAACGACGAGCCGATGGTTAGCGTCGCGTCCTGAGCCGCCGCCGGGGGAGAGGTCGCCCGCAGTGCGCCCGGGCTCAGCGAGGGGCATCCTGCCCGCGTGACTTCGTCCTCGTCGCGCCCTGAGGCCGGCGTCCGCGCGCCGGTCGACGTCGTGCTGGCGCGCGCGGTGGAGTCGATCGACGAGACGACGTCGCTACCGGGCGGAACGTCCTGGGAGCCGAAGTGGGACGGCTACCGGCTCCTGGCCGCGGTCGACGCCGACCGCGGTACAACGCTCTGGTCCCGCCGAGGAACCGACCTCACAGCTGCTTTCCCCGACATCGCCGCGGCGGTCGACCAGCAGGTCCCCGCCGGAACCGTCGTCGACGGCGAGGTGGTCGTGTGGGCGGGGGAGCGGCTGGACTTCGCCGCGCTGCAGCGCCGGGTGGCCAGCCCGCGCTCGGCCGCCCGGCTCGCTCGCGAGCAGCCGGCCAACCTCGTCGCCTTCGACGTGCTCGCCGCCGGCGACGTCGACCTGCGCCGCGAGCCGTTCGCGCAGCGACGGGCGCGCCTCGAGCAGCTCGGCAGCATGTGGCGGCCGCCGCTCACGCTCTCGCCCATCACCCAGGACCAGGCGGTCGCCGCGACGTGGTTCCGGGACCTGGCCGCCGCCGGCATCGAGGGCCTGGTCGCCAAGGGCGCGGACCAGCTCTACCGCGGCGGGCAGCGCGACTGGCTCAAGGTCAAGCAGCGCAGCGTCCTGGACGTCGTGTGCGCCGCGGTGGTCGGCCCGCTCGATCGGCCGTCGGTCGTCGTGGCCGGCCTGCCGATCGACGGCGCCCTGAAGATCGTGGGGCGCACCGTCCCGCTGTCCCCGCTCGCCGCGCGCGAGCTCGCCCGAGTACTGACCGCCGCCGACCCGGACGACCACCCGTGGCCAGCGGTCGTGTCCTCCGCCACGGTGAACGGATTCGGCGCCAACCGCGAACCCGTCACGCTCACCCGCGTCCAGCCCCTTGTCGTCGAGGTCTCCGCGGACGTCGCCTGGTCGGGGCGTTCGTTTCGTCACCCGCTGCGCTACGTGCGCGTTCGTCCAGAGTTGCATCCAGACGAGGTCTCGCCACCCTCGACTACCGCCTGAATCCACCGGCCTTCGCGCTTAGTCAACAGGTCGACGCGCAACCTGGCCAGCACCCCTTGCGTGCATGCATCGATGTTGTGTTTGATGCAACTGTGGCTTCGCCGTCGAGACCCTACCTACCAGGTGCGGCGCACCTGGTGCTGGTCGACGGCCTGGCGCTGATTGACCCGGAGCCAGGAGTCCTCGACCGGATGCTGCAGGGCTGGGAGCGGCAGCAGGAGGTCCGATTCCTCAAGGCGGAGACGGTACGTCGTCGCGTTCGCATCGTCCGGCGACTGGTCGAGTTCTCCGGGCTCTATCCGTGGCAGTGGACCGCAGCGGAGGTCGAGGAGTTCATCCGCACGCAGTCATCTGGCCGGGCTCCGATCGCCGTGTCCACCGCCCGCTCCTACACCGGCGACCTGCGCATGTTCCTGGAGTACCTCACCGATCCCCGTTACGGGTGGCGCGAGGTGTGCGCGCACCGGTTCGGGCAGGTGCCGCAGCAGGTGCTCGACGAATGGAACACCGTGGTGCACACCTCGGACTACGAGGGTCGTCCCGGTCGTCGGCCGCTGAGCTACGAGGAGGTCCAGCGGCTGTTCGATGCCGCCGATGACCTCGTTGACCTCGCCCGGGTGCGCCGGCGCAAGGGTGCGCTGGCCGCGCAGCGGGACGCGGCGCTGTTGAAGACGGTGTACGCGTTCGGCCTGCGCCGACGCGAAGCGTGGGGCTTGGACCTGGTCGACCTGCGCGCCAACCCGAAGGTGCGGGCGTTCGGCCGGTGCGGGGCAGTGATGGTCCGCTGGGGCAAGTCACAGCGCGGTGGGCCTCCGCGGCGTCGCACGGTCATGCTCGTGCCGGAAATGGACTGGATCGTGCCGGTGCTGCAGCAGTGGATCGACGAGGTTCGACCCCGGTTCGAGCCGGGAAAGCACCCCGCGCTCTGGGTCACAGAACGGCGCAGCAGACTCGACTGGCGAGGCATCAACGCCGCGTTCGCCGAAGCGAGGGACGCCGCAGGGCTTGACCGGCAGCTCGACCTGCACTGCCTGCGCCACTCGTACGTGACTCACCTGGTCGAGTTCGACTACCCCGAGCGGTTCGTCCAGGAGCAGGTGGGCCACGCCTACGCCGCCACGACCGCGATCTACACCGGTGTCTCCGACGCCTACCGGAACACACTCCTGCGCCGGGCGATCAGCGCCCACCAGCCGGACCTCTGGCGCGACGACGTCGAGGAAGGAACGCCGTGATCAAGAAGATGGGCATCGAGTGGAACCTGCGCCTGCGCATGGCCGAGCGAGGCATGTTCGCCACCACCGACCTGGTGCCCCAGCTGGCCGAGCGGGGGGTGCACCTGTCGCGCGAGCAGGTCTACCGCCTCGTGACGACACCCCCGCAGCGGCTGAGCACGGACACCCTCGCCGCGCTGTGCGACATCCTCGACTGCACCCCAAACGACCTGATCTCCGTGGTGGCCGCCGACGCGAGCGTCCCCAAGGCCGGCAACGCCTCACCCGGTCCCGCCGGTTCCGGACCGGTGGTCCAGCGCACCCGGATTCGCCGCCCCAACCTCGAGTGAGCCCACGTGCAAGGTCGAGCGCGCGCTGCCTACCAACGCCCGCTGGTGCGATGCGCCATCTGCGGGTCCACCTCCGTCGCGGCGGCCAGGTGGCCGATAGGAGCCGTCTGCACTCCGTGCTACTCCCGCGCCCGGGCCCGGCCGGAAGCCTGTACGTCTTGCGGTCTCACCCGTGTGCTCATCGGCGTGAGCCCAGGCTCCTCGGCTGCGACTCCGAGCCTGTGCGGACCCTGCTCTGGAAGTCGGCGCTACGCCTACGTGTGCATCCGCTGCGGCGGCGGCGAAGAGCCCTACAAGTCGAAGCTCTGCGTGCGCTGCGCCCTACGTGACCAGCTGCGGGCAGCCTTCGGTCCCTCGACGGCAGGCGGGCCCGCCTCGATCCTCACCGAGGCGCTGGCGAACAGTCGCCGTCCCCGGTCGGTCATGAAGTGGCTGACGAACCCGCGCGGCGGAGCGCGAGTGCTGCGTGAGCTCGTTGAGCGAGGTATCCCGGTCGACCACGCGGCCCTCGATGCGTACGACGAACGGGAGGTCTGGTCCCTCCGCCGCACGCTGGTGGACCTCGGCGTACTGGCGGAGCGCCACGACGCGATCGAACGCCTCGATGCGACGCTCGAGCGCGTCGTGGCGGACCTCCCCGGTCCCACCCGACAGCTCGTGCGCGCGTACGGCGCCTGGTCGTTGCTGCGCCGAGCGCGTCGACGCTACGAACGCTCGGGCACCTTCACCTACAACCAGTTCCGTGCCGCATGGACGCGCCTCGAGCGCGTTGCGCAACTTCTGACCTGGCTCGACGCGCGAGGGGTCGCTCTCGCCCATCTGGACCAGGCGACGCTGGAGGTGTGGCTCATCGCAGCGTCGCACGACCGCCGCATCGCCGCGGCCGATTTCCTCCGCTGGGCGGCCCGGCGGGGCCTGGCCCCCCGGCTGCACGTGGCCCACGCCCAGCGGCGGGAGCCGGACGTCTCGATGACCGACGAGCAGCGCTGGGCACAAGCCCGCAGGTGCCTGTCCGACCCGACCATCCCCGACGATGTTCGCGTCGCCGGCGCTCTCGTGCTGCTCTACGGGCTCCCGCTCGCCCGCATCGTCGAGCTCACCCGCGACCACCTCCAGCGGGACGGCAGCCACCACCCCACCGGGTTGTCGGTCGTCGCGGCCGGGCATGTCGTGCTCGTACCCCCGGCGTTGGGTCGACTCTTGGCGCGACTCCCGCACGAATCCAGCCCACGCGGCGTGCCCCTCATCCCGGCACCGCCGTCACAGCCCGCGTGGTTGTTCCCGGGCCGCGGGCCTCAAGGGCATGTCACCTCGACGGGACTCTCCGACCGGATGCGGGGCTACGGGCTGACCGTGCGCCGCGCGCGCAACGCTGCGCTCATCTCCTTGGCGGGCGACCTGCCGGCATCGGTGATCAGCGACCTGTTCGGGCTGAGCATCGCCGCTTCGACGGGCTGGGCCCGCCGAGCCGGCCGTGACTGGCACCAATACCTCGCGGAAGTTCGGAGCGAGCAGGTGTGAGGACGAGGACGCCTACCCGTTCCTATGATCGACAGTGACCCTTTATTATCGACGCATGCAGATCACGGACGAGGTGGAGTGCGTCGCGTCGACGGAGGGGATCGAACCGGGTGTGGCCCTGTTCCGGTCTCTGGCCGACCCGGCGCGGTTGGCGATCGTGCGGCGCTTGGCGGCGGGTGAGGCGCGGGTGGCTGAGTTGACCCGCGACCTGGGTCTGGCGCAGTCGACGGTGTCCTCGCACGTGGCGTGCCTGCGCGACTGCGGGCTCGTCGACGGGCGGATGCAGGGGCGACGGGTCTACTACTCGCTGGCGCGCCCGGAGCTGCTGGACCTGCTGAGCGCGGCGGAGGTGCTGCTGGGAGCGACGGGCAATGCGGTGGCGTTGTGCCCGAACTACGGCGCCGACGGCGCTCCGGTCGCGACGACCACGAAGGAGGGCGCGCGATGAGCGATGCGTGCGGCTGCTCGGACGAGACCGAGGAGCGCGAGGGCGAGGAGGTCGAGGAGTCGGGCAGCCTGTGGCAGGTCACCGAGATCCGCGCGGCCGCGCTCGCCGCACTGGTCCTGGCGGCCGCGTGGTTGGTCTCACGCACGGACGCCCCGGAGTGGCTGGTCCTGGCCGGCGAGGGCGCCGCGCTGGTCATCGCGGCCTACACGTTCGTGCCCGGGACCATCCGGCGCCTGCGCCGCGGCAAGATCGGCGTCGGCACCCTGATGACCATCGCGGCCGTCGGTGCGGTGATCCTCGGTCAGGTCGAGGAAGCGGCGATGCTGGCGATCCTCTACTCGATCTCCGAGGGCCTGGAGGAGTAC
>JACXUT010000137.1 GCA_014763765.1 Micrococcales bacterium
CCACGACGCGGGCGCGGGTCTGCTCGCGGCGCTCGGAGCGGCTCCGGCCGTGGCGGCTGAGGGGCTCGGCGCCGCGGCGGCCGTGCGCGCGGACGACCTCGCGGCGCTGCCGCGGCTGCGGGAGGCACTGGCGGGCAGGGACCTGGTCGCCCTGCACGCGCACGACCTGCCCCTGACCGGGCTGAGCGGTGTCTCGGCGGACCTGGCCGAGTCCGGGCGCGTGGACGCCGCGACCGCGCAGGACGCCGAGCGCGCGGCAGCGGCGTTCGCGCACGCCGCGGCGTCCGCGGCCGCGACGGGCGGTCGGGTGGACCTGCTCGCCGGTCCCGGGACGGGTCGCGGCGCCGCGTCCGGGACCGCGCCGGGTGCGGCACGCTCGGCGGGGTCCCGGGAGGCGCTCGTGCCCGGGTCCGGGGCCGGAGGGGGAGCGGCGTTCGTGCTGGGGCTGCTGGGCGCGCGGCTCGTCGAGGGCGCCGCGTGGGTCGCCGACGCCGTGGACCTCGCCGCGCGGGTCGCCGAGGCCGACCTGGTCGTGACCGGGTCGGGCGTGCTAGACGCCTCCGCGCTGGAGCACGGCGTGGTCGGGGCGGTCGCGCGCGCCGCCCTCCCGCTGGGCGTGCCGGCGGTGGCGGTCGCGGCGCAGCTGCGCACCGGCCGGCGCGACTGGGGCGCCGCGGGGCTCGCCGGCGGGTTCGCCGTGCTGGAGCGTCCCGACGACGCCGCGCGGTGGCGGGCCGACCCGGCCGCGGCGCTGCGGGGCCGGGTGCCGCGCATCGCCCGCACCTGGTCGCGCTGACGTCCCCGCGGGCCCGCCCGGCCGTGCGCGGGCGCTGCGACGGGTCGCGCGCACGCGGGCGTACATTGGGGAACAGATCGTGCGGCGGCGCAGTTGTGGCTGTCGTGACCGTCTCTCGGCGCTCGCTCGCGCGCGCCGGCGACCGATGCCGACCTTGTCAGGAGACACCATGAGCGAGACCACCGAGACCGCGACGCACGGCGTCGTCCTCACCGACGTCGCGGCCGACAAGGTGCGCAGCCTGCTCGAGCAGGAGGGGCGCGACGACCTGCGCCTGCGCATCGCGGTGCAGCCCGGGGGCTGCTCGGGCCTCATCTACCAGCTCTACTTCGACGAGCGCGTCCTGGACGGCGACGCCCTGCGCGACTTCGACGGCGTCGAGGTCGTGGTCGACCGCATGAGCGTGCCGTACCTCGAGGGCGCGACGATCGACTTCGCGGACACGATCGAGAAGCAGGGCTTCACGATCGACAACCCGAACGCCGGCAGCAGCTGCGCCTGCGGCGGGTCGTTCAGCTGACCTCGGGTCGCACCACCACCTCGGGAGCCCCGGACCGCGCGGTGCGGGGCTCCTGCGCGTCCGGGTCCGGGCCCGCGTCCGGGTCCGGCGGGCGGGTGGCCTAGAGGTCGCCCGCGCCTGCGTCCCGGCGCAGCCCCGCGACCACGCCCGGCAGGACGTCGCAGAACCGGTCGACGTCGGCCGCCGTCGTGCCGCGGGGGAGCGACAGCCGCACGTTGCCCTGGCTGAGCAGGCCCATCGCGGCGAGAACGTGGCTCGGCGTCTGCGTCGCGGACGTGCACGCCGACCCCGACGCGACCGCGAAGCCCGCGCGGTCCAGGGCGGTCACGACCGCCTCGCCGTCGACGTACAGGCAGGAGAACGTCAGGACGTGGGGCAGCCGCTCGGCGAGCGCTTCGGGGCCGGCCACGTCGACGAGCGGCACGGCGGCGACCCGCTCCCGCACGCGGTCGACCAGCGCGGCGCGGTCGTCGCCGGCGCGCACCCGGGCGTGGGCGTGCTGGAGGGCGACCGCGGCGGCCAGCGCCGCGGGGACCGCCACGCCGCCGGGGAACCAGCGGTCCTCGTCGGGCGGGCCGACGGGGGAGCGACGCACCCCGGCGCGCGTCACGAGCACCGCGACGCCGGGCGGCGCGCCGACGTCGCCGGGGTCCACCGTGAGCACGTCCCACGCGTCGCCCACCGGCACGTGGCCCCACGAGGACCCGGCGTCGACGAGCAGCGGCACGCCCGCGGCGCGCGCGGCGGCGTGCGCGTGCTCGACCGGCTGGAGCGTGCCGACCTCGCCGTTCGCGTGCTGCAGCGCGGCCAGCGCGACGCCCGGCGCGGCGACGGCGTCGGCGAACGCGCCCGGGTCCACGCGCCCGAGGTGGTCGACCGGGACGGTCACGCGGCTCCCGCCCGGCCCCTCCGCGACGGCCAGGTCCGCGGCGTCGAGCACGGCCATCCGCTCGACGGCGGACGTCACGACCGTCCCCCCGGTGCGCCGGCGGCCGCGAGCGACGGTCCGCACGGCACCGTGCAGCGCCGCCGTGTGGGAGGGGGCGAGGTCCACCTCCTCGGTCCGCGCGCCCACGAGCGCCGCGACGGCCTCGCGGGCACCGTCGAGCAGGGCGCGGGCGCGACGCCCCTCCGAGTGCAGCCGTCGCGGGTCCGCCCACCCCTCGTCGAGGGCGGCGAGGTACGCCTCCCGGGCCGCGGGCAGCACCGGTGCGCGGCCCGCGGAGTCGAGGACCACGCGACGCGGTGCCGCGCCGCGCCCTCGGCCCGCGGCGCTCCCGGATCCCGGCGGGACGGTCGGCGCGGGGGACGGCTCGGTGCTCACTCCCGGCACGGTATCCGCCCTGGCAGCCGCACGCGGCACCCACCGGGGCGCGGGGGCGCGGTCGCGGGGAGTGATCCAGATGACACTGCGTCATCTCGTGCGCCTGAAACGCGGTTCTGAGGCCACGAGCAGCCTGTCCTCGCGCTACGCTGCACGGGATCGAGGACAAAGGTCCTAGGTGGACTTCCCCGTCGGACGGTGCACGGCCCGACGCGTCGCGGCCGACGGGGACCGAAGTGGAAGGCCCCCGGTGCGCTCGCAGACCCCCCGCCGCCCGAGGCGGACCCGACTGGCCGTCGCGGGACTCGTGACCGTCGTCGCGCTCGCGCTCGCCGGATGCTCGCCCGAGGCCCAGCGCGGCTGGCTGCCCGGCGACTCCGACAACGAGATCACGAACCAGACCGGCCGGATCACCAACCTGTGGGTCGGCTCCTGGGTGGCCGCCCTCCTGGTCGGCATCCTCGTCTGGGGCCTGATCCTGTGGTGCGTCGCGGTGTACCGGAAGCGCAAGGACGACGACCAGCTCCCGGTCCAGCTCCGGTACCACGTGCCGCTCGAGATCATGTACGTCGTGCTCCCGATCGTCATGGTCGGCGTGCTGTTCTACTACACGGCGCGCGACATGACCGAGATCCAGGACACCTCCGCGGAGCCCGACCTGACCGTCCAGGTCATCGGCAAGCAGTGGAGCTGGGACTTCAACTACGTCGACGACGACGTCTACGACACCGGGCAGCACGCCCAGGAGGTCGGCCGCACCGGCGTCCTCGCGGACCAGCCGACGCTGTACCTGCCCGTCGGCGAGCGCGTCGAGTTCGTGCTCGACTCCCGCGACGTCATCCACTCGTTCTGGGTGCCGGCGTTCCTCTACAAGCAGGACATGATCCCGGGACGGACGAACACGTTCCAGGTCGTGCCGCAGGTCGAGGGCGAGTACCTCGGCAAGTGCGCGGAGCTCTGCGGCGAGGAGCACTCGTCGATGCTGTTCAACGTGAAGGTGGTGTCGCGCGAGGAGTACGACGCGCACATCCAGGACCTGCGGGACGCCGGCCAGGACGGTCAGCTGGGTCTCGAGTACAACCGCCTGCAGGACGTCCGCGTCACCGGTGAGGGTGGCAGCGACGCCGAGGGCGACGAGGGAGAGAGCTGATGGCCGCCGCCGTCGAGGTCGTGCCGGGGCTCGCGCCCCGCCGCCAGACCCTGGGCCGCACGATCGTCAAGTGGGTCACGTCGACCGACCACAAGACGATCGGCTACATGTACCTGATCACCGCGTTCGTGTGGTTCGCCATCGGCGGCCTCATGGCGCTGCTGATCCGCGCCGAGCTGTTCGAGCCGGGCATCCAGGTGGTGCAGAGCAAGGAGCAGTACAACCAGCTCTTCACCATGCACGGCACGATCATGCTGCTGCTGTTCGCGACGCCGCTGTTCGCCGCGTTCGCCAACATCATCATGCCGCTGCAGATCGGTGCGCCCGACGTCGCGTTCCCGCGGCTCAACGCGTTCTCGTACTGGCTGTACCTGTTCGGCGGCCTCATCGCGGCGGCGGGCTTCCTCACGCCGCAGGGCGCCGCGTCGTTCGGGTGGTTCGCGTACGCGCCGCTGTCGAACTCCGTGTACTCACCGGGAGCCGGCGGGGACCTGTGGGTGTTCGGCCTCGCGCTGACCGGTTTCGGCACGATCCTCGGCGCCGTCAACTTCATCACCACGATCGTCACGATGCGCGCGCCCGGCATGACGATGTTCCGGATGCCGATCTTCACCTGGAACACGCTCATCACGAGCCTGCTGGTGCTGATGGCGTTCCCGCCGCTGGCCGCCGCGCTGTTCGCGCTCGGCGCCGACCGCCGGCTCGGCGCGCAGGTGTTCAACCCCGAGAACGGCGGCGCCATCCTCTGGCAGCACCTGTTCTGGTTCTTCGGGCACCCCGAGGTGTACATCATCGCGCTGCCGTTCTTCGGCATCGCGACCGAGATCCTGCCGGTGTTCAGCCGCAAGCCCGTGTTCGGCTACAAGGGCCTGGTGTACGCGACCATCGCGATCGCCGCCCTGTCCGTCACGGTGTGGGCGCACCACATGTACGTGACCGGCGCGGTGCTGCTGCCGTTCTTCGCGCTGATGACGATGCTCATCGCCGTGCCGACGGGCGTGAAGTTCTTCAACTGGATCGGCACGATGTGGCGCGGCAAGCTCACGTTCGAGACGCCGATGCTGTGGACCATCGGGTTCCTCACGACGTTCCTCTTCGGCGGCCTGACCGGCGTCATCCTGTCCAGCCCGGCGCTCGACTTCCACGTCTCCGACACGTACTTCGTCGTGGCGCACTTCCACTACGTGGTGTTCGGCACCGTCGTGTTCATGATGTTCGGCGGCATGTACTACTGGTGGCCGAAGTTCACCGGCCGGATGCTCAACGAGCGGCTCGGCAAGCTCCACTTCTGGCTGCTGTTCATCGGCTTCCACATGACGTTCCTCGTCCAGCACTGGCTCGGCGCCGAGGGCATGCCCCGCCGGTACGCCGACTACTCGCCGGAGGACGGCTTCACCTGGATGAACCAGGTGTCGACCGTCGGCTCGATGATCCTCGCGATCTCGACGCTGCCGTTCCTGTGGAACGTCTACATCACGTGGCGCCGCGCGCCGAAGGTCACCGTGGACGACCCGTGGGGCTACGGCCAGTCGCTCGAGTGGGCGACGTCCTGCCCGCCGCCGCGGCACAACTTCACGTCGCTGCCCCGCATCCGGTCCGAGCGCCCCGCGTTCGACCTGCACCACCCCGAGGTCGCCGCCATGGACCACGTGGAGCCCGAGCCCGGGTTCTTCGACTGGGAGGCCGAGCGGTCCGGCGAGCAGGGCCTGGCCCGCGACCGCCTCGAGCACGGCGGCGGCGAGCAGGAGCAGTCGACGGCCACGATCGTGGACGACCGGCCGCAGGGCGACGACGAGGAGGGGCGCACGCGATGAGCAGCCTGCACGAGCCGGGTGCCCGGCCGTCCCCGACGGGCAGCGGTGAGCGCCCCCGGCACGCGATGAAGGTCGAGCCGTACCTGTTCCTGGGCGGCGTCCTGTTCTTCATCCCGATCGGCCTGATCTACGCGTGGTGGAGCGACGGCGAGCCCGTCGGCACCGTCGGCATCCCGCTGGTCGGGGGCCTCGTCGGCATGATCGGCGGCTACCTGCTGCTGGTGTCCCGCCGCATCGACGCCCGCCCCGAGGACGACCCGGAGGCGCTCGTCGCGGAGGGCGCAGGCGACCAGGGCGTGTTCAGCCCCTGGAGCTGGTGGCCGATCACGGTGGCGGCGGCCGGCGCGGTGGCGTTCCTCGGGATGGCCGTCGGCTGGTGGCTGCTGTACGTCGGGGCGGCCCTCGGGGTGATCGGCCTCGTCGGGTGGATCTTCGAGTTCTCCCGCGGCCAGCACGCGCACTGAGCGCTCGCCGCACCGCACGGACCACGGGCCGGGCACCCCACGCGGGGAGCCCGGCCCGTGGCGCGCGTGCCGCGCGTGGCACCGCGGCACCTGCCGGAAGCCGTGCTGCCGCCGGTGCGGTCCGCAGGTCCCGCCGCGCGCCGCCACGGCGGAGACCGGCGCGTCACCGGGTGCGGAAGTACCGGAACAGGTGCGACTCCCGTGTGAGCGCCGCGGCGACCTGCGCGCCGAGCAGCGCCGCGGCGAGGCCGGGAGCGGCGACGTGGACGGCGGTGCGGACGAGCGCCGCGGGGTCCTCGCCGGTGCCGGTGACGACCTGCACCGCGACCGCCGCGGCCACCAGGACCCCGGCCGGGAGCACGGATGCCAGGCCCTCCAGCAGCAGCAGGAGGTGCTGGGCGGGTGCGGTGACACCGACGTGCCGTGCCGCCGCGAGCTCGAGCCGACGGGCCCGGACTCCCGCGAACCCCAGCAGCGCCCCGCCGGCGACGGACAGCCACACCGCGTGCCGGGTGGCCCTGCCGGCGTGCGCCTGGACCCCGTCGAACGTCGTGCCCAGCGTGGTGTTGAGCTGCGAGACGACCACCGGTGCGGCCTGCTCGTCGCCGGCGGGGAGCACGGCGAGCCGGGCGAGGGCTGCCAGGCCCGCGGGCGCGGGGTACGCGTCGACCCAGCACGCGTCGTACGGGTCGGCCCGGGTCGCCGGCAGCAGGGCGGCGTACGCGTACCCGGGGCGTCGGCCGTCGTCCGGCCAGACGTAGGTGCCGCGCACCGTCGTGGGCGTGCCGTCGAGGACGAGCCGGTCGCCGGTCCCGACGCCCAGTGCGGCGGCGGCGTCGGACGCGAGCAGCACGCCGGCGGACCCGGAGTCGTCGGCGCGGAGCAGTGCGGGAGCGCCGGGGGAGACGAGGTACGCGGCGACGGGCCCGCGCGGGAGGGTCGCGGGCGCGAGGGGCTCGGCGGCCTGGCGCAGGGCCCCGGCGGCACGCACCCCGGGAAGCCGGGCGAGGGCGTCGCAGGTGCCGCCGTCGATCGCCCCGGGTGCCTCGACGGTCAGCACGGACGCCCCGGCGTCGCGGAACTCGGCGCCGCGGACGAGCAGGGCCTCCACCCCGGCGACGTCGACCACCGCGGCGGAGCCGACCAGCAGCGCGAGCGCCAGCGTGGAGCGGAGCGCGTGCGCGGTGCCCGACCGCACGTCGCGCCACGCCTCGCCGACGACCCACCTCACGCGCCGACCCCGCGGACCGGGTCGACCCCGCGGACGGCGTGGGTGGTGAGGTCGGCACAGGCCGCGAGGTCGAGGGTGTCGGTGCACGCCGCGCGGGTCTGGGCGTCGTGCGTCGCGACCACCACGACGGTCCCCTCCCGGGCGAGCCCGCCGAGGGTGCTGCTGACCTGCGCCGCGGTCCGCGCGTCGAGCTGGGCGGTCGGCTCGTCGACGAGGAACAGCTCGGGCCGGGCGGCGATGCCGCGGGCGAGCACGAGCCGCTGCGCCTCACCGCCCGAGAGGGCGGCGAACTCCCGGTCCGCGACGTCCTCGAGGCCGAACCCCGCGAGCAGCGTCCGCGCCCGGTCCTCGGCCTCGCGTCGCGGGTGCCCCTGCGTGAGCAGCGGCAGCACCACGTGGTCGAGCGCGGTGCGGCGCGCGACGCCGTGGGGGTTCTGGAACACCCAGCCCACCCGTGCCACACCGTGCCGGTCGACGGTCCCCTCGGACGGGTGGAGCCACCCGGCGAGCAGCGAGAGCAACGTGCTCTTGCCCGACCCGGACGGCCCGACCAGGGCGTACACGCGGTCGGGCAGGAGCGTCGCGGACAGCCCGCGGAAGAGGAACGGCTGGCCGGGGAACCGGTGGCCCAGCCCGTCGAGCACCACCTTCATGCCCTCACCCCCGGCACCCCGGGGCGGGGTCCGTCCGCACCGCGGCGGGCAGGACGGCCTCGTCCGCCGGAGTGACGTACGTCTGACCGAGCTCCGACCCGACGACGCGCACGGCCACCGGGTTGCCCGTGGCGTCGCGCACGCAGGCCGTCCCCGACTCCGCGTCCTGCACGGACGCCGGCGGCACGATCCCGACCTCGAGCGACGTCACGAGGGACCACTGCACGGTCAGGGTGACGTCGGCGCCGGCCTCGGCCGCTGCGGCCGCCTCCGTGTAGCTGCGGGAGCCGGCGATCGCCTGGAGCGCGGCCCCGTCGGCCACGCGGCCCTCGGCGTCCACCGGCACCTGCTGGTCGTCCACCGTGAGCGCGCGCTCGCCCGGCACGGCGTCCGCCGGCAGGCTCACGAGCGCCGCGGCGGAGATCGCCGCCGGGAGCTCGGCCAGCACGTCCCCGGCGGCGACGTCCGAACCCGTCGCCGCCACGCACCGGCTGACCACGACGGACGGTGCCGGCAGCCACGCGACACGCGTGTGGTCCACCGGCTGACCCCAGGCCGGGGCCGGGAGGCCGGCGGCGACGGCAGCGTCCCGGTACGCCCGGAGCGTCCCGGCCGTCACGCGGTCGCCGTCGGGTGCGTCGTGCCCCAGCCCGCGCAGCGCCTCGTGCAGGGCGGCCACGTCGGTGCCGCGGTCACCGGTGGCGAGCGTCCGCCACAGCGGCTCCGACGTGTGCAGGTTCAGCAGGCCGGCGCCGTCCAGGGCGAACGTCGAGGTGCCGCTGTCGAGCGAGCCGCCCGGCGTGCACGTCGACCGCGTGAGGTAGCCGTCGACGCGGACCGTGACCTCGCGCGCCTCCCCGGGGGACACGCGCAGGGCGAGGTTGCGCGGGTCGGCGAACTCACGGGTCGTCACCGGGACCTCCGTGATCGGCGCACCCGCCGCCAGGGCGTCGGGCGTCCCGGGCGCCGCGAGCCACGTCCCCACCGCGAGCCCCGCCGCCGACGCGGTGAGCAGGGCCAGCGTCAGCACGGACGCGGAACCTGCACGCATCAGGGGGTCGCCGATCCGGACGAGCCGGTCGACCCGGTCGTGCCGGCGTCGGAGGCCAGCCCGAGCGGGTCGAGCTGGCAGGCGGTCGCCGTCTCCTGGTCCGCCGGCTCCCAGGGCGTCGCCGCACCTTCCTCGTACGTGTTCTCCAGGTCGCGGGCCGTGAACCCGGGCTCCACGATGCCGTGCTCCACCATGCACGCGGCCTGGATCGTGAACGCGTCGAGGTTGTCGGGGTTCAGGCGGATCTGGTCGTGCAGCACAGCGACGCCGCCATCGGCGAACTCGCAGGTCCCCATGACCTCCATCGGGTCCTCCGACCCTGTCACGACCGTGACCGTCGAGCGGCCGTAGGCGTCGTACTCCACCTCGGAGCCGTGGTCGACGTAGCACTGGGCGATGAGCGCGCGCCCCTCCTGGACCTCCGAGTCGGTGAGCACGCTGTCCGCGAAGGCGCGGTGTGCGAACTCGGAGTCGGTGACGGAGTCGTAGTACGCGAGCTCCTCGGCCCACGGCCCCGAGAAGTCGCCCGCACCCTGGCCGGGACCGGGTGTGCCGGTGCACGCGCCGAGCAGGAGGGCTCCGGCGGCGAGGCCCGCCGCGGCACCCAGCCGCGGCGAGCCCGCCGTCCGGTGGCGCTCGACCATCAGCCGAAGACCATCGTGGCGTACTGGTAGCAGATCTGGTTCGGGTTGTACGACCAGCCTCCCGCGCCCACCCAGGAACCGACCTGGGTGCCGGTCGTCGCCGTCGCGGACTTCTTGTACCCGTACGCGCCGCGGGTGCAGTTGACGTTCTTCACCTTCGTCGAGCTCAGGTTGCTGTAGCTGCAGCCGGCGGCCGACGCGTCCGGGGCGCCGGCTGCGGCGTCGACGACGCCGAACGCCCCGAGGGCGAGCGCGAGGGCGGCGAGCCGGGCGGTCGTGCGGCGGCGGGCGAGGGTGGTGCTCATGGCGTGCTCCTTCGTCGTGAAGCAGGCCGGCATCGGTGCGGCTGAGACACCGGGCGGTCCCCGTGGACCGGTCCGTCGATGCTGGTCCGGGCGCGGGAGCGGGGTCAACGCGAGGTCGCGCGACACGCCCGGGTAGCGGCGCTGGAGCCCGGCGAGTCGTCCGCCTTCGTCCCGTGATGTCCTGGTGGCAGGCGTCTCACGCTGCGGACGCGCCGAGGGCCGGCCACCCTGCGGGGTGACCGGCCCTCGGGCCGAGCGGGCGCGGTGTCAGAGCGCCGGGACGATGAGCCCCGAGGTCTGCGTGCGCGCGCGCGTGAAGCGCTCGCCGGCGTCCGCCCAGCTGACGATGTTCCACCAGGCCTTGACGTAGTCCGCCTTGACGTTGACGTAGTCGAGGTAGAACGCGTGCTCCCACATGTCGAGCACGACGATCGGCACGAGGCCCAGCGGGATGTTGCCCTGCTGGTCGTAGAGCTGCACGATGACGAGCTTCTGCCCGATGGAGTCCCACGCGAGGATCGACCAGCCGGAGCCCATGATGGTCGTGGCGTTGTTGGTGAAGTGCGCCTGGAACTTGTCGAACGAGCCGAAGAACTCGTCGATCGCCGCGGCGAGCTCGCCGACCGGCTTGTCGCCGCCCTCGGGGGAGAGGTTCTGCCAGAACACCGAGTGGTTCACGTGGCCGCCCAGGTTGAACGCCAGCGCCTTCTCGAGGCCCGCGATCGCGCCGAAGTCGCCGGACTCCCGGGCTGCCGCGAGCTTCTCCAGCGCGGTGTTGGCGCCGGCCACGTACGTCGCGTGGTGCTTGTCGTGGTGCAGCTCCATGATGCGGCCGGAGATGTGCGGCTCCAGCGCCGCGTAGTCGTAGGGCAGGTCCGGAAGGGTGTAGTCAGCCATCAGTGCCTCTTCCTGCTCGGGTCGCGGCGCTTGGTGCCGCGACGGCGTTCTGGCAGCAGGGGCGTGCGGCCGCGGGGGCTGCGCGCACCTGCCTCTGTCGTACCACGTCCC
>JACXUT010000360.1 GCA_014763765.1 Micrococcales bacterium
ACCCCCACCCGCCCGCGACGAGACCCGCGATCGTCTTGTCCTGCAGGTCCGTGGCCCACCGGTACACCGGCAGGTACCGGCGCGCCCACCTCCACGCCTCCGACTGGTGCAACGCGGTCGCGGTCGCCCTGGCCCGGCGCACTCCCGTGTCGACGGCGTTGCCCGCGGCGGCACCCCACTGCGGCGGAGGGGTCGGCTCGCGGTCGTCCGGGTCGCTCATCGTCCGGTCCTTCCTGCGTCGGTGGTAATCAGGGCTGCGAGGGTGGGGCCGGCGATCGGCTGCACCCACATGGGGGTGGTGGTGCCGATGCACCAGATCGCCTGCCCCTGCGGGAGGGTCAGGAGCAGGTCGGCGGCGGTCGACGTCGGCCGGGCGATGCGCCGTACGGCGTCCATGCAGTCGCTGGACTGCCGGTACAGGACCTTGATCGCGCACTTGGACAGCACCCGCTCGACCAGCCCGCGGTGGGCGGACCCGGCCTCGCCGAAGATGTCGACGTCCTTCAGCTCGTGGATCAGCAGGACGGTCGAGCACCGCAGGTGCCCGGCGAGGCGGATCCGGTCGTCCATCGCCTGCGCCTGGGCCGGGTTGCGCAGTTCGTCCCAGCCTTCCTCGCTGACCACGACCCGCCACCGCCCGTCGCGCGAGCGCAGCGTGGTGTCGATCCAGGCCGAGGTGCACGCCGCGGCGATCTGCCGCACGGTCTCGCTGGCACCGCCCAGGCCCATCGTGTTGACCGCGATCATCGGCGCGGCGGGGTCCAGGCGCGTGGTCGAGGCGGTGTCGAACATCCCGGCCATCGGCCCGCGGGTCAGTCGGCTGAACACCAGCGACATGCGCCGGGGTGCGTCCGTTCCTGCCCGCTCGACCAGCTCGGCCGGCGGGGCGTCGAGCCAGGCGACCAGGGCGGCGATCGTCGGCGTCAGGTGCCCGTCGCCCATCTGCTCGACGGCGGTGTCGAGCACGGTGCGCTCTTCGTCGTCCAGGAGGCCGCCGCCGCGCAGGATGCTGGCGATCGACTCCAGCGCCTGCCCTCGCCGCAGGTCGACCGCGTGCCGCCAGTCCTGCGCGCTGGTGTTCGCCGGCCGGGCGCCCTCGTCCAGGGGGCAGATCACGGTGCCCGTGCCCGGCCCGAGGTAGATGACCTGGCCGCCCAGCTTCTTGGCCAGCGCGGACCACTCGCCGTTCGGGTCCGATGACACGATGACCTGCCGGCCGCTCTTGACCAGCCGGACCATCGTGATCTTCGTGCCGTAGGACTTGCCCGAGCCCTGCAGCCCGCAGATCAGCATGCACGGGCTCGTGGCCAGGTGCGGGTAGCAGCCCCACGGGTCGAAGGTGAACGGCGCGAGCGTGGTGACCTCGACCCCGATCACGGGGCCGG
>JACXUT010000003.1 GCA_014763765.1 Micrococcales bacterium
CCCCAGGTCCCACCCGTCCCGCAGCACCTGCGCCACCGCGGGGACCCGGGCGAACCACGCCCCGGCGTCGACGGGCTCGCGCGCGTCCGCACGCACCCGTCGGACCGGCAGCGCGGGACCTGTCAGAGGCACGGGGACAGCCCACCACACCGGGCCGGCGCCCCGGGGACGCCGCTCGGGCGCGGTTTCCGAGCACCCCCCGGGCTCGGGTACCCTCTACGGGCCGGGAGGATTCGCCTAGTGGCCTATGGCGCACGCTTGGAAAGCGTGTTGGGTGCAAGCCCTCGGGGGTTCGAATCCCCCATCCTCCGCCGGAAGAAGGGCCCGTTCCCGCAGCGATGTGGGCAGCGGGCCCTTCGTCGTCGACGGGTGTCCCCGGCTCGCACGCGGTCTGACGACGGTGAGCGGACCTGAGTTGCACGGCTGTGATCGCAGTCTGTGCCGAGGTGTGGCACACATCCACCTCCGCCGATGCAGGCGAACCTTCGAAGCCGGGCCCAATTGTAAGCCTCGCGCGGTGTTAGCCTTCATTTGTGGACGTCGCACGCTTCACCAGCAGCCCGGTCGGACATCTCGTCCCCATCCGGGGGACGGACGGCAGGACGGCCCGGCCGTACGAGCACGTCGCCTTCGTCGCCTCGCCGCTGGGCGCCGAGCCCACGCTGCTCCCTGCGACCTGGCACGCGGTGAACGGCGCGAACCGCGCGCTGGCCCGCCTGGATCAAGCCTCCCGGCAGATCCCCCGCGCTGATCTCCTCCGAGGCCCGACGCTCCGGCGTGAGGCGCAGAGCACGTCTGCCCTCGAGGGGACATTCGCGCCGCTGGAGCAGGTGCTCGCCGCGGACCGTGCGGGCAGCGAGACGCTGAGCGCCGAAGTGGCCGAGGTGATGAACTACGTGGACGCCGCAGGCGCCGCCTTCGCGAGCATCACAGCCCAGGACCGCATCACCGTCGGGCTGCTCGAGTCGGTGCACGGCGTCCTCGTGAGAGGAACTCCTGCCGACACCGCGGACGCAGGCAGGATCCGGCACACGCAGGTCGCGATCGGGAGCGCCAACGGCACGCTCGAAGACGCCCGCTTCGTTCCGATGCCACCTGGGATCGAGCTCGACATCGCCGTGCGTGATCTCGTGGACTGGATGAACGACGTCAGCTCGCCGCGCGAGCCGCTCGTCTCCGCCGCGATGGCTCACTACCAGTTCGAGACACTCCATCCCTTCAACGACGGGAACGGGCGGATCGGTCGTCTCCTGGTCGTCCTGCACCTGATGGTCGCCAAGCTCGTCGAACAGCCCCTCCTCAGCGTGTCGCCCTGGTTCGAGATCCGGCGTGCGGCTTACCAGGACCATCTCGCCGAGGTTTCGGCCACTGGCGACTGGGACACCTGGATCCGGTTCTTCGCGACCGGTGTCCAGGCGTCCGCCGACGACACCCTCCAGCGGGTCAACCGCCTCCTCGCCATCCAGCAGCGCTACGTCGCTCTGCTGCAGACGGCGAGCATCAAGGGCCTCGCGCGGGACATCGCTGAGGCCCTCATCGCGGACCCGATCGTCACGGTCCCACGTCTCGTCCGCGCGTTCGGCAAGACACCACCGTCCACGAACCAGGCCGTCATGAAGCTCGTCGACCTCGGCATCCTCAGCGGCCCGCACGGGACGTACAACCGTGCGTTCGTCGCGAGGGACGTCCTGGCTGCGATCTCGGCGCCGATCGGCGGTGTGCCGGCACCCGACGAACCTCTCTCGTCGTGATCGTCGCACGCTCCGCGAGCGAGGCCCCGGCGTGCTCGCGCCTCACGACCCGGCGTCGCCGCCGGTCGTGCCCTCGTACAGCCCGACCTGGTTGCCCTCCGTGTCCACGAACGCGGCCCACCAGCTCGTCGCGTCGATCTCGCTGCGCGGCACGACGACCCGGCCGCCGAGCTCGGTGACCCGGCGCAGCGTCTCGTCGATGGAGTCGACCTCGACGTAGGACCGCGGCTGGTCGAACCCCTCGCTGCGCGGTGCGAGGCCGCCGCCGCTGACCTTGTTCGGGGCCTGCCACATCGGGTAGCCCTCGAACCCGGGGTACTCCTGGATCTGCCAGCCGAACAGCGCGCCGTAGAAGCCCTTCGCCCGCTCGACGTCGTCGACCGGGATGTCGATGTGCGTGATGTCGCCGTGTGCCATGTCCGCTCCCCGGGCCGGTGACCCCGCACCGTCGCGGGGTCGGCTCCGTCCAGCGTACGGACGACCCCCGACAGCGCGCCCGGACGGCCGGAGGTCAGCCCTTGGCGCGGCGGGGCGACGCGAACGTGCGCAGGCGTCGGGCGGCGACGGCGAGCTGCACGTCGCGGTACTGCGCGGCCCGGTGCATCTGCCCGCGCAGGTCGCTGCCGGAGGGGCGGTGCCGCAGGTCGCACGGCACCTCCACCGCGACGAAGCCCTTGCGGAGCAGGTCGATCGTCATGCCGGTCTCCACGCCCCACCCGCGGGCGAGCGGCGTGGCGGCCTCGAACGCCTCCCGGGTGAGGCAGCGCATCCCGGACAGCGGCTGCGTCGGCGTCCACCCGGTCATCGACTGGATGGCCCGGCGGGCGGCGCCGACCACGATGCCGCGGCCACCGGCACCGGGCTGCGGCGGCAGCAGGGCGATCGAGACGTCGGCCGTGCCCTCGAGCACCGGCGGCACCAGGGGCGCGGTGTTCACGGCCGTGTCGCCGAGGTCCCCGTCGATGAAGAGCAGCAGGCGCGGCGGGCGGTCGGGGGCGTCCCGCATCGCGACGACGGCGGCGCCGGTCTCCATCGCGGACGCCTTGCCGCGGTTGTGCGAGTGCCGGACGACGACCGCGCCGGCCTCCCGGGCGACGTGCTGCGTGTTGTCCTCGGAGCCGTCGTCGACGACGAGCACGAGGTCGACGTGCGGGATCGCCCGCGCGGAGCGGACCGTCGCGGCGATCCGGCGGGACTCGTCCTTCGCGGGGATGACGACCGCGACGCGCTGGCGGGAGCGCCCGGTGCGGGTGGTCGTCGTCGGGGTGTCGATCGGGGCGGTCGGCTGCGGCAGGTGACGGCGGGGCTTACGCCCTGCCGGGGGCGTCGGGGCCGCGTCGGCGGTCGACGTGTCGGGGGCCGCTCCGGACCCGGCGTCGTCGGGGGCGTCGGTGGCGCCCGCGGGCTCAGGGGCAGGACCGTCGGCGACCGGTCGTCCCTCGGTCCTGTCCTGCGCCTCGCCCGTCACCCGAGACAGCCTAACGATCCGGCACGTCCTCGACCCCTTCCGGGCCCCGGACACGCGGAGGCTGCACAGGACGGTCACACCGGCGGCCCGGCGTCGTCACCAGCGGCTCGGCCCGGGCACGCGGACCGGAGGCGAGGAGGTCCGGGGGCCGCGGACGGCGGAGGCCGGGCCGGGACGTCGCCCGGCCCGGCCCCCGCCGGTGCTGTGGTCCGCGTCAGCGCAGCGTGACCTGCCGGGCGACGATGCCGGCGCGCGCACGGCGGGCGTTCGCGTCGAGCGGCTCGGTGTCCGCGATCGCCGCCTCGAACACGGGCGCGAACGCGGCGAGCGGCGCCTCGACGTCCTCCGCCTCCGACCCGCGCGCGAGCTCCCACACCGGGACGACGAGGCCGTTGGAGCGGAAGTAGCCGATGAACTTCGCGCCGTCGAAGCCCGACTCGCGGCGCCCGTGCAGGCGGGCGAGGCCGTCGATGACCTGCTGCTCGTCGTGCGGCTGCGCCCAGCGCAGGTACTCGCGGGCGCCCATGCGGACCCAGTACGCCGCCTCGACGCCCGGCACCTTGTGCGTGTCGACGACGCCGGCGTCGGCCTCCTCGACGGCCGCCTTCAGCTCGGGCGTCATCTCGGTGTCCGGCGCGATCCAGTAGCCGAAGCCGTCCTCGACGGTGACCTCGAACGGCACCGTCAGGTCCAGCACGTCCTGCAGGCGCGGGCCGGGGCCGGGCAGGCCGGACTGCTGGACGGCCGTGCCGGGCTCGGCGTCGAGCGCCTCGAGCAGCGCGGCGGCGAGGTCGCGGCTGGCGTCGCCCGAGCCCCCGACGGTCTGGAGCGCGAGCAGGACCACGCCGTCGGCACGGTGCAGCGCGGACCACCCGGACGGCAGGACCGTGGTGACCACCACGTCGCGCGCCCCGTGCTCGGCGACGGTCCGGGCGGTGGCGGTCGCGGCGGGCACGAGCTCGCGCAGGGCGACCCAGTCGGGCTCCCCGGGGAGACCCTCGAACGGGCGCAGGACGAACTCGACGTCGGATGCTGAGGCCATGCCCCCAGGCTACCGGCCGGGACGCCCGCGTCCGGTTGTCCACAGGTTCCCGTCCGGCCCGCCGCGGCGCGCGCTTCGGTGGCAGGATCGACGGCATGGACCCCCGCGCCGGAACCCCCGCCCAGCCCTCCGACCTGGTCGACGTCGACGCGATGCTCGCGGCGTACCACGACCGCCGCCCCGACCTGGACGACCCCGCCCAGCGGGTGGTGTTCGGCACGAGCGGCCACCGCGGGTCCAGCCTCGACGGCGCGTTCAACGAGGCGCACATCGTCGCGATCACGGCGGCGATCGTCGAGTACCGCCGCGGGCAGGGGACGGACGGCCCGCTGTTCATCGGGCGCGACACGCACGGGCTGTCGCTGCCGGCCTGGCGGACGGCGCTCGAGGTCCTCGCGGCCGCGGGCGTCGAGGTCCGGGTGGACGCGCGCGACTCCTGGACGCCGACGCCGGCCGTCTCCCACGCGATCCTGCTCCACAACGGGGCCGCGACCTCGGAGGGCGTGCGGGCCAGCGGGCCCGGCCTCGCCGACGGCATCGTGGTGACCCCCTCGCACAACCCGCCCCGCGACGGCGGCTTCAAGTACAACCCGCCGCACGGCGGCCCGGCCGGCTCCGACGCGACCTCGTGGATCGCGGACCGCGCCAACGAGCTGCTCGCGCAGGGCGTCGACCGGGTGCCGCGCGTCAGCGTGGACGCCGCGCTCGCCGCCGACACCACCCGCAAGCACGACTTCCTCGGCGCGTACGTCGACGACCTGGTGCACGTGGTCGACCTGGACGCCATCCGGTCGGCCGGCGTGCGGATCGGCGCCGACCCGCTCGGCGGGGCGTCCGTCGAGTACTGGGGGGCGATCGCGGAGCGCTACGGCCTCGACCTCACGGTCGTGAACCCGCGCGTCGACCCGCAGTGGTCGTTCATGACGCTCGACTGGGACGGCAAGATCCGGATGGACTGCTCGTCGCCGTCCGCCATGGCGTCGCTCGTCACGGCGATGGGTGCCGACGCGCCGTTCGACATCGCCACCGGCAACGACGCCGACTCCGACCGCCACGGCATCGTCACGCCGGACGCCGGGCTCATGAACCCGAACCACTACCTCGCGGTGGCGATCCGCTACCTGTACTCCGGCGCCCGGCCCGGCTGGCCCGGCGACGCCGCGATCGGCAAGACCCTCGTGTCCTCGTCGCTCATCGACCGGGTGGCGGGCAGCCTCGGACGCCGCCTGCTCGAGGTGCCCGTGGGATTCAAGTGGTTCGTGCCGGGGCTGCTCGACGGCTCCGTGGGCTTCGGGGGCGAGGAGTCGGCCGGCGCGTCGTTCCTGCGCACCGACGGCTCGGTGTGGACGACCGACAAGGACGGGATCATCCTCGCGCTGCTGGCCTCCGAGATCCTCGCCACCACCGGCAGGACGCCGTCGCAGCACCACGCGGAGCTCGTCGGGGAGTTCGGCGAGTCCTGGTACGCGCGGGTCGACGCCCCGGCGACGCTCGAGCAGAAGGCCACGCTCGGTCGGCTCTCGCCCGAGCAGGTGACGGCGACGACGCTCGCCGGCGAGGACATCACGGCCAAGCTCACGCAGGCCCCCGGCAACGGGGCGGCCATCGGCGGGCTGAAGGTGACCACCGAGAACGCCTGGTTCGCCGCGCGCCCCTCCGGGACGGAGAACGTCTACAAGATCTACGCGGAGTCGTTCGTCAGCCCCGAGCACCTCGCGCAGGTCCAGGAGGCCGCGAAGGACGTCGTCTCGGACGCGCTCGGCTGAGCGCGCGCCTCGCCGCCGGCGGGCCTAGCGTGGGCCGCCCGGCGGTGCCGGTGCCCGCCTCCGCGGCGACGTGGCCGGCGACGGCCGGTGACCGCTCGCGGCGGCCCGCACCGGGTCGCGACCGAGCGAAGGAGCACGCGATGAGCGAGTCCAGCACCCCCGTCCCCGACGACGCACCGGACGCCGTCACCGACCCCGACGTGGACGCCGTCCGCGACGAGGAGATCAGCGACGAGGAGGTCGCGCGGTCGATGCCGGACGCCGGCACGAGCGACGCCGACCCCGGCTCGTTCCTCAACCCCTGACCGCGGCGGCTCGGCGCGCGGGGACGCGCACCGGGCGGTAGACCGGAGGCCATGACGCAGACCCCCGGACCCGGCGCCGTCCTGTTCGACGTCGACGGCACGCTCGTCGACTCCAACTACCTGCACGTGCACGCCTGGGTCCAGGCGTTCGCCGCCGCCGACCACCCGGTCGACGCCTGGCGTGTGCACCGGCGGATCGGCATGGGCTCCGGGCGGCTGCTGCGCGAGCTGCTCGGCGACGACACCGAGGCGCTGGCCGACCGGGTGAAGCAGGAGCACACCGCCCGGTACGCGGACCTCGCCGGGCTGCTCCGGCCGTTCGACGGTGCCCGCGAGCTCGTCCGGGACCTCGCGGACCGCGGGGCCCGGGTGGTGCTCGCGACCTCCGCGGCACCCGAGGAGGTCGAGCGGCTGCGCGAGGTGCTCGACGTCGACGACCTCGTGCAGGTCACGGCCTCGCAGGACGTCGAGGAGGCCAAGCCCGAGCCGGAGCTGGTCGAGGTGGCCCTCGAGCGTGCAGGCGTCCCCGCCGACCGGGCGGTCTTCGTCGGCGACTCGGTGTGGGACGTGCAGGCGGCCGTCCGCGCGGGTGTGCCGTGCGTGGCCGTCCGCAGCGGCGGCACCTCCGCGGCCGAGCTGACCGAGGCGGGCGCCGTGGCCGTGCACGACGACGTGGCCGAGGTGCTGCGCGACCTCGACGCGAGCGCCCTGGCGGCCGTCCTGCGCTGAGGCCGGCCCCGCCTCAGTCCCCGGTGCCGGCGACCAGGTCCGCGTAGTCCGGGTGCTCGGCGACGAACGCCCGCACGAACGGGCACGCCGGTTCGATCCGGTCGCCCGAGGCACGGACCAGGTCGAGGGCGGACCGGACGAGCGTGGAGCCGATCCCGTGCCCCTCCTGCCGGGGGTCGACCTCGGTGTGCGTGAACACCACGACGCCGGGCCTGCGCTCGTACTCCGCGACACCCAGCACCGCACCGTCGGTGCCCACCGCCTCGAACCGCTGCCGCTCCGGCACGTCCCGCACGTCCACGTCCACCATCCCGCGAGTATGCGTCACCCGGGCCGCGCCCTCCACGGCGCCCCGTGTCACCCGCTGGTGGGACACTGTGCACGTGCTGGGGACCTACCGTGACGTGCTGGACCGGCCCGGTGCCCTGGCGTTCTCCGGTGCCGGCGTCATCGCCCGGCTCCCGATGTCCATGGTGGGCATCGGCATCATCCTGATGATCGAGTCCCTGCACGGCTCGTACCGGCTGGCGGGTGCCGTCTCCGCCGCGTACGTGCTCGCGCAGGCGGTGTGCTCCCCGCAGCTCGCCCGCCTCGTCGACCAGCACGGCCAGGCGCGCGTCATGCGCCCCGCGCTCACGGTCTCCGCGGTCGCGCTCGTCTCCCTCGTGCTCTGCGCGACGCTCGACGCGCCGGTGTGGACGCTCTACGCGACCGCCGTGCTCGTCGGCGCCACCATCGGCTCGTTCGGCGCGCTCGTCCGGGCCCGGTGGTCCCACGTGCTGTCGGACCCGCGCGCGCTGCACACCGCGTACTCGCTGGAGTCCGCGCTCGACGAGCTCGTGTTCGTGGTCGGCCCGATCCTCGCGACGACGCTGGCGACCGCGGTCGCCCCGGCGGCGGGCCTCGTCGTGCCGGTCGTCGGGATGGTGCTCGGCGGGTACTGGTTCCTCGCGCAGCGTCGCACCGAGCCGCCTCCGTCCGGCCCGCGGCCCTCAGGACCGGACGGCGTGCCGGTGCGTCGCGTGTCCGTCATGCGCTCCGGCGGGATGGTGGTGCTCGCCGTCGTGTTCGTCGCGATGGGGTCGATCTTCGGGGCGACCGACGTGAGCACCGTGGCGTTCGCGGAGGAGGCGGGACGGCAGGCGCTGGCGGGCGTGGTGCTCGCGGTGTTCGCCTGCGGCTCGATGATCTCCGGCCTGCTCTACGGCGCACGGCACTGGGTGACGCCCCTGTGGCGCCGGTTCGCGATCGGGATGGTCGCGCTGGCCCTCGGGGTGTCGCTGTTCGTCCTCGTGAGCTCGATGACGATGCTCGGCGTCGTCATGTTCGTCGTGGGCTTCGCGATCGCGCCGACGCTCGTGAACGGCAACGCGCTGGTCCAGCACTTCGTGGCCCGTGAGCGGCTCACGGAGGGGCTGACCTGGGTCGGCACCTCGCTCGGCGTCGGCGTCTCGCTGGGGTCCTGGGTCGCGGGGTCCATGATCGACCGGCAGGGGTCGCACGGCGGCTACCTGGTGGTCGTCGGGTCGGCGGCGCTCGCCGTGGTGGCGGTGCTCGCCTCGCTGCGCACCCTGCGGGCCGGCAACCAGGACCCGCGGGTGCCGGCCGGCGCGGGGCCGGACGACGATGGCACCTCCGAGGGCGGCACGTCCGAGGGCGGCACCGCGCCCGGGGCCGGCGCACGGGCCGCCGCGGGCGACGAGGACACGGTCGACGCGTCGGCAGCCCCCGCGCGCGGCACCGCAGCGCATGCCGTGACGCCGGTCGCCGCCGACGACGCCCCCCGGCGGGCCGGCGGCTCGACGCTCCCCGTGCCGATGGACGTCCCCGGGTCGGAGCGGCTGACGCCCGCGGCCGACGACACGCCCGCGGGCTGACCGCCCGCCGGGGCGTCCCCCTCGGCGTCCGTCAGCGCAGGACGCGCGGCTGCTCGTCCTGCGCACCCTGCCCGGACCGGCGCCGCTCGGCGAAGATCCCGAGCACCAGCAGCAGCCCGCCCGCGGCGAGGAGCGTCAGCAGCCACGGGCCCGCCGACACCGTGCCGCCGAGCTGTGCCGCGAACACGCTGAGCACCGCCACGGGCAGGGTGGTCGCGCCGACGACCAGCGGCGCCCGGAGCAGCTCGCGCGCCCCGAGCAGCATGAACCCCAGGGCGAGCACCACGACGAGGACGGCGCGCCAGGTCATCGGGTCGGTCCAGATCGCCAGCACGGAGGGACCGAGCGTGGCGAGCGCGCCCGGCGTCAGGGTGACCGCGGAGGTGCGCCCGCCCACCGGCCACCCGGCCGACGAGCGCGCCGGGGGCCCCGCGGGACCGGCGACGGCGTCGTCCCGGAGGGCCGCGCGCAGCGCGACGAGCCCCATGGCGGTGAGGGCGAGGCCGACCGGCAGGGCGAACATCTCGACCCGCAGCAGCCGCGTGCTCCACGCCCCGATCGCCCAGGCGAGCGCGGCCAGCCACAGGAACCAGCCCGGGGGCAGCACGACGGCCGGTCGCCGGGGGTCGGGGCCGGACGCGGCGGCGGACCCGAGGTCGGGCCGGGCAGCCGATCGGGCACCGGGTCCGCCGGACCGGACGTCGGACCGCACGGCGGTCAGGGCGAGGGCCAGGAGCAGCAACTCGACGACCCACCCGGTCCACGCCGCCGCCCACGACGAGCGGACAGCGACGAGCGTGCCGACGGTCCCGGCGACGACGGCCGGGGCCAGGGCCCAGCGGAGGCGGGGGCCCGGTGCGGTGGGTCCCGACGCGGCACCCGGAGGCGTCACGGCGACCACCGCCGCCTCGTGCCGTCGGGCGAGCGACCGTCCGGCGACGCCGAGCAGCACCGCGCCCCCGAGCGACCACAGCAGCGCGGCCCCGAACAGGCGGGCGTCGTCGGCCGCCGGCCCCGCCGGGGTGCTCGCGGCCAGGTGCAGGGCGCGCACCGGGCCGGCGAGCGCCGCGACGGCCGCACCGACGAGGACGGCGTCCGTCAGCACCCGCCACGCGCGCCCCGCCGGCGTCGGCGCGGGCTCGGGTCCCTCCTCCTCGTCGGACAGCAGCACGCTCCCCACCGCGACGGCGGCGAGGGCGAGGAGGGCCGCCGCCCGCGTGCCCGTGTCCCGTCCGAGGACCGCGAGCAGCAGCGTGGGCGTCACGAGCAGCGCGGTGCCGGCGCGCACGAGCGGGCGCCAGCGCTCCGCCGACCGCCGCGCGAGCAGGGCCCCGACCAGCACGGCCGCGGCGGCGGGGGGCGCGGTGTACGCCTCCACGAGGCCGACGCCCCACCACCCGAGCGCCGACCACAGCACCCCCGACCAGAGCAGCGCGGCGGCCCACCACACGGGGCGCCGGTCCGGCCGCTGGGCGACCACCGTGGCACCGGCGGCCAGGATCGCGCAGAGCACCAGCACGGTGTCCGCGCCGGTCGTGGCCCGCAGGACGGCGAGCAGCAGGGCCACCGCGGCGGTCCCGGCGGCCGCGACCTCGAGCGCCACCCGGGCGGGCTCCGCCGAGACGTCCAGGGACCGGCGCCGCAGCCGCGTCGCCACGGGCGGGGCGGCGACGGCGGCGGCCGCGGCGAGGACGGCGACCACGGGCAGCAGCACCGGGGATCCCGACCCGGGCAGCAGCACCGCGCCGGCGCAGATGACGAGCACCGACACGGTCGGCAGCACGAGGGCCGCGGCCAGCACCCGCAGCCAGGCCGGCACCGGGCGCGCGCGGGTGTCGAGGACCACGGCCTCGAGCACCAGCAGCGCGGCGGCGGCGCCCGCGGACCACCAGGTCCGGTCGACGGCCACCGCGAGCACTGCCACGGCGGCCGGCACCGTGGCCACGACGAGCAGGGCGAGCCACGTGTCCCGGCCGACCCGCGGCAGCACGGTCACGACGGCGGCGGCGAGCACGGCGACGACCGCCGTGCCCCCCACCACGCCGAACCCGTCCCACCCCAGCCACGCCAGCCCGAAGCCGAGCGCCAGCGTCGCGTAGGCCGCGCCGGCGCCGACGAGGACGCCCCGCACCGGCGCGGGCACGAGCGGGCGCGCCCGCAGCAGGAGCAGCACCACGGCCGCCGCGCCGAGGAGCACCGTCGGCCGCGCCACCCAGCTCAGCAGCACCAGCGCCGCGAGCTGCGCGAACGCGGCGACGACGAGGGTGCTGCGCCACGGGGCGCTCCGGGGCGTGGGCCCGCCGGGAGCCGGGGCCGCCGACGACGGCACCCAGCCGGCCGGCTCGCCGGCGACCGCAGCGGGGGCTCCGGCCACCGCTCCGGCTGCTCCGGCGACCGCGCGCGACGGTCCGGGCCGGCGCGGGGCACGGCGTGCCGTCTCGACCAGGGCCACCGCCAGGAGCAGCTCGGCGAGCAGCAGCGCCGGGGACCACGGCCGCAGCAGCGTCGCGGCCGCGGCGACGGCCAGCACGACCGCGGTGGGCAGGCAGGCGCGGCCCGCCGTGACGACGTACGGCTCGCGCGGCACGGCGGGCAGCGGGATGCCGGGCAGCGGGACGCCGGGGGGCGGGACGACCCCGGGCACCGTGCCGGCGGGGGCCGCCCAGCGGCGCTCGAGCACCGGGGCGAGCCGCTGCACCGCGATCACGGCGCAGGCACCGGCGAGCACGACGACCGCGAGCACCGGCCCGAGCGAGGAGGCGCCTTCGGCGAGGTCGCCGGCGGGGTCGAAGGCCGCGACGGGCAGCCTGGAGGGCGGCGGGATCCGGAGCGCCTCGAGCAGCGTCAGACCGTCGGCGACCGCTGCGAGCAGGCCGGGCAGCGTCACGACCACCAGCGCGACCCACCCGCCGGACACCCGCGCCCGGTGCAGCGCGTCGGATCCGGTGTCGCGTCCCGTCGCGGCGGGCAGCAGCGTCACGAGCAGCCAGGCTCCGGCGCCCGTGAGCGCGGCGATGCCGATGCTGAGAGCGCCCAGGTCGAGGGGAGCGGCCGACGCGGCGAGGACGACCAGCGCCCCCGCGGTCGCGGTCCACGGGGCCGCCTGGCCCGCGCGGGCCTGGAGACCGGCGACGACCGCGGCGAGCAGCAGGCCGATCGCGAGCCCGCCGGCGGGCCAGCCGTCGGCCGTCGGCAGGTCGGGGGCGACCGCGAGCGCCGCGAGCAGCAGCACGCCGGCGAGGGCCACGAGCAGCCCGTCGACCACCTCCCCCCGGGCGCCGAACCGCTGGTCGACCGCGCGGCGGTAGGGGACTCGGACGAGCGTGGCCAGGGAGGCGGCGAGCAGCCCGACGTGCCAGGCCCAGCCGCCGCCGACGGCCGCCGAGACGCACAGGGGGACGGCGGGCAGCACGAGGACGGCGACGGTCCACGAGCGGATCCGGGTGGCGAGGCCCGCCGCGGGCAGTCCGACGCCGACGGCGAGCAGCAGGAACGCCAGGACGAGCGGCTGGACGCGCCCGCCGGCGAGCGCCCCCACGACCCACGCGTCGACGACCGCGAGCGCGGCGGTCAGGCCGCCGACCGCCTCCGCGGACCCGGTGACGCCGGCGCGCCGGAGCGCGAGCGCACCCACCGCGGCGCCGGCCGTCGTGAGCAGCAGCACGACCACCCGGGCGGCGGGCGCGTCGCCGAGCAGGAAGAACGCGAGGACGACGAACGCCGCCGCCACGAGGCCCGCGCCGGCGAGGGCGAACAGGCGCGCGACGTCGAACGGCCGACCGGCCGGGGGCACCGGCTGCCGGGCGGGGGGAGGCACGCCCGGCCCGCCCGGCCAGCCGGCGGGGGGCTGCGGCGCGGCGCCGGGCCACGCGCCCGCACCGGGGACGTCCGGGCCCGTCGCCCAGGGGCCCGTCGCCCAGGGCGCCGCAGGGGGAGGCACCACCGGCGACGCGGAGGGTGGCACCACCGGCGAGGCAGGGGACGACGCGACCGGCGACGCGGTCACCACCGGCGACGCAGGGGACGACGCGACCGGGGACGCGGTCCCGACCGGCGGCACGACCGGCGCCGCGGGCGCGACCGCCGCCCCCGGCACGGTCGCGCGCGCCTGCGCGGCCCGGACCGCCTCGATCAGCCGCTGCCGCTCGTCGAGCGCCCGCGCCGCGGTGCGCGACGCGTCGGCGATGCGGGCACCGTCCGCTCCCCCGAGGTCGAGCCCGCAGCCCCGGCAGCGCGGCCCGGCGAGCGTCGTCCCGCAGTGCGGGCAGCGGCTGAAGTCGGTGAGCTCGCGCCGGGCGGCGCCTGCCGAGGTCGGTTCCACGTGCTGAGCGTGCCAGGCGGGAGCGCCCCAGGTGCGTCGTCCACAGTTCCTGCGCAGACTTTCACCAGGTCGTCCGGGGTCCGCCGGGTCCTGGTCGTCCCCGCCCGGGTCCGGCGAGCCGCGCGCGTGAGGCACGAGACACGCTTCCCGGTGGCACCGCCCAAGTCATGGGATGACTATGGAGGCGGACCAGCACGCGACGACGACAGGAGGACGCGGTGGCACGCAGCAGCACGGTGGCGGACCAGCTCGTGGCGCAGGTGGTGGCAGCGGGTGCCACGCACGTCTACGGGATCGTGGGCGACAGCCTCAACCCGGTGGTGGACGCGATCCGCCGGGCGCAGAAGGACGGTGCCGACATCCAGTGGGTGCACGTCCGGCACGAGGAGGCGGCGGCGTTCGCCGCGGCGGCCGAGGCGGAGATCACCGGGCGGCTGGCCGTCTGCGCGGGCTCGTGCGGCCCGGGCAACCTGCACCTCATCAACGGCCTGTACGACGCGAACCGCAGCCGCGTGCCGGTCCTCGCCATCGCGTCGCACATCCCGAGCGCGCAGATCGGCACCCAGTTCTTCCAGGAGACGCACCCCGACCGGCTGTTCGTCGAGTGCTCGGTGTACTCCGAGATGATCTCGTCGCCGGTCCAGGCGCCGCGGGTGATCCGCAGCGCCATCCACCACGCCTACGGCGCCCCGGGCGTCGCGGTGCTCACGCTGCCGGGCGACGTCGCCGACGAGGAGGCGCCCGCGCCCGGTCCGGACCAGCTGGTGCGCCCCCGGCGGCCGCGCGTCGTCCCCGCGGACGTCGACGTGGCCGCGCTCGCCGACGCGATCGACGACGCGAAGAAGGTCACGATCCTGGCGGGGGCCGGCGTGCGCGGCGCCCACGACGACGTGCTGGCGCTGGCCGACAAGATCGCCGCCCCGGTCGGCCACAGCCTGCGCGGCAAGGAGCACATCCAGTACGACAACCCGTTCGACGTCGGCATGACCGGGCTGCTCGGCTACGGCGCGCTGCAGGCCGCGATGGACGGCGCCGACCTGCTGCTGATGCTGGGCACCGACTTCCCCTACGACCAGTTCCTGCCGTCCGACGTCCGGACGGCGCAGGTCGACATCGACCCGACGCACCTCGGCCGGCGCACCCGGACCGACCTGGCGGTGGTCGGCGACGTGGGAGAGACGGTCCGCGCGCTGCTGCCACTGGTGGGGCGCAAGAAGTCGCGGCGGTTCCTGGACTCGATGATCAAGAAGCACGAGCGGGCGATGTCCGGCGTGGTCGGCGCGTACACGAAGGACGTCGAGCACCACACGCCGATCCACCCGGAGTACGCCGCGGTGCTGCTGGACGAGGAGGCCGCGGACGACGCGGTGTTCACCGTCGACACCGGCATGGGCAACGTGTGGGCCGCGCGGTACCTGACCCCGAACGGCCGCCGCCGCGTCATCGGCTCGTTCCTGCACGGCTCGATGGCCAACGCGGTGCCGCACGCGATCGGCGCGGCGTTCGCGGCGCGGGACGGCGGGGCGCGCCAGAAGCACGTGGTGGCGGTCGCCGGGGACGGCGGGCTGTCGATGCTGCTGGGCGAGCTCGTGACGCTCGTGCACTACCAGCTGCCCGTCAAGATCATCCTGTTCGACAACGCGACGCTCGGCATGGTCCGGCTGGAGATGCTGGTCGACGGCCTGCCGTCGTTCGGCACGGACTCCCCGGCGATCGACTACGCCGCGGTCGCGCAGGCGATGGGCATCCCGGCCGTGCGCGTGGAGGACCCGACGCAGATCCGCACGGCCCTGCGGGAGGCCTTCTCCCACGACGGGCCGGCGCTGGTCGACCTGGTGACGGACCCGCGCGCGCTGTCCATCCCGCCGAAGATCACGCGCCAGCAGCTCAGCGGCTTCACGGCGGCCATGAGCAAGGAGATCCTCGGCGGCGGCATGGGCGAGGTCATGGCGATGGCCCGCTCGAACCTGCGCAACGTGCCCCGGCCCTGACCCCGGTGCCCGGGCGGACGTCCCGCCCGGGCACCGGCGGCGTCACCGCGCGATCAGCGCGAACACGCCCCAGCCGAGGTGCGCCCGCACCCCCGCGGCGTACTGCTGCGGCTCGGTGGCCAGCAGCCGCCGGACCTCGTCGTGCAGGTCGTGGCCGGGGTGGGCGTCCGCCCAGCGCCGCATGGTGAGCCACTGCGACGCCCAGTAGCGGTCCCAGGACCCCTCGGTCGCGCAGACCATCTCGACGACGTCGTAGCCCTGCTCCCCGAACGAGGCGAGCAGCTCCGGCAGCGGCAGGAAGTCCTCGACGGCACCCGCCTGGCAGGCGGCGAGCAGCTCCGGGTTGGCGGGGACGGTGCGCCAGTACGGCTCGCCGACCAGCAGCATGCCGCCGGGGACGATGCTGCGGCGCAGCAGGTCGAGCGTGCCGGGCACGCCCCCGCCGATCCAGGTGGCGCCGACGCAGGCCGCGACGTCGACGGGCTCGTCGGCCACGTACCCGGACGCGTCGCCCTCGACGAACCGCACGGCGCCGGCCACGCCGAGCTCGTCGGCGCGCGCCCGGGCGTGGGCGAGGAAGTCCGGGTTGAGGTCCACGCCGAGGCCGGTGACGCGGTGGTCGCGGGCCCAGGTGCACAGCAGCTCGCCGGACCCGCAGGCCAGGTCGAGCACCCGGGTGCCGGGTGGCAGGTCGAGCCCGGCGCCCCAGTCCGCGAGCTGCTGCGCGGTCAGGGGGTTGTGGATGCGGAGGCGGGACTCACGGACGGAGAACAGGCGAAGGTCGAACACGGTGATGCTCCTTGCACGGGTGCTGACGGGTCGTCGTCTGGCGGCGGACGGGTCCGGCCACCGGCACCTGCGCGGTCATCTCGCATCGGCTCCTCGCTCGCGCGGCACGCCGCGGCGGCCGCCGGGGCCCCGTGCGGGCCCGCTGCGACCGTAGGGCGGGACGGGCGGCGGGGGCGACGGATTTCCCCGTCGCCCCCGCCGCCCGTCCCGGCCGTCAGGCGATCGCGAAGATCACCGCGGCCAGGCCGAAGCCCATCACGCCGATGAGCGTCTCCATGACGGTCCACGTCTTGAAGGTCGTCTTCACGTCCATGTCGAAGAACCGCCCGACCAGCCAGAAGCCGGAGTCGTTGACGTGGCTGAGGACCACCGAGCCTGCCGCGACCGCCAGGACGATGGTCGCCAGCTCCACGGCGTTGTAGCCGCCGCCGGCGACGGCCGGCGCGATGAGGCCGGCCGCGGTGGTCAGCGCGACGGTCGCGGACCCCTGGGCGACCCGCAGCACCGTGGCGATGAGGAACCCGGCGACGATCACCGGGACACCGAGGTCGCTGAGCACGTCCGCGAGCGCGTCGCCGATGCCGGACGCGCGCAGGACGCCGCCGAACATGCCGCCGGCGCCGGTGATGAGGATGACCGAGGCGACGGGGCCGAGCGCGGAGTCGAGCACCTTCTCCAGGACCGTCCCGGACCGGCCGCGGCGCCGGCCGAGCACGTACGTGGCGACGAGGACGGTGACGAGCAGGGCGACGGGCGTCTGGCCGAGCGCACGGAAGGCCTGCACCCACAGCGCGTCGCCGTCCACCACGCCGGCCGCGCGCAGCGCGTCGAGGCCGGTGTTGGCGAAGATCAGGACCAGCGGCAGCAGGAGCAGCGAGACGACCGTGCCGAAGGACGGCGGGTTGGCGGTGGCCTCCTCGTCGGCCTCGCCGAGGATCGACGGGACGGGCAGCGAGATCCGCCGGCCCGTGAACACGCCGTACAGGTACGCGGTCACGTACCAGGTGGGGATCGCGACGAGGACGCCGATCGCCAGCACCGTCCCGACGTTCGCGCCCAGCAGCTCGGTGGCCGCGACCGGCCCGGGGTGCGGCGGCACGAACACGTGCATGACGGAGAACGCACCGGCGACGGGCAGCCCGTACAGCAGCAGCGACCCGCCGAGGCGGCGCGCGACGGCGAACACGATCGGCAGCATCACGACGAGGCCCGCGTCGAAGAAGATCGGGAAGCCGAAGATCAGCGACGCGAGGCCGAGCGCGAACGGCGCCCGCTTCTCCCCGAACTTGCCGATGAGGAAGTCGGCGAGCACCTGGGCCCCGCCGCTGGTCTCGACGAGCCGCCCGAGCATCGCCCCGAGCGCGACGAGCAGGGCGACGCCGGCCAGGGTGGAGCCGAACCCCGACGTCATGACCGGCACGACGTCCCCGACGGGGATGCCGGTGGCGAGCGCGGTGAGGAGGCTGACGAGGATCAGCGCGACGAACGCGTGCATCCGCAGCCAGATGATGAGCAGCAGCAGCACGGCGATCGCGCCGGCCGCGATGCCGAGCAGCGGCCCGGCGGTCAGGGTCTGGGTCCAGCCCTCAGGCGTCATGGGTGTCTCCGTCGACAGTGGTGGCGGTGGTGGGTGGGCAGAGGTGCGGGTCAGCGGCCGAGGCGCCGGAGGATCTCGTCGACCAGCGCAGCGGGCTTGGCGTCGATGTCGACGGCGAACCCGTCCTCGTCGTCGGCCAGCGGCTCGAGGGTCGCGAGCTGGGACACGAGCATCTCGGGCTTCATGAAGTGCCCGGCCCGGCCCTGGATGCGCTCGGACAGCAGCTCGCGGCTGCCCGTGAGGTGGACGAAGCGCACCGGCCCGGCCTCGCGCAGCAGGTCCCGGTAGGCCCGGCGCAGCGCGCTGCACGGGACGACGGCGCTCTCGCCGGCGGCGGCGCGCTCGGCGAGCCAGTCCCGGATGCCGCCGAGCCACGGCCAGCGGTCGTCGTCGGTCAGGGGGGTGCCGGCCGACATCTTCTCGACGTTGGCCGGGGAGTGGAAGTCGTCGCCCTCGGCGAACGCCGCCCCCATGCGGCCGGCGAGGAGTGCTGCGACAGTGGTCTTGCCGGAGCCGGCGACGCCCATGACCACGACGAGGTCGGGGCGCTCGGCGCCCGACGGCGCGGCGGTGCGGTGCGGTGAGGTCTCGGCCTCGGTGACGTCGGTGTCCACCGGCTCAGCATCACCCACAGGTAGCACCTTTGTCCACATGTGGTGCTCTCATAGTGTCGGGCGCCGTCCGCGGCCCTACCCTGGACGCGTGCCCGCCGCCGTCCTCCACAGCACCGTCCTCGACACGCTGGGGCGCCGCATCACCGCCGGTGAGCTGCGCGCCGGGGCCGTCCTGACGCTGCAGGAGCTGGGCGCCGAGTTCGGGGTGTCCCGCACGGTCGCGCGCGAGGTCATGCGCATGCTCGAGGGCCTCGGCCTGGTGCGCTCCAGCCGGCGCGTCGGCCTGGTCGTGCTCGGCATCGAGAGCTGGAACGTGCTCGACCCCCGGGTGATCGCCTGGCGGCTCGAGGGACCCGGCCGGCTCGCGCAGCTGCGGACGCTGACCGAGCTGCGGCACGCCGTCGAGCCGCTGGCCGCCGCCGGCGCCGCGCGGTACGCCCCCGTCGAGGTCCGCACGGAGCTCATGGACATCGCGCAGCGGATGCGGGCGCTCGGCGAGGCCGGGGAGGCCACGCAGGCGGAGTTCCTCGCGCTCGACATCCGGATGCACCAGCTGCTGCTGCGCGCCAGCGGCAACGAGCTGTTCGGGGCGCTGTCGGGGCTGGTGACGGCCGTGCTGTCCGGCCGCACGGCTCTCGGCCTCATGCCCGCCTCGCCCGTGCCGGCCGCTCTCGACGGGCACGAGGCCGTGGCGCGCGCGGTCGCGCTCGGCGACCCGGTCGCCGCGCAGCGGGCCATGGCCGGCATCGTCGACGAGGTGCAGGGGTCCCTGCCGGACGACGCCGGCGCGGCCGCGTCCTGACCGCCGCGCCCCGCCCGCCCGCGGGGCGACCCGCGGTCCCGCACGCACAGGTGCACCACAGGCGCGTTCCAGCGGACGTGGAGCACCCGACCGCAGCGTAGGAGCCCTCACCGGGAGCCACCCGGTCCGGCAGCCCGGGAGGGCAGCGTGAGCGCTCCGCCGACCACCGCAGTGCCCGGCCCGCGCGCGCCGGGCGACACCACGCCGTCGCCCCGCCCGCCGGACGCCCGCGGAGGGCACGTCCGGCGCCTGCTCCCCCCGGTGCGACGACGCTGGTGGGGCGACGCGGTCGCCTGGCTCGTGGGTGCGCACCTCGGGGTCGTCACCGCGTTCTGGGTGAGCGCCGGTGGCGCCGGGCTGCTGCTCCAGGGCGGCGCGACCGCGCTGGGGTCCGCGGGCCGGCTCGCGGGATTGTGGGCCAGCGCGCTGCTGCTGCTCCAGGTGCTGGGCATGGCACGCATCCCCGCCGCCGAGCGCGCGTTCGGGCAGGACCGGCTCACCACCTGGCACCGCTGGGCCGGGTTCACGTCGTTCTGGCTGCTCGCGGTGCACCTGGTCCTCATCGTGGTGGCGTACGCGTCGGCCGAGGGACGGGGTCCCGTCGCGGAGCTGTGGTCGATGACGCTCACGCTGCCCGGCATGCTGCTCGCGGTCGCCGGGACCGCCCTGATCACCGGCGTCGTCGTGCTGTCCGTGCGTGCCGCGCGGCGGCGGCTGCGCTACGAGTCGTGGCACCTGCTGCACCTGTACGCCTACCTGGGCATCGGGCTCGCGCTGCCGCACCAGCTCTGGACCGGGTCGTCGTTCCTCGCCCACCCCTGGACCGCGGCGTACTGGTGGTCGCTGTACGGGCTCACGCTGGTCGCGCTGCTGACCTTCCGGGTGGCGCGCCCGCTGCTGCTGAGCGCCCGCCACCGGCTGCGCGTGGCGGCCGTCGTGCAGGAGACGCCGACGATCGTGTCGGTGCACGTCACGGGGCGCCGGCTCGACCGGCTCCGGGTGGAGGCCGGCCAGTTCCTGGTCTGGCGGTTCCGGACCGGCGCCGGCTGGACGCGCGGCCACCCGCTGAGCCTCTCGGCGCAGCCCACCACCGCGGGGCTCCGCGTCACGATCGGCGTCCGGGGCGACGACGGCGCCCGGCTCGCGGCGATGGGACCCGGGACGCCGGTGCTCGTCGAGGGGCCGTTCGGCCGGACGGCGACGAGTGTCCGGACGCGGCACCGCATCGCGGCGTTCGCGGCCGGCGCCGGCATCGCGCCCGTGGTCGCCCTGCTCCAGGACAACGCGTGGACGCCCGGCTCCGACACCCTCGTGCACCGCTCGACCGACCCGTCGGAGGCCGCGCTGCGTGCCGACGCCGAGTGGCTCGCGGAGCACGCGGCCCTCCGGTACGTCCCGCTCCCCGGCCCGCGCTCCCGCACCGGCACGCCCTGGCTGCCCGCCGAGCACGGCCACGTCCCCGGACCCGACGCGCTGCGGCGTCTCGTGCCCGACCTGGTGCACCACGACGTGTTCGTCTGCGGACCCGCCGCCTGGTCCACCGCCCTGGTCGCCGACCTGCGCGCCGCCGGCGTGCCCGAGCGGCAGATCCACCTCGAGTCCTACGCCTGGTGAGAGGAGACTCCCGTGCGCCGCATCCTCGTCGCCGTGGCCGGCACCCTGTCCGGCCTCGGCCTGATCCTCCTGTACCCCACGAGCACCGGCCGGACGCTCGACACGGCGGGCACCGCCGGCGGGACCGCGACCGCGGGCGGTGCGACGTCCGGGTCGCAGGCCGGGGACGGGGCGCAGTCCGGCTCCGGGGCGCAGTCCGGCTCCGCGGCCGGCAGCGGCGACGCGGCCGGCGCGACGACCCCGGACGCCGCGGGCTCGACCGGGTCCGGCTCGACCGGCTCGACCGGCACGTACTCGGCGTCCACGTCCATGCGGTACGGCACCGTCACCGTGACGGTCACGGTGACCGACGGCCGGCTCACCGACGTCGGCGCGACCCAGGACTCCCCGGACGGGCGCTCCCGGAGCATCTCCGGGCAGGCGATCCCGACGCTCAACAGCGAGGCGCTCGACGCGCAGAGCGCCGACATCGCCCTCGTGTCGCACGCCACCTACACGAGCGAGGCGTACGCGCAGTCGCTGCAGGCGGCGCTGGACGAGGCGGCGCAGGCGTGAGCGCGGCCGCGGACGCCACGGCCTGGACGCCGTCGGGCGACGACCTCGACGCCGCCGAGCGCGACACCCGGGTCCGGGAGGCCGCCGGGCTGCCGCGCTGCGCCTGGGTGGCCCACCACATGGCGATGCCCTGGAGCGTGCACGTCCGCGGGCCGGCGGCGCACGCCCCCGCCACCGCCGGCGCCGTGGCGGAGGCGTTCGCCCTGGTGGCGCGGATCGACGCGGCGCTCAGCCCCTTCCGCCCCGACTCGGACCTGAGCCGCTACCGCCGCGGGGAGCTCGGCCTCGACGCGGCACCGGAGCTCGCCGCGGTGCACCGGCGGTGCGTGGTCGCGCGGTCGACGACGGGCGGCGTCGTCGACGCGTGGGGGTGGCGGGACGGCTTCGACCCGACCGGCCTCACCAAGGGGTGGGCCGTCGACCGGACGCTCGACGCGCTGGCCGGCCTCGACGGCGACGTGGCGGTGGTCGCGGGCGGCGACGTGGGCGTGCGGAGCCGCAGCGGTCTGCCGTGGCGGGTCGGCGTGGAGGACCCCGCGGACCGCAGCCGGGTGCTCGCCTGGGTGGACGTGACCGACGGCGGGGTGGCCACGTCGGGCCCCGCCGCCCGCGGGGCCCACGTCGTCGACCCGCGCACCGGCGCGGCCGCCGGCGGGGCCATCCGGTCGGCGACCGTCGTCGCGGAGACCGCCGAGCGTGCGGACGTGTGGGCGACCGCCGCCGTCGTGCTGGGCGCGCACGCACCGGGCCGGCTCCGTGGGCTGCCGGGGACCTCCGGAGTGCTGGTGCTCGCGGATGGTTCCGTGCACCGGTGGGCGGCGCCGGCCTGAGCCGGCGCCGGCCGCCTCAGGCCCGGTCGGGCCCCGTCGTGCTCCCGCCACCGGTGCCCGGCGCGGCGCCCGGCCCGGTGCTCCACGGCTCGGCGGACGCGCCGTCGTCGGAGCCGCGGGACACCGCGCTCTTCACCGCGTCGACCGCCTTGTCCTTGAGCGCGACGCCCTGGTCCTTCGCGAACCGCGCCGCCGTCGACTCGAGGTCGTCGACCGTGGACTGCACGCGCGGGTCGTGCCACGCGTCCGACGCCCACCCCTTGATCTTCTCGAACTGCGCGCGGCCCGCGCGGGTGCCGACGACGTAGCCGATGCCGGCGCCGAGGACGAATGCGAGCTTGCCCTTCATGCGTTCTCTCCCTGGTCGCTGGATCTCCTGATTCGATCGAGCCTAGGGGCGCCCGTCGTGGCGCGCCCGGCGAGCGCCGGGGACCGTTCGACGCGCACGACGATGCGGGCAGGAGCACAGTGGCCCCCGACGAGGGGGAGGCTCGATGACGCAGACCACACGGGTGCCCGGCGGCGACCAGCCGGAGCTGCGGCGCACGATCGGCCGCACGGTGCTGCTGCTGTTCGTCGTCGGGGACATCCTCGGCGCCGGCATCTACGCGCTGACGGGGACGGTCGCGGAGCAGGTCGGCGGCGCGATCTGGCTGCCGTTCCTGCTGGCGTTCGCCCTGGCCACGCTGACCGCGACGGCCTACGCGGAGCTCGTCGCGCGCTACCCGAAGGCCGCCGGCGCCGCCCTGTACGCGAACCGCGCCTTCCGGCGGCCGTTCCTGACGTTCCTCGTGGCGTTCGCCGTCATGATGTCGGGCATCACCAGCGCCTCCGCGGCGGCGCGGGCGTTCGGCGGGGACTACCTGGCGGAGCTGCTGCCGTTCGGGGTGCCGACCCTCGTGGCCGCGTGGGTGTTCCTCGGGCTCATCACGGTCGTCAACGTGCTCGGGGTCTCCGAGTCGGTGCGCGTGAACGTCGTGCTCACGCTGGTCGAGGCGAGCGGGCTGCTCGTCATCATCGGCATCGGGGTGTGGGCGCTCGCGCACGGCGACGGCGACCCGTCCCGCGCCCTCGACCTGCACACCGACGGCCCCGCGTGGATGGGCGTGCTCGGCGGCACCGCGCTCGCCTTCTACGCCCTGCTCGGGTTCGAGGACTCGGTGAACCTGGCGGAGGAGGCGCGGCACCCGCGGCGCGACTTCCCGCGGGCGCTGTTCGGCGGGCTCGCGGTGGCCGGGGCCATCTACCTGGCGGTGGCGTTCACGGCGTCGATGCTGGTGGAGACGGACGTGCTGGTCGGCTCCACCGGGCCGCTGCTCGAGGTGGTGCGCGTGGCCGGGCTGGCGTTCCCGCCGTGGCTGTTCGCGCTCATCGCGCTGCTCGCCGTCATGAACACCGCGCTGATCAACATGATGATGGCGTCCCGCCTGGTGTACGGGATGTCCCGCGAGGGGATCGTCCCCGCCGCGCTCGGCCGCGTGCACTCCCGGCGCCGCACCCCCGTGGTCGCGATCGCGTTCACGGTGGTCCTCGCGCTGACGCTCACCGCGACCGGCGACCTCGGCGGCCTGGCCGACACCACCGTCCTGCTCCTGCTGCTCGTGTTCGCGGTGGTCAACGTCGCCGTGCTCGTCCTGCGCCGCCGCCCCGCGGACGACGACGAGACCGGCACGGTGGACGGCGACCGCGAGCGCTCGTTCCGCGCGCCGACGTGGGCGCCCGTCGTCGGGGCGGTCGTGTCGCTGGCGCTGGCGTCGCCGCTGACGGGCCGCGAGGGGGCGGTGTACCTGCGGGCCGCCGTGCTGCTGGGGATCGGCGTGGTGCTGTACGTCGTCAACCGGCTGCTGACGGGCGGGACCGGCGCGACCGCGGACGAGGACGCCACCGCCGCGACCGGCTGACCCCGGCCCGCCCGCCACGCCCGCGCCGCGGTCACGCGAACCCGAGCAGCGCGGCGACCTCGGGCTCCCGTTCGACCCAGCCGGGTGCGTCGTGGAGCACCACCCGGGTCTCGAACTCCGCCGCGGTGATCCCGGGCGTCAGGGTGACGTGCATCGTGAGCGCCGCGTCGACCGCGACCAGCAGCCGGCCGTCGTCCGGCACGACCGACCGCAACCACGCCGCGAGCTCGCCCCACCCGGGCCACAGGGCGTCGCACGAGAAGGAACGCCGGTCCCGGAAGTAGTTGATCTGGTAGACCCCGGCGGGACCCACCACCTGGACGTTGACCGCGGAGGCTCGTGGCGGCCGGAGCCGCCGTACCCGCGCGTCCGGCCACCGCCGACGTGCCACCTCGGCGAACCGGTCGGCGGTGAGCGGGATCGTCCCCTCGCACGCGACGAGCAGGTTGTTGCTCACGGCGACCGGCCGCCACGGCCGAGCAGCGCGGCGACCTCGGGGTCGCGCGCCTCCCACCCGGGCGTCCCGTGGTCCACGACAGCGGAGGCGACGTCCGTGGGCCGCATGCCCGGGAGCAGCTCCACGTGGAGGGTCATCGCGGCGTCGAAGGCGATGAGTCGACGGCCCTGGTCCGGCACGACGGCGCGGACCCACGCGGCCACCTCCGGCCACCGGTCGGGCAGCGCGTCGGTGCTGATCGCGGTGCGGGTCCGCAGGTAGTCGATCTGGAACCCCGACCCGTCCGGCGGATCGATCTGCACCTCGACCTCCACGTGGAACGGCGGGCGACGGCGGACCACGGTCGCCGCAGACCCCCACCGGGCGACGGCGGCCCGCGCCAGCGCCTCGAACGACACCGGCAGCGGCGCCGCGGTCGTCCCCCGGATGTACAGACGGTTGCTCACGAGCGGACCACCACCTCCACGTCCAGACCGTCTCCGACCAGCGACCGGGCGCGCGCCAGCAGGTGCTCCGCCGCCTCCGGGGTCGACGTCACGATCCGCAGCCGCTCCACCGGGTTGTCGCCTCCCCGGATCACGGCGGCGTACCGCTCCACCTCGTCGTCGAACCCCGCGAGCAGGTCGTCCCGCAGGAAGTCCGGCACGCTCCCCTCCCACATCGAGGCGCCCGGTCGCTCGACGAACTTCGCCTCGACCGCCACCACGGCGTCCGGGTCGATGTGCACACCGTCCGCCCAGATCCTCGTGTCGCCGCTCCGGAGGCGGAACTCCTCCGGTCCGGCCCAGGTCCGCTGGTAGTCGGCCCACCCCTCGACGCGGGTGACCGCACGGACGTCGCCGGCGGCCCGCAGCGCGTCCAGCCAGCGCTCGCCGGCGGCGACGCGGTCCACGCCGTCGGCGATGTCCTGGAGGTACCGCGCCATCCGCGCGGCGCCCGCGACGCCGGCGGCCGACCCGCCCGTGACCAGGCTCGTCGCGAGGTCGGGCGCGTGGCCGCCCCACCACCGGCCGGGGTGGTCGGCGAGCCCGTCGGTGTCGAGCAGCACCCGCCCGGTGCCGAACGGGTCCTCGCCCGCCGCGTGGTACAGGTCGACCGTCGAGGTCCCGAGCTCCGCCCACGACGACGCCCAGCCGGGGCCGTCGACGACCGCGCGCAGCGAGCCGTACCGCCACAGCGCGCCGGCGGTGGAGGTCAGCCAGTCGGCGACGCCGCGCAGGAAGTCGCCGGGGTGGAGCCCGCCGTCCGGGACGCCGGCGGAGAGCCCGTCGAGCACACCCGCCGCGGCGGCCTCCGACGCGACGACTTCCGCGCGGGCGGAGGCGAGCACCTGCTCGGCGAGCGCCCGGTGGGACGCCCCGGGGTCGACGTCGGCGACGCGGGGCCGCCAGCGGGTCGCACCCGGGGTGGACGAGGGGGACGACGGCGTGCCGAGCACGGGCGGGTCCACGTCGGCGCGGCGGCGCCACGCCGCGCTCAGGTCCTCGCCCTGCGCCCACAGGGCGACGGCGACCTCGGCGCGGGCGTGCGCCCACCGGACCACGGCGGCGTGCTGCCGCAGGACCCCGCCGGCGACGTCGGTGGCGCCCGCGACCGTGTCGAGCACCTCGACCAGCCGCGTGCGGTGCGCCGCCCAGGCCTCGGACGCGGCACCGTGCCAGCGGTCGCACGCGGCGCGTGCCGTGTCGGCCGACGCGCCCGCGAGAGCCCGGCGCCGCCCGTCGAGCTCCGCCGCCGAGCCCTCGAGCGCCTCGGGGTCGGTCGGGACCAGCGCCCGCGCGTCGGTGGACGTCGCGAGGGCCGCGCCGCCGATCACGGGCGGGCCGGCAGACCGGCGAGGTGGTCGCGGGCCATCGCGTCGGCCTCGTCGTAGGCGGACGCGGCGCCCCTGATCTGCTCGCCGGCGTGGTCGACCTCCGCCGCGAGCGCCGTCAGGAGGTAGCGGTAGCGCGCGTCGAACCGCGCCCCGGCGGAGGTCAGCGGGCCCGCGCGCCACGCCTCCGGCCCGGGGACCACCGGGGCGGCGCCCGTGGCCGCCACCCGGTCGGCGACGCGCAGCACGTCGTTCCCGGTGCGGCGGAGCTCCGCCGTGTCGACCTCGAACAGGCTGGCGTCAGCCACGCTCGTCCACCTCTCTCGGGGATGCGCGGCTGCTACTCAAAAGTAGCACGGCTCAGGTCCCCGCCGCCGGCACCTCCCGCGGCGCGCGGCGGCGGCGTACCGTCCGGGCATGACGCCGAAGGTGCCCAAGGCCGTGTACGAGGCGGAGCTGTTCCGGCTGCAGTCGGAGCTCGTGACCCTCCAGGAGTGGGTGCGCGCCACCGGGGCCCGCGTGGTGGTCGTGTTCGAGGGCCGCGACGCCGCCGGCAAGGGCGGCACCATCAAGCGCATCACCGAGTACCTGAGCCCCCGGGTCGCCCGCATCGCCGCGCTGCCCGCGCCCACGGAGCGCGAGCGCGGCCAGTGGTACTTCCAGCGCTACATCGCGCACCTGCCGGCGCGCGGCGAGATCGTGCTGTTCGACCGGTCCTGGTACAACCGCGCCGGGGTCGAGACGGTCATGGGGTTCTGCACACCGCAGGAGCGCGCCCGGTTCCTGCAGCAGACGCCGGGGTTCGAGCAGATGCTCATCGACGACGGCATCCTGCTGCGCAAGTACTGGTTCTCGGTGTCGGACGCGGAGCAGCTCCGACGCTTCCGGTCCCGGCGGAACGACCCGGTGCGCCGGTGGAAGCTCAGCCCGATGGACCTGGAGTCGATCGCGCGCTGGGAGGAGTACTCCCGGGCGAAGGACACGATGTTCGCGCACACCGACCTGCCGACCAGCCCGTGGTACGTCGTGGAGTCCGACCTGAAGCGGAACGCGCGGCTCAACATGATCGCGCACCTGCTGTCGACCATCCCCTACCAGGAGGTGCCCCACGACCCGGTGGTGCTGCCGGAGCGCCCGCCGGCGTCCGAGGAGTACGTGCGGCCGCCCCGCGAGCTGTCCACGTACGTCCCGGACCACTGCGCGTCGCTGCTCGGGGACCCGGAGGCGTAACACGCGCCGGGTACCGTCCCGCGCGTGACCGCACGACCCGCGCCCGCGCCGGCCCCCGCCCGGGGCACCTCCGCACCCGTGATCGCCCCCGAGGACCCGCGCACGCCCGACGTGCGGGCCCTGCTGACGCGTCACCTGCAGGCGATGCACGCGCAGAGCCCGCCGGAGGACGTGCACGCGCTCGACGTCGACGCGCTCGCCGCCCCCCACGTGACGTTCCTCGCGGCGCGTGACGCGGACGGCACGCTGCTCGGCGTCGGCGCCCTCGCGCGGATCACCCCCGGGCACGCCGAGATCAAGTCGATGCACACCGCGGCCGCGGCCCGTCGGCGCGGCGTCGCGGCCGCACTGCTCGACCGGCTGCTCGCGCTCGCCGCCGAGCAGGGCGACGACCGCGTCAGCCTGGAGACGGGGACGCAGGACGGCTTCGCGGCCGCCCGCGCGCTGTACGAGCGCGCGGGGTTCGTCGCGTGCCCCCCGTTCGCCGCCTACCGGCCGAGCCCGTCGTCCGCGTTCTACACCCGGCTGACGCCGCCGCGCTGAGCCCCGCCGGACCGCCGGGCACCGGTGGCGGGCACCGGTGGCGGGCACCGGGCGCGGGACCTACCGTCGATGCGGCAGATCCTTCGAGAACGGGGAGGCGACGTGGTGCAGCACGGCGGTGGGAGCTCCCGCGGACCCACCGACGCGGGGCTCGCCGCGTCGGTGCCGCCGGACCGGTTCACCGCCGTCCGGTCGTGGTCGCTCGACTCCGTCACCGACCTGTCCCGGGTGCGCCGCGAGCTCCTGTCGGAGGTCACCGCCCGGCACGCCGCACCGCAGGACCTGCTGGGCCAGGTGCCCGAGAACATGGTCCTGGTCGCCTCCGAGCTGGCGACGAACGCGCTCGAGCACGGGCTGCCCCCGACCGTGCTGTCCCTGCTGACCGACGGCACCGACTACCTGCTCGACGTCTGCGACGCGGACCTGCACTCGGTGCCGGTGCTCGCGGGCGAGCGGCCCGTCGGCGCCGGCGGGTTCGGGCTGCTGATCGCCCGGAGGCTCTCGCAGTCCGTCGGCTGGTACACGACCGACTCCACCAAGCACGTGTGGGCGATCTTCCCCGCCCAGGGCTGACGCCGGCCGGGACCGCCGCTCAGCGCCCGTTCGCGCGCGCGTCCAGCGCGAGCGCGCGGAACGTGTCGGCGACGGGCGTGCGGCGGCGGTCCAGGCCCCCGCGGCCGTCCTCGACGAGGTCCCACAGGCCCATCGTCAGCAGGTGGTCCGCACGCGGGCCGGTCCCGTGGCGGTACGTCCACTCGTACATGTCGAACACGGGCCACCACGTGTAGCCGACCACCCGGTGCCCGAGCGCGCGCAGGGCGCGGACGGCGGCGACGGACTCGTGCAGCCACGCGACGCGGTCGGCGACGGGCGCGGTGACCGACGTCTCCGTGAGCATCACCGGCACCCCGTGGCGGCGCTCGGCCTCGGTGAGCACCTCGACGAGCCCCGCCACGCCGGCGTCCTGGGTGGGCCGCGGGTCGGCGAACCCGCCGCCGTGGTGGACGCCCTCCTCGAACACCTCCGTGGAGATGCGCGGGTAGTAGTTGACGCCCATCACGTGCGGCCGCACGGCCTGGTCCGCGAACCAGGCGAGGCTCGCGTCGTCCATGCCGCCGCCCCGCAGCACGGGCAGCAGGGGGTGACCGTCGGCCACGCGCCCGGTGACGAGGTCCTCGACCAGGTGGGCCTGCTCGCGCAGCCGCGCCGCCTGGTCGCGGTGCTCGCCGTCCACGTCCCCGGCGTACCGCATGGAGGCGTCCACGTGCACGAACGTCGCTTGGTCGCCGAGCACCTCCGCGACGCCCTGCTGCGTGCGGACGAACCCCTCGCCGAGGCTCCGCACCATCGCCACCAGGCCGGTGTCCCCCGTCAGGTAGGGCGGCCAGTAGCCGTAGACCCCGCAGAACAGCGCGTGGATCATCGGCTCGTTGACGGGGGTGTAGTCCGTGACCGCGTCCCCGTACCGCTCGGCGAACGCGACGGCGTACTCGGCGACGACCTTCGGGTAGTCGGGGTGCGCGAACTGCCCGTCGAGCCACAGCGGGGTGCCGTAGTGCAGCAGGTCGATCACCGGGCGCAGGCCCAGCTCGCCGAACCTGTCCACCACCCGGTCCACCCACGACCAGTCCCACTGCCCCGGGGCGGGGCTGACCCGGTACCAGGGCACCCCCCACCGCAGGAACGTGGCCCCGGCGTCGACCGCGAGCTGCAGGTCGGAGGCGTACTTCGCGTAGTGGTCGGTCAGCGCGTACTCGTCGATCGCGCGCTCCCCCGGCCCGGACTGCGGCACGAACGTGTCCTCCACCCCGAGGCCGAAGTGCAGCGCGCCGTCCTCGAACCAGCGGCGGGCGCTCACTTGAGCCCCGTGGTGGCGATGGACTCGATGAACCGCCGCTGCACGAACAGGAACGCCACGACCAGCGGCACCACCGCGACGAGCGCGCCGGCCATCATGACGCCGTAAGGCACGATGCCACCCGGGCCGGTGAGCAGCGTCAGCCCGGACGTGATGGTGCCCATCTCGCGCTGCGTGGTGAACACGAGCGGCCAGAGCAGGTCGTTCCAGTTGTTGACGAACACGAAGATCGCGAGGGTCATCAGCGCGGGCCGGGCGTTGGGCAGCACGATCTGCGTGAAGACCCGCAGCTCCGAGGCCCCGTCGATCCGCGCGGCGTTGTCGAGGTCCCGCGGCAGCGACAGGAAGAACTGCCGCAGGAAGAAGATCCCGAAGGCGTCGGCGGCGCGCGGCGCGATCAGCCCGGCGAAGGTGTTGACCCAGCCCAGGTCGCTGACGATCTGGTAGACGGGGATCAGCGTCGCCTGGAACGGGATCATCAGCGTCGCGACGATCGCCACCAGCAGCGCCTTGCGGCCGGCGAAGTCGATCCTCGCCAGCGCGTAGGCGGCCAGCGAGTCGAACACGAGGGCGAAGACGGTCACCCCACCGGCGAACAGGAACGAGTTGCCGATCAGCCGCGCGAACGGCAGGTCGGCGAAGATCCGCGCGAAGTTCGCCGTGGTCCAGGCGTCGGGCAGCAGCGTGGGCGGGAACGCGTTGACCTCGGACGTCGGCTTGAACGCCGTGAACAGGACGATCGCGAGCGGCAGCAGCGCGACGAGGGTCGCGACGACGACGGCGGCGGTCAGCAGCACCGTCGACGGGCGGACCCGGCGGCGGCGGGGCGCGGGCCGGGGCGCGGGACGGGCGACCCCCAGGGTGGCGGCGGACATCAGCGCTCCTCCTCGCGGCGGCCGAAGAACACGAACTGGACGAGGCTGAGCAGCAGCGTCGCGAGCAGCAGCACGTAGGACAGGGCGGACGCGAACCCGAGCTCGAGCTTGCGGAACCCGGACTCGTAGATCTCCATCACGACGGTCTGGGTGCTGCCGTACGGACCGCCGCCGGTCATGACGTAGATCTGGTCGAACGCCTGGAGGGCCGCGATGAGCGCGAAGATCAGGACGAACGCGGTGGTGTTCGACAGCATCGGCAGCGTGATGTGCCGGAACCGGGACCAGGCGCCCGCGCCGTCCATCTTCGCCGCCTCGTACAGGGAGCCCGGGATGTCCTGGAGCCCGGCCAGGAAGATCACCATGTAGAACCCGAAGTTCTTCCAGACCGCGACCAGCGCCACGGCCGGCATGGCGAGCGTCGGGTCCTGCAGCACGTTGCCGAGGTCGATGCCCAGGCCACGCAGCCAGTAGTGCAGCAGCCCGACCTGCGGGTCGATGAGGTACGACCAGGCGAGCGCACCCACGGCCAGCGAGATGATGAACGGCAGGAACAGCGCCGTCCGGAACAGGCCGCGCAGCGGCAGCCGCGGGTCGTTCAGCAGCAGCGCGAGGGCCAGCGCGACCACCACCGCCGTCGGCGTGAACAGCACCGCGTAGAGCACGGTGTTGCCGACGGCGTCGCGGATGTCCGGGTCGGTGACGATCCGGGCGTAGTTCTCCAGCCCGACCCACTCGGCCTGCCCGAAGCCGCTCGCGTCGGTGAACGACATCTGGAGCGCGGACAGCATCGGCCAGACGACGAACACGCCCAGGACCAGCAGCGCGGGGGCGAGGAACGCCAGGGCGGTGCGGGTACGGCGGCGGCCGGTGCGGGGACTGCGGGACGACGGCGAGCCGGTGGCGGGACGCCGCCCGCCCAGCGGGGCGGGCGCGCGGTAGGCCCGGCGACGCGGGCTGACGGCCTGCGCGGAGCTCATGGTGGTGCCTCTCGGTGGGGCCGGCCTCCCCCGACGCCCGGGCAGGGACGCGGGGCGGGGGAGACCGGCTGCGGTGCGGGTCCGGCGGGGCCGGGCCTCAGTCGTCGAGCGCGGCCTGGACGGCGGTCTGGGCCTCGGCCAGCAGCGCGTCGACCGGCTCGCCGGCCATCGCGCGCTGGGTCAGGTCGTCGACCGCGGTCAGCACGTCGGTGCTGTTGACGACACCGGGCAGCAGCGGGCGGCCGAGCTCCGCCTGCTCCGTGAGCGCCGCGACGACGGGGTTCTCGCCGACCTCGTCGGTCGTCACGTCCGTGCGCAGAGGCGGCCAGCCGGAGCCGAGCGACCACGCGACCGCCTGCTCGTGCGCGAGGAAGTAGCTGAAGAACTCCTGCGCGGCCGCCTGCTGCGCCTGGTCGGCCTGCTCGGTGAGGGCCATCGCGACCCCGATGGCGGAGGCGGCCTGCGTCGCGGGGCCGGCCGGGATGGGCGCGATGCCGTAGTCGATGCCGTTCTCCTCGGAGATCGACGCCATCCACGGGCCGCCGATGTACATGCCGACCCGGCCGCTGGAGTACAGGCCGTCGCCCGCGATGCCGTCGACGCCCGTCGGGCTGAGCTGCGTCGCCGCGATCGCGTCGTGCCAGAACTCGAGGGTCTCGGCGTTCTCCGGGGAGTCGATCACGGCCTTGCCGTCCTCGACGACCGCGCCGCCGTTGCCGTAGAACAGCGTGGGCCAGACGCCGTTGCCGACCGTCGCGTGGTCGGTCAGCACGAGGCCGTACTGCTCGGGCGTGCCGTCGCCGTCCTCGTCCACGGTGAGCGCCTCGGCGGCGGCGACCCACTCGTCCCAGGTTGTCGGGACCTCGACGCCGGCCTCGGCGAACAGGGCCTTGTTGTAGAACATCGTGAGCGGCACGAACCCGGTGGGGACGCCGTACGCGGTGCCGTCGACGGTGACCATGTCGAGGGCGCCCGGGTTGAGGTCGGGCGTGGCCTCGTCGCCGGCGTAGAAGTCGTCCAGGTCGACGAACGCGCCGCGGTCGGCGTAGACCGGCAGCCGCTCGGCCGGCATGGCGACGATCTCGGGCCCGTTGTCGGCGGACAGGGCCGGCAGGAACGTGTCGTCGATGACGTCCCAGGGGTTCACCTCGGTGGTGATGGTGATCTCGCCGTCGTGCGCGGCGTTGAAGTCGTCGACGATCTGCTCGAGCACGTCGCCGTCGGCCTCGGTGTAGCCGTGCCAGAACGTGAGCTCGACGGGTCCGTCGGAGCCGGAGGAGGAGCCGCCGCCGGAGCACGCCGCGAGGGCGAGCGTCAGGCAGACCGGGGCGGCCAGCAGTGCGGGGGTTCGCTTCATCGCGGTGGACCTTTCGGAACGTCTACTCCCGATACAACGTTGTAAGTCAACGTTGTAAGTGCATCGTGCCGGGACGCCCGCCGGGCTGTCAACCCCGGGCCCCGGGAGGGGGCAGGACCGCAGGTCAGGGGCGCGGGCGCGCCGGGCGTCAGAGCGTCGTCGACTCCCGGACCACCAGCCGGAAGTCCGGCGCGACCACGCGCGGCGCGAGCTGCCGCCCGGTCCGGCGGTCCGCGATCCGCTCCTGCAGGTACTCCACCGCCAGCCGCGCCACCTCATGCCGGCCGGGCTCCACCGTCGTGAGGCTCGGGTACGCGAAGCGGCCGTCCGCCACGTCGTCGAACCCGACCAGCGCCACGTCGTGCGGCACGCGCAGGCCGCGCTCCTGCAGCGAGCGCAGCGCGCCGAGCGCCAGGTCGTCGTTCATGGCGAACACGGCGTCCATGCGCGTGCCCGCGTCGAGGACCTCGGCCATCGCGCGGGCGCCGTTCGGCCGGTCCCAGGTCTCGATCGGCACCACCAGCGCGTCGTCCACGGGGATGCCGGCCGCCGCGAGCGCCGCGACGTAGCCCGCGTGGCGCAGTCCGGCCACGCTCGTCGTCTCCCCCGCGTGGGCGCCGAGCAGCAGCACCCGCCGCCGGCCGAGGCCCAGCAGGTGCCCGGTCGCCGCGCGGGCCGCGTCCTCGTGGCGCATCGTCACGTGGTCGACCGCGCCGGCGAACAGCGGCTCGCCGAGCACGACGAGCGGCGACGCGGGTGCGGCGTCCTCGGCGTCCTGGGCGGTCAGGCCGAGCGGCGCCAGCAGCAGCCCGTCCGTGAGGGACAGCCGCGGGCTGCGCAGCACCTCGAGCTCGCGCTCCCGGTCCCCGCCGGTCTGCTCGACCAGCACGACCAGCCCGCGCTCCGCCGCCGTGTGGATGACGTCGTCGGCGAGCTGGGCGAAGAACGCCTGGCCGAGCTCGGGGACGGCCAGGCCGATCACCCCGCTGTGCCCGCGGCGGAGGTTCCGGGCGGACAGGTTCGGCCGGTAGCCGAGCTGCTCGACGGCGGCGAGCACCCGCGCGCGCGTCGCCTCACGCACCTGCGGGTGGTCGTTGAGGACGTTGGAGACGGTCTTGAACGAGACCCCGGCCACCTCCGCGACGTCGCGGAGCGTGGGCGCCGGTCCCTCCCCTGCGTGCGCTGCCACGTGGCGACCTTACAACGTTGAATTCCGGAGCGGACCGGCGCTACTGTCGCGGCGCCACCCGTACAACGTTGGAGAACTCGTGGAGATCCCGAACCCGGTCGTGCTGCAGCGCGCCGACCCGCACGTCCTGCGTCACGACGGCCGGTACTACTTCACCGCGTCGCACCCCGCGTACGACCGGGTGGTGCTCCGCCGCGCCGACACGCTCGCGGGGCTGCAGACCGCCCCCGAGGTGACGATCTGGGAGCGCCACGCCGACGGCCCGATGTCGCACCTGATCTGGGCGCCCGAGCTGCACCGCGTGGGCGGCGCCTGGTACGTGTACCTGGCCGCGGCCCCCGACGACCGCGGCACCGCGGACGCGCCCGGCGCCGCGGAGACGTTCAACCACCGCGTGTACGTGCTGGAGAACACGGCACCGGACCCCTTCACGGGCACGTGGGTCGAGCGCGGCCAGGTGGACACCGGGTGGGAGACGTTCGCGCTCGACGCCACCACCTTCGTGCACGACGGCACGCAGTACCTGGTGTGGGCGCAGCAGGACCTCGCGGTCCGCGGGCACTCGAACCTCTACATCGCCCCGATGGCGGACCCGTGGACGCTCGCGGGACCGGCGGTCCTGCTCAGCCGGCCCGAGCACGCCTGGGAGACCGCCGGGTTCTGGGTGAACGAGGGGCCGGCCGTGCTGGTCCGGCACGGCCGGGTGTGGCTCACGTACTCCGGCGCGGCGACCGGCCCCGAGTACGCGATGGGCCTGCTGACGGCTGACGCCACCGCCGACCTGCTCGACCCGGCGTCCTGGACCAAGAGCCCCGAGCCGGTGATGGTGAGCAACCCCGCCACCGGGCAGTACGGGCCGGGCCACAACTCGTTCACCGAGACCGACGACGGCCGGGTCGTGCTCGTCTACCACGCCCGGCCCGCCCCCGAGACGGCCGGGGACCCGCTGTGGGACCCCAACCGCCACGCCCGCGCGCAGGTGCTGCCGTTCGACGCCGACGGCCGGCCCGTGTGGGGCGTCCCGGTGCCGGACACGCGGCCCGTGCCGACGTCGACCGTCGTGCTGCGACCCGACGGCACGCCTCCCGCCGTCGCCTGACACCGGGCCGGGCCGGTCCACCGCGCGTGCGGCGGGCCGGCCCGGCGTCGTCACTCCCGTCGCAGGCGGCGGGACACCACCAGCAGGGCGCCGAGCAGCAGCGCGCCCAGCCCGCCCAGCAGCAGCCACCCGGCGTCCGAGCCGGTGCGGGCCAGCTCGCCCGCGGGCGCGGCGCTCACCGCGGAGTCGCTCGCCGGCGGCACGCCGGTGCCGTGCGGGTCGTCCGGCTGCACGACCGCCGTGTTGCCCACCGTGACGCCGGGCGTGGTCACGTCCGTCACCACGAGGACCGTGGCGGTCCCGCCCGCCGCGAGCGGCCCGTCGTGGCGGCAGGTGACGACCTGGCCCTCGACGGTGCAGGCGAACCCGTCACCCGTGGCGGAGACGTACCGCAGGCCCGCCTCGAGCTCGTCGCTCACGGTGAACCCGTCCCGCACGTCCCGGGTGCCGGCGGACAGCACCGTCACCTCCCACGTGATGCGGCCGGACACCCGGTCGGCGACCGCCTTGCGCACCGCGAGCCTGCTCTCGTCGGCCGGCACGAACCCGAAGTCCAGCGTCAGGTCCTCCTGGCCGCCGGTCAGGGCGGACGAGTCCGCGGTCCACGTCGAGGAGTCCCGCGCCCGGTCGGACCCGGCCCCCTCGAGCGTCGGCGCGTACGGCCGCAGCGCGTCCGCGGACGCCAGCCGGTCGACCGTCACCCGGTACCGCCCGGGCAGCAGGTCCGCGAACACGTACCGGCCGTCCGCGTCGGTGGTCACCGGCCGCACGGGCCGGCCGAACGCGTCCAGCACGTCGGACCCGTCCGGTCCGGTCAGCCGCAGCACGACGCCCGGGATGCCCGGCTCGCCCGGGTCCTGCACGCCGTCGCCGTCGGTGTCGACCCAGACGAGGTCCCCGACGCGGACGGTGCGCTCGACCAGGCCCGCGTCGACCGTCGGGTCGACGTAGTCGGCCGTGAGCCCGTCCGCGGGGACCACCGGACGCACGCGCGGTGCGTCGGCGCCGAGCCGCACCACCCGGGTCCAGCCGTCGGCCCCCGCGTCCGAGTCGCCCGACCCGTCGCCCACGAGCGACCGCGTGAACACGTACCGGGCGGCGGTGGCGTCGTCGAGCACGAACCGCACCCGGTACTCCCCCGCCGGCAGCAGGTCGACGTGCCAGCGGCCGTCCGGGCCGGTGACGGTGGTCGCGACCGGCTCGTCCGACCCGGCCGGCACCACCTGGACGGTCACGCCCGGCACCCCGGGCTCGTCCGCGCCCTGCCGGCCGTCGCGGTCCCGGTCGACCCACACGAGGTCGCCGAGCGCGTACGTGCGGTCGACGGCGACACCGGCGCGGTTGGGCTCGAGCGTCTCGTGCACGAGCCCGGACGCGGAGACGCTCGCCGTGCTGACCACCATCGTGTTCCACGCGGGGGCGTCCACGTCGGCGGCTGCCCGGTCGTACCCGGTCGCGGACCGGGTGCGGAAGGTCACCGTGACGGTCCCGCCCGGCTGGAGCGGCTCGGCGGCGAGGTCGACGTCCACGCGCAGCCCGCGCACCGCACCGAGGTCGTCGACCTGGTCGGCGGGCGTCCACACGTCGGCGGCGCACCCGTCGCCGACGGGGTCCGCCGACCGCGGGTCGCCGGTGAACCGGCACGTCCGCCCGTCGAGCAGGTACGACACCGCGCTGCTGCCGGCGGCGGGGACGCCCTCGACGTGGAGGTCGCCCAGGTACTCGGGCGCCCAGACGCTGCCGCGCGGCGACCCGCTCTGCGAGCGCGACGTCCCCGTGTCACCGGGGTGCGGCAGCACGTCGACGAGCGAGATCGCGGCGGTGGGCAGGTTGCCGGTGTTGGTCACCCGCATCCGCCAGGTCTCCGTCCCGCCGGGGGCCGTCCGCACCAGGCAGGGGTTCCGGTAGAACCCGCCGTCGTCGGTGCAGGTGCCGCCGACGGTGCTCACCACGCCCGTGGGCCGCCCGCCGGGGGCGACGTCCTCCGCCACGTCCTTGACGCGCAGGTAGGTGGCCATCGCGACGACCTCCACCGTCGCGGTCGCCTCCCGCCGCAGGTCGTCCGCGGCGGTCAGCACGAACCCGTTGGTGAGCGTCGTGCCCGCGGCGACGCCCGGCCGCACGGCGAGCGGCACCGTGACGAGCACGCGCTCCCCGGGCAGCAGGCGGGTGCCGGGCGGGAAGGTGACGCGCAGCGCGGTGCCGTCGAGCGTCACCGTCGGCGTGGCGGACGCCGCGGCAGCGGTGGCCGGCGTGACCTGCACGCTCGCGGCGCCGTACGCCTGCTCGTCGTAGACGAGCAGGGCGCCCTCGGCGTCGGCCGGCAGCACGTCGGTCAGCACGGGGTCGACCAGCGGGGCCGTGCCCGTGCTGGTCGCGGTCAGCGTGAACGGGATGACCGCGCCCGGGCCGGTGGTCGTGGTGACCGGCGACTTGGTCACCGTGGCGTCCGGGGTGCCGTCGGTGACGGTGTACGGCGCGGTGACCGGGTCCAGGACCACGGGCGACGGCGTGTGCTCGCCCTGCACGGAGCCGGTGAGCACGTTCGTGACGGTGCCCGCCGGGACCTCCGCGCCGGTGCTGCGCAGCGTGCTGCGCGGCGCCAGCGTGACCAGGACCGTCGGGCCCTCGAACCCGCCCACGACGCGGTTGGCGAACCACCGGCCCTCGGGTGCGGTGAACGTGACGCGCAGGCCGGTCACGTCCGACGGGTCGACGCCGTCCGGCAGGTCGCCCGCGCCCGCGGGGAGCGCCGGGGAGGCCGCGGCGGTGCCGGGGGCCAGCTCCGACGTCACCGCCGGGGTCCACGCCCCGTCCACGCGGTACTCGACGGCGGCGGTGAAGCCGGTCCCGTCGGCGGCGGTCACGCCGGACAGCGCCTCCAGGCCCACGAGGTCCACCGCGTCCCAGAACTCCGGCGTCGTGTCCTCGAGCACGTACTGCCACGGGCGGCTCACCGCCGCGTCGCTCGTGCGCCGCGCGCTCAGCGCGAGCCGCACGGTGCGGTCCTCGGCGGCGTACCGGGACACCGTGCCGGGGTCCACCGACTTGGCGAGCGCGCCGTCGAGCGGCTGCAGCGCCTCGGGGTACAGCACGGTGTCGGCGCGCGCGGCGTCGTCCGGCGTGCCGGGGCCGAGGTCGCCACGCAGCGTGTTGACGACGGTCGTCCACGCGGGGCCGTCCGCGGTCCCGAGCACCGGCGAGCCGGAGCGGGTGGTGGCCCGCAGCTCCGTGTCGGCGACCACGGTGAGCACGGCGCCGTCCGGCAGCGTGCCGTCCGCGCGCGCCTCGACCTGCGCCACGTCGGCGAGCTCGGCCCGGGTCAGCGCGGCGACCGCCGCGGCCGACGTCACCGTCCGCAGCGGCGTGCCGTCCGCGTCGCGCAGCACGACGGTGAGGTCCCGCGTGCCCTCCGGGGCGGTGACCGCCAGGCGCGTCACGTCCACCAGGTCGAACGCGTTGGCGGGCACCTGCGGGTCCGGGTCGACCAGGCGCAGCGTCGGCACGGGGATGCCGGTGACGTTCTGCACCCGCATGGTGAGGCGGTTGGCCGGCCGGTCGCCGTCCTCGGCCGTCGCGTTGCCGACGGGGACGAGCGCCGCGGCGTCGCGCCACTGCTTGCTCGCGTCGACGCGGCGGATGTCCAGGGGCGTGCCGCCCGGTCCGGGCGTCGTGGTCGCGGTGTCGCCCGAGGTGCCGGTGAGGCCCTCGCCCACGCCGGTGCCCTCACCGGTGGTCGACGCGGTGTTGGTCAGGGCGGTCCCCGGGGCCTGCGCCTCGGTCAGCACCATCACGAGCGTCACGACGGGCCGGAAGCTGCCGGTGGTCGGCAGGGACGCGCCGGCGGTCAGCGGCGTGTACACGACGCGGACCCCGTCGGCGCCCGCGGGCACCGCCAGGTCGAGCAGCGCGGAGGCGTCGGAGGTCGGCCCCGCGAGCGAGGTCCACGCCCCGCCGACCCGGACCAGCACCTCGGCCTGCGACCCGCCGGGGACCGCGACGGACCCGAGGCGGTCGAGCGCGGCGACGCCCCACAGGCTGGACCCGGCGGTGCCGTCCGCGACGTCCTCGATCACGAGCCGCCCCACGGGCACCGTCGTGTCGGCGGAGATGCCGCCGGTCAGCCGGGCGACGACCTCCTGGCCCACGGCGCCCGTGACCTGCTCGCCGCCGACCGCCTGCGTCAGCGTCTTCGCGGTCGTCGTGACGACGCGGCGCGGCACGACCGTGAGCGTCGCCGTCGCGGTGCGCTCCGCCGCGACCGTGCCGTCGGAGGCCGAGCCGCCCACGGCCACCTGGTTCGGGAAGCCGCAGGTGGTGTCCCAGCCGGCGTCCGTGGCGACGCGCAGCGGCAGCACCGCCCGCGCGCCCGGCGGCATGGTGCCGCGGTACTCCACCTGGACGCCCGTGACGACCGCACCGGCCGGCACCTGCGGCCAGCCGACCGTGCCGGCGGAGCCGTCCGCCGGGGCCGCGACGGTCGCGGTGAGCGGCAGGCCCGGGCCTGTGCCGGTGAACGTGACCTCGGCCTCGACGGCGCCCTCCGGCCAGTCGGCGCCCGCGCCGGTGCCCGTGCCGTCGGACCCGAGGCCCAGCAGCTCGAGCTTGCCGGCGGCCGTGGTCCCGAACGGGTCGGTGCCGGTGCCCGGTTCGCGCACGGTCAGGGTGGCGAGCGTGGTGTTGGAGGAGTTGGCGGCGCTCAGCGCGACGACCGCCTCCGCGCCGGCCACGACCTGCGCCTGCGCGCGGCCCTCGACGGTCTTGCCGGCGGTGACCTCGACCGTCACGGGGTTGAGCTGCACCGTCGCGGAGGCCGTGCCGGTGGCGTCGCCGGCCGCGGTCGCGACCGATCCCGCGGCCGTGTTGGGGACCTGCGTCACGGCGTCGCGGTCCGCGGTGCCGTTCTGGCCGAGCCGGAGCGCGACCGCGCCGGAGGCCCCCGGCGGGAGGGCCTCGGCGTCGTCACCCGTGAAGCGCAGGACGACGCCCGTGACGGCCGCGAGGTCCACCGCGCCGGTGTCGACGGGGGTGCCGGGCGCGAACGGCCCGACCGTGGTGCTGCCCGCCGCGGTCACCAGCTCGACCGTCAGGCCGGTGGCACCGTCCGGCGCCGTCCAGTCACCGAAGCCGCGCAGGTCCAGCGGGGTGCCGGGCCCGAACGCGGGCGCGGTGCCGGCGGCCGGGTCCGTCAGCGTGAGCGCCGTCGCCGCGACGGGGGACCGGTTCTCCACCCCCAGCGCGAGGGTGAGGTCCGCCCCGTCGCCGGCCACCTGGTCCGACGGGGTCCAGCGCTTGGTGACGCCGACGGCCGGGTCCACCGGGACGACGACCGTCACGGTCGCGTCGTCGGACACCGGGTCCGCGTTGGCGGCGACGGCGTCGGCGGTGTTCACGACGGACGCGCCGTCCCACGAGCGGTCGGTGCCGGCGGGCAGCGTGGTCTGCACGAGCACGGACAGGCTCTGGCCCGCGGCGATGCCCTGCGCACCGGGCCGGCCGGCGTCGGTCTCGCGGAAGGCCACGCGCACCTCGTCGCCGTCCACGGCCACGTCGGCGGACCCCGTGCGCTGCCCCTGCACCGACACGCCGTCCGGCTCGATGACGAACGGCGCGGGGACCGCGTCCGTCAGCACCGCGTCGACGCACATCGTCACGATGGACTCGCACGTGACGTCGATCGTCCAGGTCACGCGGTCCCCGGGGCGCGCCTCGGTCGGCACGACCGACTTCACGACGCTCAGCGCCGCCCGCGGCTCCTCGGCCGCCGCCGGGGCGCCCGCCGCCGTGGCCGCCGCCGGCGCCCCGGCCACGGCGGCGACGAGCGCCAGCACGACCGTCAGCCCCAGCGCCCACCCGCGGGCCCACCCGCGCGACCACCGTCGCGCCCACCGTCCGGCGCGCCCTGCACCCTGCCTGTTCTCCACGTCAGTCCCTCGTCCGCTCGCACCTGGTCCGGGCCGGGAAGGCCCTCCTGCGGTGCAGGACTGCGGGGGGCGGTCGCTATGACGCGAGTTCGGCAGTCCGGTTCGTCGGATTCGTCCCTTCGGGTGAACGGGACAAACCGGATACCTGCAATGTCCGGGACCTCTGGTTGGGTGGCCGGACCGCCTGAGCCCACCGGCGGTTCCCCCAGGAGGCGATGGACGTCGTGCTGCCCGCGACGGAGAGGTCCGACACCGAGCTCGCGCAGCGTGTGCGCGACGGCGACCACGACGCGTACGGCGAGCTCTGGCGACGGCACGCGGACGCGGGCCGCGCGGCCGCCCGCCGGATCACCGACCGGTTCGACCCCGACGACCTGGTGGCCGAGGCGTTCGCGCGGATCCTCGAGGCGCTCGGCGCGGGCCGCGGCCCCGACGGGGCGTTCCGGCCCTACCTGTACGCGACGATCCGCAACGTCGCCATGTCGTGGACCGCCCGCGCGGGCGCGACGACCAGCCTCGACGGGGTCGACGGGCCGGTGGACGAGCCGCCCGTCGCCCAGCGCCTCGCCGACGAGGCCCTGCTCGCCCGCGCCTACGCGTCGCTGCCGCCGGAGTGGGCCGAGGTGCTCTGGTACACCGAGCTCGAGGAGCTGACGCCGGCCGAGGTCGCACCGCTGATCGGCCTGCAGCCGAACGCCGCTGCGGCCCTGGCCTACCGCGCGCGGGAGGGGCTGCGGCGCGCGTGGCTGCAGGCCCACGTGACCCGGTTGCCCGAGCGGGCCGACTGCCGCTGGGTGGCCGAGCGCGTCGGCGACCACCACCGCGGGGCGCTGTCCCCGCGCGCCCGGCGCCGGTTCGACCGGCACCTCGAGACCTGCGACGACTGCCCGGTCCTCGTGGCCGAGGTCGGCACGGAGGCCGAGATCCTGCTCCGGGCGCGGCTGCGCGCGCTGCTCTGGCCGCTGCCCGCCCTCGCGGTCGCCCTCCCCGGCGGGCCGCTCGCCGCCGGCGCGGCAGGCACCCCCGCCCCGCGCCGGCTGCGCCCGTCACGGCGGTCGCTCGCCACCGCGGCCGCTGCCGCTGCGGCGGTGCTCGCGCTCGCCGCCGGTGCGCTCGGGCTGGCACGCCTCGGCGGCGGTGACGGACCCGCCCCGCAGGCGGCGGACGTCACGGCGCCCGAGGCGCCCACCCCGGGCCCGCAGCCGCCCGGCCCGGCCACCCCGGTGGACGACCCGGTGCCGGACGGCGCGGAGCAGCTTCCCCCGGACGACGACGCCACGCCGCCCCGGAGCCCGGCCCGGGAGGGTGACGGGACCCGCGGCGGCACGACGGCCGCACCCGCGGGGGACCTCCCGCCCGTCCCGGCGGCGCCGCCGGGACCCGCACCCGTGCACCCCGGCGCCCCGGCAGGGCCCGGGACGCCGGTGGACCCGGAGGTGCCGGTCGACCCCGAGGTGCCCGTCGACCCGGAGGTGCCCGTCGACCCCGAGGGCCCGGCCGCCCCGACCGTCGTCGACGTGCTCGCCGAGCCGCACTACCTGCCCGCGCTCTCCGGGACGGCGGTGCCCGGCGCGGTGGTCGAGCTCCGGACGGCCGACGGCGCCGTCCTCGGCGCCACCACGGCCGACGAGGCGGGCGCGTGGCGGGCCGCCGTGCAGGCGGACGTGGACGCGGGCACCGCGGTCACCCTGGTGGTCGTGCAGCGGGTGGACGACCTCGAGTCCCCGGTGGCCGGCCCGTTCGGCCCGTACACCGCGGAGGCGCCGGAGCTGCTGTCGCCGGCCGACGGCGAGGTGGTCGTCCCGGTGGCGCTGGACGGCGACGGGGTGGCGGACGACCTCGAGGTGCGGTTCGGCGGCACCGCCGGGCTGCGCGTCGAGGCCGCCGTCGACGGCGTGCGCACGGGCCGGACGCACGTGCTCGCGGACGCCCCGCTGGTGCGGACCGTGCACGGGCTGACCCCGGGCGCGCACACGTTCGCCGTCCGGTACGCCGACCCCGACCGGGGGCTCGTCGGCGCCTGGGCCCGGGTCGCGTTCACGGTGCCGTGACCGGGTGAAACGCGTGCTGGCCTGCGGGTTCCCGGCGCCCGGGACGGTACGGTCCAGGCACAGCCACCCGTGACCGAGGAGCCCCGCGTGCCCGTCGCCCGTCGTCGTCGCCCCCTGACCCGCGTGCGTGCCGCGCTCACCGCCGCCCTCGTGCTGGCCGCCGGGCTGCTCACCGCGGGGCCCGCCGCGGCGGTCCCCTACGCCGTGACCGGCACGCCGACGGTGCCCGGCAGCGCGTGGCTCGGGCAGCCGCTGGCCGTGTCGCTCGCGGCCGTGGAGGTCACCCCGACGCCGGTCACCACGGCGGTCGACTGGTACTGGTCCGACGGCACGCAGCTCACGGACGACCGGGACGACCTGGTGTACGTGCCGACGGAGGCCGACCTCGGCAAGTCGCTGTACGCCGCGGTGTGGTTCGGCGACGGGACCAGCGAGACGTACGTCGTCGGCACGAACATGACCGGAGCGGTCGCGACGCCGGGCTTCGACGCCACGCCCTCGTACGCCGTCACCGGCAGCGGCGTGGTCGGGCAGCCCCTGACGCTCACCGCCACCGGCGCGTGGTCGCCGGCGGCGGAGACGCTGACCTACGTGTGGCACCGCTACCCCGTCGACGCCGTCGTCGCGTCCGGCACCGGCAGCACGTTCGCCACGTACACCCCCGACGCCGACGACGTCGGCTCCACGCTCTACGTCGTCGTCACCGCGACGGCGACGGGCCGGGTCACCAACACCCAGACCTCGACGGCGAGCACCACGGTGCACCTCGGGTCGTTCGACGGGGTCGGCCGCCCGACCGTCACCGGCTCCGGGCTCGTCGGGGACCCGTTCACCGCGGCCTTCGACACCGCCGGCGTGACCCCGGTCCCGGACTCCGTGGACTACCAGTGGTACCGGACGGACGGCACGCCCGTGCCGGGCGCGACGTCCGCGACGTTCACCCCCGGCCTCGACCTGCTGGGCCAGCCGCTGTACGTGCAGGCCGTGCTCCACGCCGCCGGCCACCACGACTACCAGACGCTCGGCTCGGACTACACGCCGACCGTGTCGCTGCGCTCCTTCACCCCGGGCGCCGCGCCCCAGCTCGTCGGCCGGCACGTCCTCACCGGCTCGCTGACCGCCACGCTCGACACCGCCGCGTGGTCGCCGCAGCCGGAGTCGCTGACCTACCAGTGGTTCACGGCCGACGGCACGCCGGTGCCGGGCGCCACCGCGGCGACGCTGCTGCCGACGCGCGACCTCGTCGGGGAGAGTGTGTACGCCGTCGTCACCGCGCACGCGACCGGGTACCAGCCGTACGAGATCGCGACGCCCCCGTCCGGCCGGATCGCCGCACCCACCATCGCGGCGTCCACGGACAGCGCCGTCGCCGGCGACTCGGTGACCGTGGAGGTGTGGGGCCTGCTGCCCGACACGGAGTACACGCTCGAGCTGCACTCCACGCCGGTGTTCCTCGCGACCGCGCGCACGTCCGGCGAGGGCGTCCTGCGCGTCACCGTCGACCTCCCCGCCGGGACGCCCGCCGGCGACCACCACATCGTGGTGCTGCTGGACGGCGTCGCCGTGACGTCGGTGCCGGTCACGGTCGCCGCCGCGCCCGCGGACCCGGAGGCCCCGGCCGCCGCGCCCGCTGCCGCCGCGGCGCCGACGGCCGCCCGGCCGGCCGCGCTCGCCACGACCGGCGCCGACGACGCGGGAGGCCTGCTCGCGCTGGCCGTGCTGGCGCTCGTGGCCGGCGCCGCGGCCGTCACGGGCCGCTGGGTCGCGGCACGACGCGCGCCGGTGCCCGTGCGCGTGACCCCCCGCCGGTAGGGCCGGGCCCCGTCAGCCCTCCGCGGCCAGCGGCAGCCGGCGCACGCCCGCGAACCGGCGCGCCGACCCGTCCACCGGGTCGGTGAACGCCACCTCCGCGGCGAGCAGCTGGAGCGGCCGGGAGAAGTCGTCGACCGGCACGTCCAGCACCTCGGGGTACAGCGGGTCGCCGACGATCGGGATGCCGAGCCCCAGCAGGTGCACCCGGAGCTGGTGCGTCCGGCCGGTGCGCGGTGTCAGCCGGTAGACGCCCCGCCCGTCCACCTCGGACTCGAGCTCGACCAGGGTCTCGGCGTTCGGCGGCGCGCCGGGCACCACCTCCGCCTGCCACCGGCCGCGCTCCTTGCGCAGGTGGTCGCGCACCACGACGGGCAGCGCGAGGTCCGGCCGCAGGGGCGCCAGGGCGCGGTAGGTCTTGGCGACGGCGCGGTGCTCGAACAGCGTCTGGTAGGCGCCGCGCCACCGCCGCTCGGTGCTGAGCAGCAGCAGGCCGGACGTCACGCGGTCCAGCCGGTGCAGCGGCGACAGCTCCGGCAGGCCGAGCTCCTCGCGCAGCCGCACCACCACGCTCTCGCGCACGTGCCGGCCCCGGGGGATCGAGGACAGGAACGGGGGCTTGTCGACCACCACCAGGCGCTCGTCCCGGTGCACGACGTGGACGGCGCCCGGAACCGGCGGCTCGTCCCGCAGCTCCCGGTGGAACCACACGAACCGGTGCGGCGCGTACGGGTCGTCCGCGCGCACGGGCCGGCCGTCCTCGCCGACGAACGCCCCCGAGGCCAGCATCCCGGGCACGTCGACGTGCCCGGGCAGGCGGTCGCGCAGCCAGGCGCCCATCGTCGGCCACGGGTCCACCCGGTCGCGCGCGCGGTCCGGGGTCCGGACCCACGCCGCCCCCAGGCCGTGGCGCGGGGGCAGGGGCGAGCGGGGCGGCACCCGGTGATGGTACGAGGCCGCCCGCCGCGCCGGACGCTCAGAACTCCTGGAGCTCCAGGAGGTTGTCCGTCCACGCGCCGTCCGCCCACGTCCGCAGGTGCGCGGCCCCGAAGGCCGGGTGCACCGTCGTGACGCGCACCGAGGACGGGCCCTGCCCGACGTAGGCGTGGCCGCCCTCGGTGTCGATCCACTTCACCACGGCGGCGCGGGGGCTCACGCCGTGGTCGTTGTCCTCCAGGCTGGTCCACTGCACATCGGTGATGTGCTCGTGGTCCCGGACCCCGTCGGACAGGCGGATGTGGGTGATGCGGATGCTCATGGCGCGTTCTCCTCGACCACCGGCTGGGGCGCGACGCTGCGCCCTGGCCCAGCGTCCCGCCGCCCGCACGGCACCCGGAAGGGACTTCAGTCCGTGGCCGGGCGCGCGGGCGGTGCCGGCGGCAGCGGGTACCGGCGGCGCAGCACGCGGCGCTGGACGTACGTCCACGCGACCGTGACCAGCAGGTACAGGCCGGCCGCGAGCGGCACCACGCACGCGACCACCGCCGTCGTCAGCGGGAGCATCCCGAGAAGCCGCTGCGCGCCGGGTCCGGCGAGCGGTCCCGCGGGCGCACCCGCCCCGGTCTCGGGTGCCGACGGCGCCAGCGGGCCCCCGGGTCGCGCCGCCCGCCGGCTGAGCTCACCCACCGCCGCGACGGCCGCGACGACGGCGCCGAGGACGAGCAGGGTCGCCGCCGACGCGCCACCGCCGCCCAGGACGCCCACGAGGCTCGACCCGAGCGGCACGCCGGCCAGCGTCTCGCCCAGCAGGGCGTTCGGGTGCCCGGCGAGCTGCGGGTGGACGAACACCGCGTAGATCACGCCGACCACCGGCGCCTGGAGGAGCACCGGCAGGCACCCGGCGAACGGCGTGGTGCCCTCGTCGGCGTAGAGCTGCAGCGTCGCGGCCTGGAGCTTCTCGGGCTGGTGGCGGTGCCGCCGCCGGAGCTCCGCGAGCCGGGGCGCGAGACGGGCCCGGGTCTGCTCCGCGCGCGCCTGCGAGACGCCGACGGGGACGAGCGCGGCGCGCACGAGCAGGGTCACGAGCACGACGGCGGCGGCCGCGGCACCGCTGCCGGCGAGGGGTTCGAGCAGGTGGGTCAGGCCCATGAGGGCGCGGTAGGCCGTGTCGAGCACGGCGGCGACGGGGGGCAGGGAGAGCAGGTCCATGGTGGGTCCTCGGTCGTGACGGGCGGGTACGCGTCCGCCGACCGACCCGTGCGCGCGGGCGACCGGTCACCGCGCGCTGCGCGGTGTCGGGTGGAGAGGTGCCTCGGGACGGGTGGGTCAGCCGAGGAGCAGGCCGGGTGCCCGGGGACGGGGCCGCCCCGGGGCGTCGGGGTCGCTCTGCGCCGTGGAGGGCCCGGCGTCGGCCGTCGCGCGGACGTGCCCGGCGGGGACCGCGGCGACGTCGAGCACCAGGCCGCGCAGCCCGCGGGCCAGCAGCGCCGTCGCGACCGCGACCGCGAGGGTGGTGGCACCGGCGAGCACCAACGTGCTCGTCAGCGTGCCCGCCCCGAGGAGGAGCGCCAGCGACACCACGGCGTCGCGCAGCAGCTCGACGAGGGGCAGGGCGTCTCCCACCGGGGTTCCTCTCGTCCGGAGGTGCTGGTGCGGCCCAGCGTAGCCGGTCACGAAATCAGGTAGGTCGAGGGCGGCGTCGGCCTGCTCACCCCCGACGAGGGCGACCCGTGGCGCGACGCCTGATCCTGGACACGGGCGCCCTGATCGCGTTCGAGCGCGGCGCGCTCGACCGGGCGGCCCTGGCCGACGCAGCCGCGCGCTGACCCGCCGCCCGCCGACCTGCCCCGGGCACACGCGTGCCCGGGGTCCGTCACGGGGGACCCCGGGCACGCGCCGCGCCGCGTCCGGCGCGGGTCGGTGACCGCCGGGCCTCAGCGCGGCTCGCGCAGCGGGGCGGGCGGCAGCGGCTCGCGGGCGCCGCCCGGCGTGTCCTGGTACCAGTACGCCGTCGTGCAGACGTCGTCCGCCCGCTCGAACAGGCGTCCGCCGCGGTCGCCGATCTGCTGGAGCGTGACGCGCAGCCCGGTGGCGAACCGGATCGGGTCGGGCAGGTGCCAGCGGTACATGCCGTGGCTCGGCGGCATCGTCGTGTCGTACGGCGAGTGCGCGGTGCCGTCCTCGACGATCCGCTGGTGGTAGCCGAGGTACGCCGAGCTGAACGTCTGCGCGCGGGGCACGGGGACCGCGCCGAGGTGGTCCTGGAACGCCCACGCGCCGCCGACGTAGTCCTCGACGCCGGTGCCGCAGATGGTCGGCAGGTCGGTGTCGTCGTCGACGAAGAACTTCATCTCGCCCTCGCCCCACCAGAACCGCTCGAGGGCGGTGACGCCGATGTAGGTGCCGACGTACGCCCCGCGGCCGGTCACCCCGTCGAGCACGACGTGGTCGGTGCCGCGCGGCGCGGCGGGGTCGGAGCGCCGCCAGGCGGCGTGCAGGTAGCCGACGTCGTCGCCCAGGTCGTCGTCCAGCGAGTACGAGATCTCGTAGAACACGTACGGGATGTCCCCGGCGTGCTGGTTGACGAGCTCGATGCGCGCCCGCCGCCGGAACGGCATCGGCAGGTAGCAGTTGAACCCGCCGTTCGGTGCGACGACCACGGCCTCGGACGTCATGACGGACGCCGTGGCGAACCCGCTGCAGAAGAAGTCCCCGAACGGCACCTCGACGGCCGGCTCCTCCGCGTCGTCCCACGTCATGCGGAGCACGAGGTCCCGCAGCACGTACGGCCCCGCCTCGGTGTCGCGTGGCAGCGTGAACCACAGGTGCCGGATGACGCCGGGCCCCTCGATGTCCGCGATGGTCAGCGCCTCGCCGGCCGGCACCGGCACGCACGGCCGGCCCTTGCGACCCGGCCCGAGCGCGGAGGCGGCCGAGCCGCCGGCGCCCGGGGCACCGGTGGGGTTCTCGGCGCTCAGCGACCGGGTCCGGGTCCCGTCGAGGACGGCGTAGGCGGGCGTGGCGAGGGGCACGGCGGAGCTCCTGGGGGTCGGGGACGGGACGGGCGCGGTCACTTCACGGCCCCGGCGGTGACGCCGCGGGTGAGGGTCCGCTGGAACAGGACGAAGAAGACGAGCGTCGGCAGCAGCGACAGCAGGGACGCCGCGGCGAGCTGGGTGACGTCGAGGGTGTTCTGGCCCTTGAGGGCCGCCAGCGCGATCGGGATGGTCTGCGCCTTCGGCGTGATGAGCATGATCATCGGGATGAAGAACTCGTTCCACGTCCAGACGAAGAAGAACACCAGCAGCACCGACATGGTCGGGCGCATGATCGGCGTGACGATGCGGGTCAGCAGCACCCAGCGGTTGGCGCCGTCGACGCGGGCGGCCTCGAGCATCTCGTGCGGGAACGTCCCGAGCACCGAGCTCAGCAGGTAGGTGCCGAAGGCGGCCTGCAGCACCACGAAGATGATGACGACCGACCAGACCGAGTTCTGCAGCCCGACCGCCTGCGCGCCGGAGAAGAGCGGGTAGATCAGGGCCTCCTGCGGCAGGATCGTCGCGAGCAGCAGCACGAACACCACCCACGTGCGGCCGCGCACCCGCCCGATGCCGAGGGCGTACGCGCTGAGCATGGCGAGGACGACCCCGCCGACCGCGACGACGCCCGCGATGAGCACGGAGTTCGCGAGCAGCTGCGGGTAGTCGACGCTCGACAGGTAGCGCTCGAACGCCGACAGGGTCCACTCCTGCGGCAGCGCGAGCGGGCCGCGGCGCGAGTAGTCCGCGCCGGTCTTGAACGCGTTCGTGACCAGCAGGTAGAACGGCAGCAGCATCCCCACGCCGACGACCACGGCGAGCAGCAGCACCAGCCAGCGCTGCCCGAGCAGGGCGACGGACAGGCGGCGGTCGCGGGACCGGCGGCGGCGCCCGTCCCGGCGCCGGGCGGGGTCGGGCCGGCGCACCGGGGCGGCGGCGGTGGTCGTCGTCATCGGTCGGCCTCCACGGATCGCGCCTGCCAGAAGATGAGGCCCCCGGCGACGAGGCCGATCACCACGGCGAGCACCGTGGCGGACGCGGCGCCATAGCCGACGCGGGACAGCTCGAAGAAGTTCCGGTAGGAGAAGAACGACGGCACGTAGGTCGAGCTCTCCGGACCGCCCCTGGTGAGGATGAGCACGGGGGCGAACAGCTTCATCGCGCCGATCGTGGCGGTGAGCACCACCACGTAGATGTCGGTGCGGATGTGCGGCACGGTGATCGCGCGGAACCGGCGCCACCAGCCGGCGCCGTCGAGCTCCGCCGCCTCGTACAGCTCCGGATCGACCCGCTGGAGCGCCGACATGAGCACCACGACCGGGTAGCCGATCTGCAGCCAGACCAGCATGAGCATGATCGACCAGAGCGCGATGCCGGGGTCGCCGAGCCAGTCGGGGAGCGTCGTGACGCCGAGCGAGCGCAGCACCGAGTTGAGGGCGCCGTCGCGGGTCTCGAGGATCCAGCTCCAGAGCACGCCTGCCACGGCGATGGGCAGGATCTGCGGCAGGTAGTACGCCGCCCGCAGCACCGACGCCGCCCGGGCCCCGAAGCTGCGCCCGATGTGGTCGAACAGCAGCGCCGCGAGCACGAGGCCGATCACGGTGGGCACCACGGCGACAGCGCCGATGAGGTAGAGCGTGTTGCCGAACGAGCGCCAGAACACGTCGTCCTGCATGAGCTCGCGGTAGTTCTCGAACCCGACCCAGGTGCGCGGGGCGGCGCCGCCCTTCCAGCTGAAGAGGCTGTACCAGACGTTCACGGCGAACGGGACGAGGACGACCAGGCCGAACCCGACGCCCATCGGCAGCAGGTAGGCCCAGTAGCTGACGGGTCGCCGCGGCCGGTGGACCGGTGCGGGGCGGGGCCGCGCGCGCGGCGGGGTGGTGGCTGTCATGCGTGTCTCCCGGAGTGGGGGCCCGGGCCGGCGTCGTGCCGGCCCGGGCCGTGCGCGTGGCGCGGGCGGGTCAGGAGTCCTTGCCGGAGTCGTAGAAGTCCTGGAGCCCGGCCAGGAAGCCCGCGGCGTCCGTCGACCCGTTCGTCATGCCCTGCAGCCCGCTCATCTGGAAGTCGAGCAGGCCGGGCACCGGGTAGTCCGGGTAGAACGACAGGGCGTCGGCGGCCTTGATGGCGTCGAACTGCTCGTTCATGTCCCGCATGCGCGGGTCCTCGATCGCGGCGGTGTCACCGGCGACGGGGATGCCGCCCTGCGCGGCGATCTCGTTCTGCACCTCGGGGGACAGGGTCGTGGCGATCCAGTCGTACGCGAGGTCCTTGTGCTGGGAGCTCGCCGGGACGCCCCACAGGTGGCCGGACGCGCCGGCGTTGAGCGCCGCCCCCGGGAACGTGAACGTGCCCCACTCGAAGTCGGCCTCCTCGGCGACCCGGGAGAACGACCAGGTGCCGTTGGCCATGAAGGGGAACTCCCCGGCGATGAACGCCCGCTCCATCTCGTCGGCCTTGATCCCGGCGAGCTGCGTGCCGAGGTAACCCTTCTCGATCCACTCCTGGAGCCGCTCGGTGCCGGACGCGAACGCACCGGACGTCACGTCGGGCTCGCCCTGCAGGAAGATGAAGTCGTCGATCTCCTGCCGGTCGGCGTCGCCCGAGACGAGCTGCCACCAGGTCTGGAGCACGGCGTGCTCGCCGGCGTTGCTGGAGACGGGCGTGACGCCGTCCGCGAGGAACGCGTCGAACATCTCCTCGAGCTCGGCCATCGTCTGCGGCGGGGCGTCGAAGCCGTGCTCCGCCAGCAGGTCCGCGTTGTAGTAGAAGGTGAAGAACGACGCGATGTTCGGGACGCCGTACCAGTCGCCGGAGCCGGCGTGGCCGTTCTCGTCGTACTTCGCGAGCGCCGCGACCGAGCCCGTGATGGTGTCGTCCCAGCCGTTCTCCTCGACCACGTCGGTGAGCGGGTCGAGCAGGCCCTGCGCGGCGAGCTGGCCGCCGTCGGCGTTGCCGGTGTTGAACTGCATCACGTCGGGCACGTCGTCCCCGGTGAGCAGGATCTTCGCGTTGGAGCGGATGGAGTCGAAGCTCGTGGACGCGAGCTCGACGTCGACGTCGGGGTGCGCCTCCTGGAACATCTCGAGCGCGAGCTGCCACCCCTTGTACTGCGCGGTGGACGTCGTCTCGTACTGCAGGATCGTGAAGGTCGAGTCGTCGCCGCCCGATCCCCCGCCGCAGGCGGCGAGCGCGCCACCTGCCAGGACCGCCACGGCCGCGCCGGCCACCCGGAGCCTCGTTCGTGTCACAGCTTCCTCCCACGTCGTCGCTGACTGTGTGCCGTGCCACCGCCCGCCGTGACCCGGGTTGCAGCGGTGGTAACGCTACCTCGCGACCTGCGGGGCGTCTAGCAGGAACGTCGCCCGCGGCACGTTGCGGTTTGGTAACGTGACCTCCGACCAGCGAGGGAGCAGCGGTGACGACGATCAAGGACGTGGCGCGCCTGGCCGGCGTGAGCCCCATGACGGCCTCGCGCGTCGTGAACGGCACCGGCAACGTCGGCGCCGACGCGGCGGCCCGCGTCCAGCAGGCCGTCGCCGCCCTGGGCTACACCCGCAACCACGCCGCCTCCACCCTCCGGCGCCGCGGCGGCCCCACGTGGACCGTCGGGCTGGTCATCGAGAACGTCGCCAACCCGTTCCAGGCCCAGCTCCACCGCGAGATCGAGGACGCCGTGCGGGAGCGCGGGTCGCTGGTGCTCGCCGCCAGCACCGACGAGGACCCCCAGCGGATGGCCGACCTGGTGCAGGAGCTCCGGTCCCGGCAGGTCGACGGCCTGGTGGTCGCCCCGCCGCCCGGCGACCAGTCGTACCTCGCCGTCGCGCGCCGCCAGGGCATCCCCGTCGTGCTGGTCGACCGGCCCGCGGACGGCATCGCCGCGCCCGCCGTGCTGTCCGACGGCCGCGGCGGCACGCACCAGGCCGTGTCCCACCTCGTCGCCCACGGCCACCGGCGCATCGCGTACGTCACCGACCTGCGCTCCGCCACCATGCGCGAGCGGCACGCCGGGTTCCTCGACGGGCTGCGGGAGCACGGGATCCCCGCCGACCCGGCCCTCGTGCGCACCGACGTCGAGACCCCCGAGGCCGCGTCCGCCACGGTGCTGGAGCTGCTCGCCCTGCCCGACCCCCCGACCGCGGTGGTCACGGGCCGCGACGGCACCACGATCGGCGCCGTCCGCGCCCTGCACCGCGCCGGCGTCCAGCACCGCGTCGCCCTGGTCGGGTTCGACGACGTCGAGCTCGCCGACCTCGTCGAGCCGGGGCTGACCGTGGTCGCGCAGGACCCGGTGGCCGTCGGCCGCAGCGCCGCGCGGCTGCTGCTGGACCAGCTCGCCCGGCCGGACGCCGTGCTCGAGGGCGTGCGGCTGCGCACGACGCTGATCCCCCGGGGCTCCGGGGAGATCCCCGCGCCCTGACGCGCGCCGGCACGGAGGTCCTCCGCCGCGGCGCCCCCGGACGGTCCGCCGTTCACCCGCCCGCCCGGAGCCGCCACCCGGACGCGGGTGCCCGCCACCCGGGTGCAGCAGGACCGAGGTCCCGATCCGGTCGCCGACCAGGCCGAACCCGTCAGCAGGCCCCGGCGGCGGTCGATGCACCAGGCATCCCGCTCGCAGAGGAGAAGGTCATGCGCGTGTTCCGTCGTCAGGCCGCCGCCGACGGCGTCGCCCCCCTCGTCGCCCGCATCGGGGCCCAGGCGGTGCTCGACGCGCTGCCGGCCCCGCTGATCGTCGCGGACGACAGCGGCACCATCGTCCAGCGCAACCGCGCCGGCGACGTGCTCGCGCAGCGGATCGTCGCCCAGCACGGGAAGCACGTCATGGAGGCGCTGCGCGTCCGGCTCGCCGAGACCATCCGGGACTGCCGGCAGTTCCCCGTCACCACCATCACCTCGGTGCCGGTCGGGTCGGGGTCGGTGGAGCTCCGCGTCGTCCTCGACCGGCTGCCGGAGGGCTTCGTCGGCGTGTGGGACGACGTCACCGACCAGCACGTGCAGCGGCGCACCACCGTGGAGGTCGCCGACGAGCTCACCGGGTCGGCGTCGACGCTCACCGCGCTCGCCCAGCGGCTGGCCGACGACGCCGACGGGGTGTCCGGCCGTGCCGCGTCGGTGGCCGCCGCGTCCGAGCAGATGTCGGCCAGCATCCACGAGATCGCGTCGGGCTCCACGGCCGCGTCCGCCGGGACGGCCCGGGCGGTCGAGTCGGCGTCCACCGCGAGCGACCGCCTGGCGGCGCTCACCGAGGTCGTCGAGCGCATCGGCACCGTCAGCCGCCTCATCACGTCCATCGCCGAGCAGACGCACCTGCTGGCGCTCAACGCGACCATCGAGGCAGCCCGGGCCGGCGAGTCGGGCCGGGGCTTCGCGGTGGTGGCCGGTGAGGTGAAGTCGCTCGCCGACCGCACGCACGAGGCGACCGACGAGATCACGGGCATGGTCGACGCCATCACCGAGACCACCGCGCACGCCACCCAGGCCATCGGCGAGATCGTCACGCAGATCGAGGACGTCCGGGAGCGGCAGGCCGGCATCGCGGCCGCCGTGCAGGAGCAGTCGGCGGTCGCCGACGGCATGAGCCGGGACGTCGGCAGCGTCGCGGAGGCCGCCGCGGCCACGGCGCGCGCGGTCGACGGGCTGCGGTCCTCGGCGGACTTCGTCTCCGGGCGGGCGACGCGGCTCGAGGAGCTGTTCCAGGCCTGAGCGCGCGCGCCGGGCACGTCCGGCGCGCCGCCTAGGCTCGCGGCAGGTGCCGGCACGCGCCCGGTGGAGGAGAGGGGGCCCGCGGTGGTGAGGATGAGCGACGTCGCGCGCCGCGCCGGGGTCTCGGTCAAGACGGTCTCGAACGTCGTCAACGACTTCCCCTACGTGCGGGAGACCACCCGGCGCCGCGTCGAGGAGGCCATCGCCGAGCTGGGCTACGAGGTGAACGAGACCGCCCGCAGCCTGCGCAAGGGGCGCACGGGGCTCATCGCGCTGGCGGTGCCGGAGCTCTCGCAGCCGTACTTCGCCCAGCTCGCGGACGACATCCTGGCGGCGGCCCGCGCGTGCGGGCTGCACGTGCTCATCGACCCGACCGGGTTCTCCCGCGAGGCCGAGCTCGCCGCGCTCGACAACCCCCGCCGGCACGTCGTCGACGGCCTGCTGTTCAGCCCCGTGGCGCTCGACCCCGCGGACGCCGGGCTGGTGGAGGTCGACTACCCCCTGGTGCTGCTCGGCGAGCAGCTGTTCTCCCCCGCGGTGGACCACGTGACGATGCGCAACCGGGAGGGCGCGCGCGCCGCCACCGAGCTGCTGCTGCGCCACGGCCGCCGCCGGATCGCCGTGCTCGGCGCCCCGCACGAGGGCGCGCGCGGCACGTCGACGCTCCGGTACGAGGGGTACGTGGAGGCGTTGCGGGAGGCGGGCATCGAGGTCGACCCGCGCCTCGTGGCGTGGACGGACGACGGCTGGCACCGGCCGAACGGGGCCGTGGCGATCTCCGGGGTGCTGGGCACCGGCGTGCGGCCCGACGGCGTCGTGGCGTTCAACGACGCGCTGGCCATCGGCGCCATGCACGAGCTCCAGGTCCGCGGTCTCCGGGTCCCGGACGACGTCGCTGTCGTCGGGTTCGACGACACCGAGGACGCGGGCTACACGACGCCGTCGCTGACCTCCGTGGACGGCGGCCGGTCAGAGATCGCCCGCGTCGCCGTGACGCTGCTCGCGCAGCGGATCGCCGGGCGGGGGCCGGCGGATCCGGTGCTGCACCACGCCGACCTGCGCGTCGTGGAGCGCGACAGCACGCCGCGGGGCTGAGGAACCCGCACCCTTGACGGCGCGCCGGGGGCCGCGCCAAGATCCCGACAACGTTCTACATCGTCGTGGGACGTCGTCCGCTTCCTGCTTTACATCGGTGTAAGGCGCGTGAGGTTACATCGATGTAATCGCGGCGGACCAGGGGCGCGACCCGTTCGCGGGCCGCGCGTGGACCGAGAAGAGGAAATCAATGGTGATGACTCGACACGGACGGGCACCGGCGTCACGCTGGCTCGCCCTCGCGACCGCCGCGGCGGCCGTGGGAGCGGGGCTCGTCGCAGCACCGGCGGCCACCGCCGCGGACGCCGGACCGGCGCCCGACCCGTGGGTCTCGTTCGCCGACGGGTACTACCAGTTCACGGTGCCGCAGGCCACGGCCAAGAGCATCGCGGGCAGCACGCTCACCGGCTTGGAGCTGCAGGGCAACATCGGCCCGTCGGGGACGTGGTCGAACCTGGCCCTCGACGGCAGCGGCAGCAACTACGCCGCCCGGCTCGGGCCGCTGTCCCCCGGCCTGTACTACTACCAGTACACCGCCACGATGCCGGACCGCTCGAAGGTCTCCTTCAAGGAGCCCACCAGCCCGGTCGCCGTCACGTCGGAGCCGACGTGGAACACGCTGTTCGTGCCCGGCGACTCCGTCGCGTGGATGGCGGACGTCCAGGCCGGCGGCGGCAGCCTCGAGACGATGACGTACCCGAGCGCCGTCACCGGGCAGGACCGCTCCGCGCTGGTGTGGACGCCGCCCGGCTACGACGAGGACCGCGCGGAGCCGTACCCCGTGATGTACCTGCTGGCGGACGACGGGCAGAGCGCCGCCGAGTGGTCCGAGCTCGGTCGCGCGGGCCAGGTGCTCGACAACCTCGCCGCGGCGGGCGAGCTCGAGCCGATGGTCGTCGTCATGGGCGACGTCGACGTCGCCGACCCGCACGCCGAGCTGGTCGACAACCTCGCCGTCGCGGCGCGCGCGGACTACCACGTCGCGCAGGACGGGAGCGGGCAGGCCGTCGCCGGCATCGGCGAGGGCGCCGCGACGGCGCTCGGCACGCTCGTGTCCGACCCCGGCGCGTTCGAGGCGGTCGGGTCGTTCTCCGGCCACTTCGACGGGTCGATCAACCAGCCGACCGCGGCGGCGGTCAACGCCGGGACGGACCTGCTGCGGGTGTACGTGGGCAACGTCCTCGACCCCGCCTACAACCCGACCTACCAGCTCCTGCAGAAGCTGCGGGCCGCGGGTGTCGACCACGAGTTCGACGGCGTGAACCCCGAGTCCGGGGCCACCTGGGACTCCTGGCGCGAGGACCTGCGGGACTTCGCGTCCCGGGCGTTCCGCGGGTCGGACGGCGCCGCGACGCCGGGCCACCGCACCCTCGACGCCCCGTACACGGCGCCGGCCGCCGGGTCGATCACGACCCCGCACGTCGACGCCGACGGCATCGTCACGTTCGAGACGGGCACCCAGTGGGCGACCGCCAAGGACGTCACCGTGTGGGCCAACTGGGCGCCGAACGGCGCGTGGTTCCGGGTGCCGATGACGAAGGTCGGCGAGCGGTGGCGCCTGTCGGCCGGACCGCTCGACGGGTACTACTACTACCGCTACGTCGTCGACGGGGTCGACCAGAAGGACCCGGCCGACACCACGACGCCGCTCACCGGCGTGAGCCCGCTGTTCGTGCCGGGCGAGACGGACCAGATGCTCGCCGACGTGCCCGAGGGCGAGGGCGGCACCATCTCGACGCTCAGCTACCAGAGCTCCGTGGCGAACGAGGAGCGCAAGGCGCTCGTCTGGACGCCGCCGGGCTACGACGCCACGCGGGACGAGCCCTACCCGGTGCTCTACCTCAACCACGGCTCGGGCCAGAGCTACGGCGACTGGGTGGAGACCGGCCGCGCCAAGCAGATCCTCGACAACCACTACCGCAACGGGGACATCGTCCCGATGGTCGTGGTGATGGGGAACGGCAACGTCTCCGACTTCCAGGCGGAGCTGTTCGACAACCTCATGCCCGCCGCGCGGGACGCGTACCGGATCTCGAGCGACCCGTCGCAGCAGGCGATCGCCGGCCTGTCCATGGGCGCGATGAACACCCTGAACACCTGGCTGACCCGGCCGGGCGAGTTCGCGTACGTCGGGGCGTTCTCCGGGTTCCTGTTCAGCTACCCCACCACGGACGCCGCGGCCATCAACGCCGGGACGAAGCTGGCACGCATCTACACCGGTGACGTCAGCGACTTCACCTACAGCTTCACGATGAGCCTGGTGGACACGCTGGAGCAGCGGGGCATCGAGCACGAGTTCGCCGGCGTCACGGTCGGGCCCCACGGGTTCGACACCTGGGCGCAGAACCTCGTGGACTTCCTGCCGCGGATCTTCAAGCCGGACACGGCCCAGGGCATCCCGGTGGAGGCCACGGTGCCGCAGCCGGAGAACGGCGTGCTCGCGCTGTCGGTGGCGGACTACGGCCGGGCCGTGACGCTCTCCAAGGCCCAGAACCTCGGCGACCGGCTCCGCTCCACGGGCGCCCTGCCGCAGGTGACGGTGTCCGACTCGCGCTCCAACGCCCAGGCCGGTGCCTCCGGCTGGGCCGTCACCGGGCAGGCGTACACCTTCACCTCGGGGTCCGTCTCCGTCGGCGCCGACCACCTCGGGTGGTCGCCGCGGCTGTCGACCACCCGGGCGGGCCTGCAGGCCGGCGCGGCGGTCGCCACGTCGATGGGCTCGGGACCGGGCCTGGACACCCCCGCGACGCTCGCCTCGGCGACGGCGCAGGGCCGGTTCGGGTCGGCCGACGTCGACGCGGGGCTCGTGCTCGAGCTCCCCGTCGACACCACCCCGGGCACGTACGCCGGGACCCTGACCCTCTCGCTGTTCCCGGTGGACTGACACCGGGGACCTGACCCGCGGGGGTGGCCGGCCGGGCCGGTTGCCCGGCCGGCCACCCCCGCCGACGAGGACCCATGCGCTTCTCCCCGCTCCGCACGACCGCCCGCGCGGCCCTCGTGCTGCTGCCCGCCGCCGCCGTGGCCCTGGGGGCGCCCGCGGCCGCCGCGGCACCCCGCGCCGCCGACGACGACGCTCCCGCCGGGACCGTGACGTGGGCGCTGGCGCCCGCCGCCGCGGACGGTGCCGACGGCCGCATCTCCCTGCGCCACGACCTCGACCCCGGCTCCGCCGTCGACGACCACGTGCTGCTCAGCAACTTCAGCGCCGAGCCCACGACGTTCGTGCTGTACGCGGGCGACGGCGTGGTGGGGGACGGCGGCGCGTTCGACATCGCCACCGGCGAGCCCGAGGACGGCGGCTCGTGGGTCGCGCTCGGCCCCGTCGGCGAGGCCCGGGCCGACCCCGACGGGCGGCTCGCCCTGGAGCTGCCGCCCGAGTCCAGCGTCGTCGTGCCGGTGCACGTCGCGGTGCCGGACGACGCCACCCCGGGCGACCACCCCGCCGGCGTGGTCGCGGAGCTCGCCCCGGACGGCGACGCGGTGGAGGTCGCCTCCCGCGTCGGCGTCCGCCTGCACCTGCGAGTCACCGGCGACGTCGCCGCCGACCTCGCCGTGCGGGACGTGCGGGCGACGTGGGTGCCGTCCTGGAACCCGCTCGCCCGCGGGCACGTCCACGTCACCTACGCGGTCGGGAACGCCGGCAACGTCCGCCTCGGCGCGACGTCGACCGCCACCGCCACCGGGCTGCTCGGGCTGGGCACCGCCTCGCGCGAGACCGCGCAGCGCGAGCTCCTGCCGGGGGACTCCGCGCGGGTCGAGGTCGACCTGCCCGCGTGGCCGACCCTGCGCACCGACGTCGACGTGTCCGCACTGCCGGGCGCGGTGGGCGAGGACGCGCTCGACGCGCCGCTGCGCGAGGCCGTCGCGACCGCCACCGCGTGGACGGTGCCGTGGTCGCAGCTCGCGCTCCTGCTGCTGCTCGTCGGCGTGCCGGTGGCGCTCCGCCGCGTGCGGCGCCGCTCCGCCGCGCGGGTCCAGGCGCGCATCGACGCGGCGGTCGCCCGCGCCCGGGCCGAGGCCGTGACCGAGCCCGTGACCGATCCCGCCCCCGCCCCTGTTCCCGCACCCGAGCCCGGTCC
>JACXUT010000138.1 GCA_014763765.1 Micrococcales bacterium
CCCCTCCCGGAAGGACCACCACCGTGAGCACCCGCCGATCCCGCCGCGCCCCGCTCGGCGCCGCCCTGGCCGTCGTCGCCGCCCTGGCGCTGGCCGCCTGCGGCTCCGGCTCCGGCTCGGGCGGCTCGACCGCCGACGCCGGCACCCCGGACGCGTCCGCCGAGATCGTCATCGGCTCGACCAACGAGCCCACCGGCCTGGTCCGCAACGTCGGCGGCTCGTCGGGCGTCTCCCAGACCATGACCCGGAACGTCTTCGAGGGCCTCACCTCGGTGGACGTCGACGGCCAGGTCGTCCCGACGCTCGCCGAGTCCTGGGACGTGTCCGACGACGGCCTGACGTACACGTTCCACCTGCAGCCGGACGTCACGTTCCACGACGGCACCCCGCTGACCGCGGACGACGTGGTGTGGAGCATCTCCGAGGCGATCGGCCCGGAGTCGAAGTCGGCCCGCAAGAGCGACCTGCTCGTCATCCAGCAGGCCACCGCGGTCGACGACTCCACCGTCGAGCTCGACCTGTCCCGCCCGTCGCAGGGGCTGACGTTCTACCTGGCCTCCGTCACGATCGTGAAGGACGGCGACACCGAGCTGACCAGCGACAACGGCACCGGCCCCTACCGGTTCGTCGAGTGGGTGCAGGGCGACCACCTCACCATCGAGAGGTACGACGGCTACTGGGGCGAGCCCGCGAAGAACGCCGGCGTGACGTTCCGGTTCTTCCAGGACACCACCGCGCTGAACAACGCGCTGCTCACCGGTGACCTGGACCTCGTCATCGCGGAGGACTCCCCGGACCAGCTCGTGCAGTTCCAGGACAACCCGGACTTCACGATCACCGAGGGCACCTCGACCACCAAGCAGCTGTGGGCGTTCAACGACCGCGAGGCGCCGTTCAGCGACGTCCGCGTCCGCCAGGCGCTCTACAAGGCCATCGACCGTGAGGCGATCCTGTCGGCGGTGTGGGACGGCTACGGCCAGGTCATCGGCTCGATGGTCCCGCCGACCGACCCGTGGTTCGTCGACCAGGCCGACGTGCACGCGTACGACCCGGACGCCGCCGAGGCGCTGCTGGCCGAGGCGGGCGTGAGCGACCTGGAGATCTCCGTGGACTACATCCCGGACGACACCACCGAGGCGATCCTCGCGCTGCTCACCAAGAACCTCGCCGCCGTGGGCGTCACCCTGACGCCGAACCCCATCGACGACGCCACCTGGTACCAGAAGGTCTACACGGACCACGACTTCGAGACGACCCTCATGGGCCACGTGAACCCGCGCGACGTGCTCTGGTACGCGAACCCCGACTTCTACTGGGGCTACGACAACCCGCAGGTGCAGGAGTGGGTCACCCAGGCCGACGAGGCGGCCACCGAGGCCGAGCAGGTCGACCTGCTGACGCAGGTCAACGAGACCATCGGCGAGGAGGCGGCGTCCGCCTGGCTGTACCTGGACCCGCAGATCCGCGTCGCCCGGGCCGACGTCACGGGCTTCCCCGTCGACCAGGTGACCGAGTCGTTCTACGTCGCCGACATCGTCCGGGAGTCCTGAGACCGTGCGCCTCGCACTGCTGCGGATCGGCTCGCTGCTGATCTCCCTCGTCCTGGCGAGCGTCGTCGTGTTCGTCGTCCTCAGGCTGCTGCCGGGCGACGCCGCGGGCGCCACCCTGGGCGTGGGCACCACCACGGACCAGCTCGACCAGCTCCGCTCGGAGCTCGGGACGGACCAGCCGGTGGTGACGCAGTACGTGCAGTGGCTCGGACAGGTGGTCCGCGGGGACCTCGGCACGTCCTTCGTGTCGAGGCTCCCCGTGGCCGACCTGATCACGCAGAAGCTGCCCATCACCGTGCCGCTCAGCGTCGCGGCGTTCGTCCTCGCGGTGCTCGTGTCGGTGCCCCTCGGCGTGATCGCCGCGGTGCACCGGCACGGGCCCGTCGGGGTCGCGGTGTCGGCGGTGTCCCAGCTCGGCGTGGCCGTGCCCGTGTTCTGGGTCGGCGTGCTGCTGGTGCTGGTGTTCGCCCTGCGGCTCGGCGTGCTGCCGGCCGGGGGCTTCCCGCGGACCGGCTGGGAGGACCCGGCGGCCGCGGTGCGGGCGCTCGTGCTGCCCGTCGTGACCGTGGCGATCGCGATGTCGGCCGTCATGGTCCGCTACGTCCGGTCCGCCACGCTCGACGTCCTCGACCAGGACTACCTGCGCACCGCCCGCGCGCTCGGGTACGGGCGGTGGCACGCGCTCGCCCGACACGGCCTGCGGAACGCCGCGGTGCCCGTCGTGGCGATCCTCGGCATCGAGCTCGCGACGTCCCTGCTCGGGGCGGTCGTCATCGAGAACGTGTTCGCGCTGCCCGGGCTCGGCACGCTGCTGCTCGACTCCGTGACCTCGCGCGACCTGCCGGTGGTGCAGGCGCTGGTGCTGCTGCTCACCGCGGTGGTGCTGGTGACGAACACCCTCGTCGACCTGGGGCAGCGGGCGATCGACCCGCGGCTGCGCCTGGCGAAGGAGGTGGCGGCGTGACCGAGCTCGCCACCCCGACGACGGCGGCCGGCGCGGCCCTTCCCGGCGTCGCCGCCGATCCGGCCGCCCGCCGCGCCCGCCGGCTCCCGCCGTCCCTCGTGGCCGGCGCCGTCCTGGTCGGGGTCGTCGCCCTCGTCGGCCTCGTCTCGCTGGTCTGGACCCCGTACGCGCTGGACGACACCGGCACCGGCGCGCGCCTCGCCGGCCCGAGCGCCGCGCACTGGGGCGGCACCGACCGCCTGGGCCGCGACCTGCTGAGCCAGCTCATGACCGGCGCCGGCAACGCCCTGGTCGTCGCCGCCGCGTCGATGCTGGTCGCCGGGGTGCTCGGCGTGACCGTCGGCGTCCTCGCCGGCGCGACCCGGCGCTGGGTCGACGTCACCCTGCTGGCCGGCGTCGACCTGCTCATCGCCTTCCCGACCCTGCTGCTCGCGATGCTCATCGTCACCGTGCGGGGCGCGTCCCTGTCGTCGGCGATCTGGGCGATCGGCATCTCCGGGTCCGCCGTCATCGCCCGGGTCACTCGGGTCAACGTCGCGCGCGTGCTGCGCGAGGACTACGTCACCGCCGCGCACGCCGCCGGCACCGGCTGGTGGGGCACCGTGGGCCGGCACGTCGTGCCGAACGTCTGGCCGACGCTGCTCGTCCAGCTCATGCTGCTCGGCGGCGGCGCGGTGCTCGCGGAGGCGTCCCTGTCCTACCTCGGGCTCGGCGCCCCGCCGCCCAACGCGTCCTGGGGCCGGCTGCTGCACGAGGCGCAGTCCACGATGCTCGTGCAGCCGTGGGGCGCGATCCTGCCCGGCGTCGCGATCGTCATCACCGTGCTCGGCCTGAACCTGCTGGGCGACGGCATCCGGGAACGCACCGACCCGAGCCTGCGAGGTGACCGGTGACCGCGCCCCACGCCGCGCCCGCGCCCGCACGGACCGCCGCGCCCCTGCTCTCCGTCGAGGACCTCACCGTCACCACGTCGACGGGCCGCCGCCTGCTCGACGGCGTGACCTGGTCGCTCCCCGCCGGCGGCCGGCTCGGCGTGGTCGGCGAGTCCGGCTCGGGCAAGTCGCTGACCGCCCTGGCGGTGCTCGGCCTGCTGCCCGACGGCATGCGCGCCACAGGCCGCGTGCTGCTGGACGGCGAGGACCTACTCGCGCTGCCGCCGCAGCGGCTCGCGCGGGTGCGGGGCGCCCAGGTGGCGATGGTGTTCCAGGAGCCGCTGACCGCGCTCGACCCCCTGATGACCGTCGGCCGCCAGATCACCGGGCCGCTGCGGCTGCACCGCGGGCTGCGCGGCACGGCGGCGCGCGAGGAGGCCGCCCGGCTCGCCCGGCTCGTGCACCTCGACGACACCGAGCGCATCCTCGGCTCCTACCCGTGGCAGCTGTCCGGCGGGCAGCGGCAGCGCGTCGCGCTCGCGACGGCCCTGGCCTGCGAGCCGCGCGTGCTGCTGGCCGACGAGCCGACCACCGCGCTCGACGTCACCGTGCAGGCCGAGGTGCTCGACCTGCTGGACGACCTCGTGGACCGCACCGGCGTGGCGCTGGTGCTCGTCTCGCACGACCTGCCCGTGGTCGCCCGCGTCGCCCGGGACCTCGTCGTCATGCGCGAGGGCCGGGTGGTCGAGCACACGTCGGTCGCCGCGGCGCTCGCCGGCGGGGAGGCCGCGTACACGCGGGAGCTGGTGGCCGCCGCCCGGGCGGTGACGGGGCTGCCGGGGTCGGGCGCGGGCGCGCGCGCCGAGGCCGCCGAGTCTGCCGAGTCCGCCGAGTCCGCCGGGCCCACCGAATCCGCCGACGACACCGTCACCGCCGGCCCTGCCGGCACCGCCGGCCCCGACAGGAGCACCCCGTGACCGCCCCGCTGCTCGAGGCCGCCGACGTCACCCGCGTGTTCGGCGGGACCACCCGCGCGCTGGACGGCGTGTCCGTGCGCGTCGAGGCGGGCCGCAGCATCGGCATCGTCGGCGAGTCCGGCTCCGGCAAGTCGACGCTGCTGCGGCAGCTGCTCGGCCTGGACTCCCCGACGTCCGGCGTCGTGCGCTACCGCGGCGAGTCCCTCGACCGCCGCGACCGCAGCCTGCTGCGCCGGCTGCGCACGGACGTGCAGCCGGTGTTCCAGGACCCCCGCTCCTCGCTCGACCCGCGGATGCGGATCGGGGCCGTCGTCGCCGAGCCGCTGCGCTCGCTGCGCGTCCCCGGCGACCACCGGGCGCGCGTCGCGGAGGTCCTGGCGGCGGTGGGCCTCGACCCGGACGTGGTCTCCCGGTACCCGGCTCAGTTCTCCGGCGGGCAGCGCCAGCGCATCGCGATCGCGCGGGCGCTCGCACCGTCGCCGTCGGTGCTGGTCGCGGACGAGCCGGTGTCGGCGCTCGACGTGTCCGTGCGCGGTCAGGTCGTCGAGCTGCTGCAGCGGCTCGCCGCCGAGCAGGGGCTGACGCTGGTGCTGGTGTCGCACGACATCGCGGTCGTCGGGCGGCTGTGCGAGCAGACCGTCGTGCTGCACCACGGCCGGGTCGTGGAGGAGGGCGCGACGGCGTCCGTGCTCGCGGAGCCGCGGGAGGCGTACACGCGGCGGCTGCTCGCCGCGGTGCCGCAGCTCCCCGCCTGACACGAGCGCGCGAGCGCACGTCCGCGACCCCGCGAGCGCGCGTCCGCGACCCCGCCCGCACGCGTCCGCGACCCCGCCCGCACGTCCGGGACCCCGCGAGCGCAGGCCGAGAGGCCAGAAGACGGTCGTCCCCGGGCGCCCGGACCCCCGGTTGCCGACCTCTCGCGGCGGAGCGAGCGCAGGGGCGCGCGCAGGCGGCGTGCGCGCCGGGACCGAGCGCGACCCGGGTCAGCGCGCGGGCAGACCCAGCGCGGCGCGGACCCGGTCGCGCACCACCGGCAGGGTCGTGAACCCCTCGCGCGCCAGCAGGTGCCCGCCGCCGGGGACGACGTCGTACGTGGCGTCGAGCCGCTCCGCGAGCGCCCGGGTGAGCGCCGGGTCGACGATCGCGTCGTCGTCGGACCCGACCACGTGCCGCGCAGCCGTCGACGCGACGAGGCGGGCGTGGTCGGGCGCCGTCGTCGTGAACGCCACCACCTCCGGGACGGCGGGCGGCGGCGCGTCGAACCCCGACGCGAGCACCAGGCCGCCCAGCCGCCACGCGCCCGGTGTCGCGGACAGCGCGTGCAGGGCCGTGACACACCCGAGGCTGTGCCCGACCACCACCGTCCGCTCGTCCGGCCTGCCGATCGCGGCGCGCGCGGCGGCGACCCAGGCGTCCGGGTCGGGGGCGTGCGGGTCGGGGAGCGCGGGCACGCCCACCTCGACGCCGTCCGGGGCGAGGTCCGCTGCGAGCCAGCCGAACCAGTGGGCGCCCGGGTCGGCCTGGTAGCCGTGCAGCACGACGACACGCGGTGAGGTCACCCGGCGATGCTGGACCTGGGGCCCGGACCGCCGCACCCCTGACCCACATGGCGGACAGCCGTGTCACCGGCACGCCCCGGGCGTGCTGCTCGGATCCGTTCGAGCAGACACGTCCGGCGTGCCCGGACGAACGGATCCGAACGCCCCGGGCAGGGCCGGGTCCCCCCCGCCTCAGCGCGCCGGCTTGGGCTCCGGGACGGGCTCCGTGCCGGCCGCCCGCGCCGCGCGCTGGGCCTCGCGGGCCTCGGCCTGCCGCGCCGCCTCGGCGCCGGACGCGATCTCGGCCCGGACGTGCTCGGGGCCGTACCCGAACGCGTCGACCAGGTCCTGCGCGTGGGGCCGCAGCCGGAGCAGGAGACGCTCGATGTAGGACGTGACCGTGCGGGCGCGTCCGGCGGACAGCCGGCCGTTCACGAGGTACCAGGCGAGGTTCCGCTCGATCACCGTCAGGCCGAACAGGTCGCGCAGCCACGTGAGCACCTGGCGGGTGCCGGCGTCCGGCACGGTGTCGAGCGCGCGGGTGAACGCCTCCCACTGGAGCAGCTCCGCGTGGGCGCGCGCCGCCTCGACGAGCTCGTGCTGGTGGGCGTCGAACAGCTGCGCGGCGACCTCGGGGGCCGCCCGCCGGGCGGGGCGCAGCGCCTGCGCGAGCTCCGCGACCATCGTGGCGACCCGGTCGGCGAGCAGGGACCGCTGGGTGTGCGGGTCCCGCAGCTGCCCCGCGGAGCGGCGCGCGTCGCCGGCGTCGACGAGGGTCTGCGCGGCGCGCGCCAGGGGCATCCGGTGCAGTGCCGCGTCGGCCGCCTTGCCGGCGACGAGGCGGGCGAGCACGGCCGGGTCGCCGCCGACCTGCTGGCCGTACCGGGCGAGCAGCCGCTTGCCGACGAGCTGGTAGAGCACGGTGTTGTCGCCCTCGAACGTCACGTACACGTCGAGGTCGGCGCGCAGCGACGTGAGCCGGTTCGCCGTGAGGAACCCCGCGCCGCCGCACGCCTCGCGGCAGGTCTGGAGGGTCCGCAGCGCGTGCCACGTCGACGTCGGCTTGAGGGCGGCCGCCAGCGTCTCGAGCTCCTCGCGGGAGTCCGGGGTGTCGTCGCGGCCGGAGAACACGTCGTCGAACGCGGCGAGCAGGTGCTCGTGCGCGAAGGTCGCCGCGTACGTCTCGGCGAGCAGCGGGAGCAGCCGGCGGCGGTGCTCGGCGTAGTCGAGCAGCACCACCTCGTCGGTCGGCGACGCACCGGCGAACTGCCGGCGCTGGTTGCCGTAGGTCACCGCGACGACCAGCCCGAGCTTCGCGGCGTTGACGGCCGCGCCGTCCAGGGACACCCGGCCCTGCACCAGCGTCCCGAGCATCGTGAAGAACCGCCGGCCCGGGCTGGGGATCGGGGAGGTGTACGTGCCGTCCTCCGCCACCGCGCCGTACCGGTCGAGCAGGTCCTCGCGCGGCACGCGCACGTGGTCGAACCAGAGGCGGCCGTTGTCGATGCCGTTGAGGCCGCCCTTCAACCCGTCGTCCTCCCCGCCGACGCCCGGGAGGAACTCCCCGGTCGCGGCATCCCGGATGGGGACGTGGAACGCGTGCACACCGTGGTCGACCGGGCGCGGGTCCGCCGGCCCCTGGGAGACGAGGTGCGCGAACACGACGGCCGCGTTGCCGTGCTGCCCCGCGTTCCCGAGGTAGTCCTTCCACGCCGCGCGGTACGGGGTGTGCAGGACGAACTCCTGGGTCGCCGGGTCGTACGTGGCGGTGGTGGCGATGCTCGCGACGTCCGAGCCGTGACCGGTCTCCGTCATCGCGAACGCCCCGGGCACGTCGACGGACATCGCCCCCGGCAGCAGCCGCTCGTGGTGGCGCTGCGTGCCGAGGTGCAGGATCGCGGACGCGTACAGCCCCCACTGCACGCCGGCCTTGATCTGCAGCGACGGGTCGGCCGCGACGAGCTCCTCGAACCGGGCGAGCGAGCCGCCGTGGTCGTCCGCTCCCCCGAGCGCCGTCGGGAACGCCCGCAGCACGTCGCCCTCCGAGGCCAGCAGCCGGAGCTGCTCGAGCACGCGGGTGCGGTGGTCGGCGACGGGCAGCCCCTCCACGCGCTGGAACCGCGGGTCGGCGACGACCGCCCGGGCGCCGCGGCGCAGGTCGGCGTAGCGGCCGAGCAGCACGTCGGTGAGCGCGGCGACGTCCACGTGCGCGTCGCTGCCGTCCGGGGACGGCGCGTGGCCGGCGCCGGACGGGCGCACGGTGGCGGTGGGGCGGGTCGCGGGTCCGGCGGAGGGCCGGGGTGCGGTGGTGGTCATCGGTGCTCCCCTGGTGTCGGTGCGTCGTCGTCGACGCGGGACGGGTCGGCGGTGCCGGGTGCGGCACCGGCGGCGCGGGCGGTGCGGGTCAGGACGCCGACCGGGCCGGCCCACAGCCACGCGGCGACGCGGGCGGCGACCTCCTGGCGGTCGTCGGGCGCGGCGTCGTCGGGCGCGGCGTCGGCCGAGCCCGCGGCCCCGCGGGACGCGAGCCAGCTCTCCCCCGCTCCCCGCACGAACCCGACGGCCCCGGACGCCCACAGCCGGGCCCACGCGGCGTCGGGCGCGGCAGGTCCGTCGTCGCCGCCGAGGGCCCGCACGAACGGGGCCGCCACGAGCTCGGTCACCGAGTCGAGGAACGCCCCGACCGACCCGCCGCGGGTGACGAACGCGTACACGTGCGGCGAGCCCTCGATCATCGCGAGGTAGGTGTCGACCATGCCCCGCAGGGCGTCACGGGGCGTGGACGCGTCGGCGGCCACGGCGTCGAGGGCGGCGCGGATGTCGGCGACCACGGCCGCGGCGACGGCGAGCTGCAGGCCGTCCTTGTCGGTGAAGTACCGGTACACGATCGACTTGGACGTCCCGGCAGCCGACGCGATGTCCTCCATCGAGACGTCCGGCCCGGTGTGGTGGACGACCCGGCGGGCGATCCGCACGAGCTCGGCGCGCCGGGCCTCGCGGTGGTCCTCCCAGCGGGTGGAGCGGCCGTCGTCGGTGCGCGCGGGGACGGGCCCGGCGTCGGTGCCGGACCGGTCGGCGGCGGGCCGCGTGCCCGTCGGCGTCGACGGGTCCCGTGTGATGGGGCTCACAGAACCGACGGTATCAGGTACTGTGGGTTTCGGGCACGACGCAAGGGACGGAAGTCCCGATCCGACGGCGTTTCCGGCAGCACGACATCGACGACGATGCGGGAGGACCCCCACATGGCAGCCACGCCCAGCACGACCCCGACGCCGGCCACGCGCCGCGCCGTGGTGGTCGGCGGCAACCGGATCCCGTTCGCCCGCTCCGGCGGGCGGTACGCGCGGGTCGGCAACCTCGACATGCTCACCGCGGCGCTCGACGGGCTCGTCGCGCGCTACGGCCTCCAGGACGAGGTGCTCGGGGAGGTCGTCGCCGGCGCCGTCCTCAAGCACAGCCGCGACTTCAACCTCACCCGCGAGGCCGTGCTCGGGTCGCCGCTGTCGGCCCGCACGCCCGCCTACGACCTGCAGCAGGCCTGCGCGACCGGCCTCGAGGCCGTCGTGTCGGTGGCCAACAAGATCCGGCTCGGGCAGGTCGAGTCGGGCATCGCGGGCGGCGTCGACACCGCGTCCGACGTCCCGATCACCGTCAGCGAGGGGCTGCGCCGCACGCTGCTGACGCTCGCCCGGGCGCGGTCCGTCCCCCAGCGGCTCAAGGCCGCCGCCGCGCTGCGCCCCCGGGACCTCAAGCCCGTCACCCCGCGCACCGACGAGCCGCGCACCGGCCTGTCGATGGGCGAGCACCAGGCGCTCACGACGGCGCAGTGGGGCATCACCCGCGCCGCCCAGGACGAGCTCGCGCTCGCCAGCCACCAGCGGCTCGCGGCGGCCTACGACGCCGGGTTCTTCGACGACCTCGTGACGCCGTACCGCGGGCTGGTCCGCGACCAGAACCTGCGGCCGGACACCTCGCTCGAGAAGCTCGGTTCGCTCAAGCCGGTGTTCGGCACCCGGCTCGACACCCCGGCCACGATGACCGCCGGCAACTCCACGCCGCTGACCGACGGCGCGTCCACCGTGCTGCTGGCCTCCGAGGACTGGGCCCGCGAGCGCGGGCTGACCCCGCTCGCCGCCGTCGTCGACGCCGAGACCGCCGCCGTCGACTTCGTGCACGGCGAGGACGGGCTGCTCATGGCGCCGGTGTTCGCGGTGCCGCGGCTGCTCGCCCGGCAGGGGCTGACGCTCGCCGACCTCGACTACGTGGAGATCCACGAGGCCTTCGCCGCCACGGTGCTCAGCACCCTCGCCGCGTGGGAGGACAAGGAGTTCTGCCTCACGCGACTCGGGCTGGACGACGCGCTCGGCTCCGTCGACCGCGACCGGCTCAACGTGCACGGCTCCTCGCTCGCGGCCGGGCACCCGTTCGCCGCCACCGGCGGGCGGATCGTCGCGACGACCGCCCAGCAGCTCCACCGCCGTCGCGCCGAGCTGCTGGCCGCCGGCGAGGACCGGCCGGTGCGGGCCCTGGTGTCCGTGTGCGCCGCCGGCGGCCTCGGCGTCGCCGCGATCCTGGAGGCGGTGTGATGACGACCGACCGCTACCTCGACCTCGTCAACGACGGGCTCACCGCGAAGATCGCGAAGCAGCTCGGTCTCCCGCGTCCCGCGCGCCTGCACCGGTACCGCGCCGGGGCCCCGCTCGTCGACGGACCGGTGCTCGTGCTCGGCGAGGGGCCGGACGCCGACGCGCTCGCCCGCCTGCTCGCCGGGACGTCGGCCGACCACAAGGGCTGGGACCTCGACGTCCGGCGGCACGCCACCGAGGGCACCCGGTTCGCGGCGGTCGTGCTCGCGCTCAGCGAGGTCACGCACCCCGAGGCGCTCGCCGGCCCGCTGCTCGCCCTCGCGCCCGTGCTGCGGACGCTCACCCCGCACGGCCGCGTCGTGACGGTCTCCCGGCCCGCCACCCCCGACCAGGCACCGGCG
>JACXUT010000139.1 GCA_014763765.1 Micrococcales bacterium
TCATGATGGATGGCCAGCGCACAGCCGTCAGCGCGCCAAATGCGAAGGCGATCGCAAAACAGGTAATGAGGATGGCAATCAACTGGCGGAGCATGCTTAACGCCGTAGCATGGGCGTGGTGACGATCCGCTGAACGCAATCGGTGAAATTTGTTCAGTTTCGCTTTTGGGGCCGCTTATTCCGTATCGCTGCCCGGCGCATCGAACATGAGCGTTGCGCAGGTTTCCGGCTCATATTCGAAGTCGGGAACATAGGCGCCTGACTCCGGATCGAGTGTGTAGGTGACCAGATGGTCTTCGCCTCTGATCTCGCTGGTGAATTTGTAGTCGACCAGGAAAGAGTCCGCGCCGGATTGGGAGGGTTTGATCGTTCCCTCCAGGACACAGGGCATCAGGTCGCCATAGGCGGCGCCCGTCGTGTCATCCAGCGTGGTGACTTCGGCCCGTGTCTGCGGCCCGTCCGGCGTGATCGCGACCGTGTGCTCGGCGTGCGCGGCCCGTGAGCCGTCGGCCGTGCGGATCGTCCAGCCGTCGTCGTCGATGACGTACCCGTCCCCGCCCGCCATGAACCAGGGCTCGATCGCGATGACGAGCCCGGCGCGGAGCTTGAGCCCGGACCGGCGCCGGCCGAGGTTCGGCACGTGCGGGTCCTCGTGCATCGTCCGCCCGACCCCGTGGCCGCCGAAGTCGGCGTTGATGCCGAACCCCGCGGCGCGCCCGATCTCCCCGATGGCGGCGGAGATGTCCCCCATCCGGTTGCCGGGCCGTGCCTGCGCGATGCCGGCCGCGAGCGCCTGCTCGGTGACGTCGATGAGCCGCTGCGAGTCCGGGTCGGGCGTGCCGAGCTGGAACGTCACCGCGGAGTCGGCCACCCAGCCCTGGACCTGCGCGGCGAAGTCGATGCTCAGCACGTCGCCGTCGGCGAGCACCTGGTCGGACGGCAGCCCGTGCAGGGCCGCGTCGTTGACGCTGGTGCACAGCACGCCCGGGTAGGGCATGGCGCCGAACGACGGGTGGTACCCGAGGTAGACGGAGTGCGCGCCGGCCTCGTCGATCAGGCGGTGCGCGTGCGCGTCGAGCTCCCGGAGGGTCATGCCGACGCGGGCCACGTCCTGCAGGCTGCTCAGCACGCGCGCGACGAACGCGCCCGCGGGCCGCATGGCCTCGATCTCCCGGGGTGTCTTCAGCTGGACCACTCCCCCACCCTAGGCGGCGGCGAGAGCCTCGATCCCCGCGACGACGAGGTCGACCAGCACGGCGAAGCTGCGGTCCAGGTCCTGCGGCAGCCGGAACCCGCCGCCGAGCTCGAGCGTGACGTAGCCGTGCACCGCGGCGCGGACGGCGCGCACCGCGTCGACCGCACGCTCCTCGGGCAGCTCGAACCCGCGCAGCACGGCGGTGATCACGCCGACGACCTCGGCCCCGGCGGCGGCGAGCCCGGCGTCGTCGGGGTCCGCAGGGTCGGCCGCCACCTGCACGGCGGCGTACCGCCCGGGGTGCGCGTGGGCGTAGTCCCGCATGGCGTGGCAGAGCGCGCGCACGGCGTCCGGCCCGGAGCGGCCGAGCGTGGCCCGGACGAGCTGCTCGGTCAGGTCGCGCACCGCGAGCACGGCCACCTCCCGGCGCAGCGCGGCCAGCGAGCCGACGTGCTTGTAGAGGCTGGGGGTCGCGACGCCGGCCTCGGCGGCCACCCGGGCGAGCGTGAGGTCGGCGAACCCGCCGGGCCCGCCCGCGTCGACGACCCCGAGGGCGACCCTGCTGACCGCGGCCGCGGAGAGCCCGGCCCTAGGCACCCGGCACCTCCGGCACGGGTGCGGCGTCGCGCAGCAGGTCGAGCACGGCGGCCGCGACGACGTCGGGCGTCTGGTGCTGGGGGTAGTGGCCGGCGTCGGGGACGAGGAGCGTGCGGGCGCCGGGCACCGCGGTGCCGATCCACGCGAGCTCGGCGGCGGGGTCACGCCAGTCCGGGTCGAGCGCGCCGACGACCGCGAGCGCCGGCGCCTGCACACGCGGCAGCCGGGGCTCGACGACGGCGTGCGTGAGCACGAGCGTGAGGCGCCGGAACGCCGCGAGGTACCCGGGCCGGCGCAGGCTCGCGCGGATGGCGGCGGTGTGCGCGGCGAGCCGGTCCGACCGCCGCCCGCGGTTCAGCGTGCGGTAGTACCGGGCCCACGCGGCCGCGCCCCAGGGACGGGCGAGCAGGACCCGGTAGACGACGCCGAGCAGCGCCCGGGCCGCGCGGCCGGACGCCGGGTCCCGGAGGAACGGGCCGAGCAGGACGAGCGCCCGCACGAGCTCCGGCCGGTCCGCGGCGAGCACCGCGGCGGCGGACGCACCCATCGAGCTGCCGACGACGACGGCGGGGCCGGCGCCCAGGTGCTCGACGAGGGCGGCGACGTCGGCGGCCGTGGCCTCGTCGCCGAGCTCGGTGACGTCGGACGAGGAGTCGCCGTGGCCGCGCAGGTCGGTGGTGACCACGCGGTAGCCGGCGGCGAGCAGGGCGGTGCGCAGCTCGTCGTACGTCTGGCGCAGGTCGCCCATCCCGGGCACCGCCACGACGAGCGGGCCGGCGCCGGTGTCGTCGTACGCGACGGTGCACGTCCGGCTCGCGCCGTCCGGACGGTCGAGGAACCGGGTCTCGCGGGTGCTGTCCATAGCGTGAAGGCTAATGCCATTAGCCTAGCGGTGGCAAGCACGTCCCTGGGATGCTCCTCCCGTGCAGCACGACCTCACGCTCGCCGGCCACGGCGTCCACCTCGTCCCGCTGGCCCCGGAGCACGCACCCGGGCTGGCCGCGTTCGTCGACGACCGGGTGTGGGCCGGGATGTCCTCGCCGCTGCCGGTCGGCGTCGCGGGCTGGGAGGCGGAGGTCGAGCAGGCCCGCCGCGCGCCCGGCCGGATCGCCCTCGCCGTGCTCGACGCGGGCACCGGCGAGGTCCGCGGCAGCACGTCGTTCTACGACCTCGACCTGCGCGTCGGGCGGGTCGAGGTCGGGCACACGTTCTACGCGCCGCGCTGGTGGGGCGGCGCGACCAACCCCGCGTGCAAGCACCTCATGCTGCGGCACGCGTTCGAGGAGTGGGGGTGCGTCCGCGTCGCGCTGCGCGCCGACACCCGCAACACCCGGTCGGTCGGGGCGATCACCCGCCTCGGCGCGGTCCCGGAGGGCGTCCTGCGCTCGCACCGCCTCGCGCCCGACGGCAGCCGCGGCGACACGGCGTACTTCTCGGTGCTCGCAGGCGAGTGGCCGGCGGTGCGCGACGGGCTGCTCGCCCGCCTGGGGGGCGCGGGCCGCTGAACCCGCCCCCGGGCAGGGAACAGCCCGTGGGCCGGGCCTCGGTGCGAGGCCCTGCCGCGAAGGACGAGGTCGCGGCTCCCACGGGCTGCGGTGACTGCCGGAGATTCGCTCGTCGCCCTGCCGGCTCGGGCCGGCGGAGCAGCGAACGGATCGAGCAATCCGTCCGATGTGCTCGGGCGACTAGCGGACAGTCACCTCACGCGTCCTGGAAGACTTCATGTCTCGGACCACCTCCTTCCCGTGTGCCTCGACCGTACGTCCGCCCTACGACGACTGCCAGGGTTTTTCGCCCACGGCGTGCGGCGCGGAACATCGCCGGGGCCTGCCGGGTTGCGGCGGTCATGACCACGATCGGATTCATCGGCTCCGGCAACATCGGCGGCACGCTCGCACGCCTCGCCGTCGAGCACGGCCACGCGGCCGTCGTCAGCAACTCCCGCGGACCGCACACGCTCGTCGACCTGGTGGCGGACCTCGGGGACGGGGCGCGCGCCGGCACCGCCGAGGAGGCCGCCACGGACGGCGAGGTCGTCGTCGTGTCGGTCCCGTTCCACGCCTACCGCTCCGTGCCGGCCGCCGCGCTCGCCGGCAAGGTCGTCATCGACACGAACAACTACTACTGGGAGCGGGACGGCCACGTCGCCGAGCTCGACGACGGCACCACCACGAGCTCCGAGCTGCTCGCCGGGCACCTGGGGGGCGCCCGCGTCGTCAAGGCGTTCAACCACATCACCTCGGCCGACCTCGGGTCGCGCGGCACGCCCTCCGGGACGCCCGGACGGCGCGCGCTGGCGATCGCCGGCGACGACGCGGACGCCAAGGCGCTCGTCACGTCGCTCGTCGACCGGTGGGGCTTCGACGTCGTGGACGCGGGCCCGCTCGCGGAGGGCTGGCGGTACCAGCGCGACATGCCCGCCTACGGTCCGGACCTGGACGCGGACGGCCTGCGCGCCGCGCTGGCGGCCGCGCAGCGCTGACCGCCGGGTCGCGCCGCCGGGAGGGGACGGCGCCGCCGGGTCAGCCGGTGGTGCCGTCCCGCTGCTCCGGCACCCGCACCTCGGGCGCGAGCCGGTAGCCGAGCCCGCGGACCGTCCCGATCACCGACCGGTCGCCGGTCCGCTCCGCCAGCTTGCGGCGCAGGTTCGCCATGTGGACCTCGATGCTGCGGCGGTCCGCGTCCGTCGGCACGGGCACCGCGTGCGGGCCGTGGACGGCGACCGCGTGCACCAGCTCGTCCTTCGACACCGGGGTGCCCGCGCGCTCGGCGAGGGCCACGAGGATCTCGAACTCGCTCCGGGTCAGCGGGACCGTGCGGTCCCCGACGCGCACGCACCGGGAGGGCACCTCGACCACGAGGTCCCCACGGCGCAGGACCCGGTCGTCGACCGGCCGGGTCGGGTCAGGGCTCGACACCTTCACCACGGTACGTCCGGCGTCCGGAGGCTGCCAGGGATGCGCCCACGGGGGTGGTAGGACCTACGTCCTGGATCTCGTGGCTCAGTTTCCCTGACACATCCGGCGTCCACGTCGATCAGGCCCCCGTTCACACATCGGACCGGGGACACCCCGGCGACACCCGGGGGAGACCCGTGCACACAGCTCGAGAGAGGCGGGGCCGCGTCCGGCGCTCCGCAGCGGCCGCAGCAGTCCTCGCCATCCTGGGGACGCTCGTCCCCGTCGGCCAGGCCGTCGCGGCCGCGTCTGGCATCTCCACGGTCGACGGCGTCGAGGAGGCGGTCGACACGACCGTCACCTACGACTTCGACTGCGACAACCAGGGCGATCCGCTGCCGCCGATCTACCGGCTCTGGGGCCCGAACAACCTCTACCACTACGTCGTCATCGACGACTACGTGCATCAGGGCTCGACGACCTCCGGGTTCTTCACGATCGCGTACGACGGCTACGCGACCGGCTCGTACAGCCTGCTGGTGCAGTGCGGCGGCCTCCCCGACAACGGCGTGACGCGGAACTTCACCCTCGGGTCCACCCAGGCCGAGACCTCCACGTCGCTCGGCGTGTCCGCCACCACCGTCGTCACCGGCGACACGGTCACGCTGACCGCCACGGTCGACGGCGCCGAGTCCGGTGACGTCACGTTCCTCGCCGGCGGCGCGCCCATCGGCACGCGGGCGCTGCAGGGCGGCACCGCGTCGCTGACCTACCAGGTCGACGAGGCGCAGACGTTCACCGCCCGGTTCGAGGGCACGGAGACGGCCGCGACGTCGACCTCCGCCCCGACGTCGGTCGAGGTGGTCTCCGCGATCACGCCCGGCACCGTCGCCATCGCCACGAACCCCGCCGTGGGCGTCGAGCAGTCGGCCAGCGTCGGCACCTGGGCCCCCGAGGGCGTCACGCTGTCGTACTCGTGGACCGTCGACGGCCACCAGGTCGGCACCCAGCCCACGTACACGCCGACCGCCGCGGACCAGGGCAAGGCGCTGCGCGTCGTCGTCACCGGCACCCGCGCCCCGCTGACCGCCGTGCCGCAGACCAGCGCGCCGAAGACCGTCGAGCTCGGCACGATCGAGAACGGCCACCTCGAGCTCGACGGCCGGGACGGCAACAACGCGGTGCTCGGGCAGACGCTCACGCCGCGCCCGGTCGGCTACGGCCAGGACGCGCAGTTCTCCTACGAGTGGGTCATCGGGGACCACGAGCGCACCGTCACCGCCCCGACGTACACGCCGACCGCCGCCGACCTGGGCAAGCTGATCCAGGTGCGGATGACCGTCACCGCCCCCGGCAAGCAGCCGACCGGCGACTGGGCGTACGCCTGGCCCGCCGTCACCACGCCGACCGTCGCCGTGGGCTCGCAGACCGTCACCGTCGGCCGCGACGTGGTCGTCCCCGTGACCGTCGCCGGTCCGCAGGGCGGGCCGACCCCGAAGGGCTCGGTCGAGGTCACGCTGACGCCGAAGGGCTCCACCACGGGCCAGCCCCTCGACGCGGTGGTGCTGGACGGCAAGGGCCGCGCGTCCGTCCCGCTGACCGGCCTCGCCGTCGGCAGCTACACGGTCTCCGTGACGTACGTGCCGACCCCGGGCTCCATGCCGGTGTTCGCCGTCGCGTCGATCGCGGTCGAGACCAACCCGTACACCGGCGCGACCGGCTCCGGCACGGTCACCGTCACGAAGGTCACCCCGACCGTCACGGTGCCGGCGACGATCGCCGTCCCGGTCGCCACCGAGGTGACGCTCGAGGCGCGCGTCGGCGGGGCGGTGCTGCCCAGCACGTTCGTGTTCCGCGAGGGCGCGACCGTGATCGGCCAGGGCCAGCTCGCGACGGACGGGGTCATCCCGGCGTCGCTGGGCGTGCTCGCGCCGGGCACGCACACCGTGGTCCTCGAGCTCCCCGAGTCCGCGAGCACCCGCGCCGCCAGCGCCACCTTCACCGTGACGGTCGGCGGCGAGCCGGCCCGCGTCGGGGCGCTCCCGACGGCCGTGCTGGACACGCCGGAGGCCGCCACCGCTCCGGGGCAGCAGATGGAGCTGGTCGCCGAGGGCTTCGAGCCCGGTGAGACCGTCGCGTTCTACCTGCACTCCGACCCGGTGTTCCTCGGCACCGCCGTCGCGGACGAGAACGGCGTCGCCCGCCTGCTGGCCGACATCCCCGCGGACGTCCCCGCCGGCGCGCACACCGTGATCGCCACCGGCGGCACCTCGGGCCGCTGGGCGACCCTCGCGGTGGAGCTGGCCGTCCCGGCGGCCGCCCCGGTGACCGCTGCCGCCCCGAGCGGGGACCTGGCCGCCACCGGCGCCCAGGCCGGCCTGCTCATGGCGGGCGCCTGGACGCTGCTGCTGGCCGGCGGCGCCCTGGTGGTCGTCGCCCGTCGGGTGCGCACCGCGCGCTGACACCGCACCACGACGGCCCCCCGACCCGCACCGGGTCGGGGGGCCGTCCCGCGTCCGCAGGAGCGGACGTCAGCAGGTCGCGAACACGTAGCCCTCGTCGTCCGGGGTGCGCAGGTCGACGTCGCGCAGCACCGTGCTCACCGGGCGCTGCGGGTCGGCGCACGCTCCGTCCCAGTCCGCCGCGGGGTCGGACCCCGCGTACTCGACGTCGACCACAGCGTCGCCGTAGACGTCCGTGTACGCGGCGCACTCGTCGTACTGCAGGCACTGCTCCGCGACCGCGAAGTCGAACCCGACCTCGTCCCGCCCGCGCGTCCCGAGGTCCGGGGTGTTCTTCTGCCCCGCCGCGAGGCCTGCGTCGTGGGCCACCGCGACCAGCCGCGCCGCCAGGTCCACGGCTGCGTCCTCGGTCAGCAGCCCGCCCGATCGCGTCCACGAGTCGAGGTTGTCGAGCTCGACGGCGACGAAGCCGCGCTCCGCGCACCGGCGCACCTGCTCCCCGACCACCTCCGTGATCGCCGCGCGCTGCTGCGCGGTGCGGGTGTCGAGCAGCAGCTCGTCCGGCCACCCCGGGTCGACGACCGGGTCGCCGGCGGCGTCGCGCAGCACGAGGTCCGGGTGGTCGGCGAGCCAGGCGTCCCGCTCGGCGGGCTGCGTCTGGAACCCGTTGACGTAGCAGCCGGACCACAGCCCCGGCTCGGGCACGTCCGTGACGTCCCGCACCACACCGCCGACGCCGGCCGCGGGCGGGTAGCCGCCGCCCAGCTGGTAGTCGACGACGACGCCCGCGGGAGGCAGGCCCGCCGGGGAGCCGGTGGCGCTCGCGCCCGGGACGCCGGGCGCGGGCGGGCCGTCGTCCCCGGCGGGACCGCAGCCGGCGAGCGCGAGCACGACCGCGACGGCCCCGGCCGCCCGGCGGGGCCCCCGCGCCCCGCGCGGTCCCTGCGTCCCGCGCGCCGCCCACGCCCCCGGACCGTCCGGCACCCGCCCGTGCTCCACACCCGCTCCTGTCGCCCTGTCCCCGCCGTGCGACCGGCGCCGCACCCGACGTCGATGGTCGCACCCGACGCGACGTCGCCGCGCCGCCGGGGCCGCGCCGCCGGGGCCGCGGCCCGGGCCCGCACCCGGGGTGCGCCCGCGTGACGCGGCGCACGGCGGAATCGACGTGACGGCGGCCCGTCCGGAGGTGCAAGATGGCGGGCGACCGGTGCCGCCCGGAGATCCGGCGGCCGTCACCACCACGGGAGAGCAGCGGATGTCCGCAGGGAGCGGGGTCGGCCGACACGGCCACCTTGCGTGACCGGGCACAGCCCGTCACGCCGCACCACCGTCCCTGAGCCCGGCCCACGCGCCGCGGCCGGGACGGGTCGTCGTCGCCCCGTGACGGGAGTCCGTCCCCTGCGCCCGCGCGCCGCCGATGTGCGCGCCGGCGCGCCCCACTCCCGTGAGAGCGAGCCCGTCATGCGTCCCGTCACCGACTCCCAGATCCACGCGTCCTTCGTCAACTGCTCCCGCCGCGAGGCCGCCCAGGCCACGATGCCGCCGGGCCTCGCCGGCCTCGACTGGGAGCGCCTCGACTACCTCGGGTGGAACGACCCGAAGAACCCCCGGCGCGCCTACGTCGTGACCTGGCTGGACGACCGGCCCGTCGGCATCGTCCTGCGCGCGTCCGACGGCGCGGCCACCCGCAGCGCCGTGTGCGCGTGGTGCGAGGACGTCATCGCCACCAACGACGTCAGCCTGTTCGTCGCGAAGCGTGCGGGCGCCGCCGGGCGCAACGGCAACACGCTCGGCACGCTGATCTGCGCGGACTTCGCGTGCTCGCAGAACGCCCGCCGCCGCCCGACGATCGTCGAGGCCGGGGACGACGCGGCCGCCGTGGTGGCGCGCCGGGTCGCCGGGCTGCAGGAGCGCAGCGCGCGGTTCGTCGCGTCCGTCGCGCAGGGCTGAGCGCGCCCGGCGGGTGCCGTCAGAGCACCGTCGCCAGCGCGTCGAGCGCCGCGAGCGGGTCGGCGCCGGCCGGGGCCAGGACCACCGCGTCCGCCCCGGCCGCGCCGATCTCGTCGATGCGGGCCCGCGCCTGCTCGGGCGTCCCGCACACGGCCAGCCGCTCGACCCAGGCGTCCGGCAGGGCGGCGGCGAACGCGGCGCGGTCGTGCGTGCGGGCGCGCAGGGCCCGGAGCTCGTCGGCGAAGGGCAGCGGCGCGACGTGCACGTCCCAGTCGGGGTCCCCGATCCACGCGAGCGCCGGGCGCACGGCCGCCCGCGCCACCGCGGGGTCGGGGTCCACCGCAGCGACGTCGTAGACCGCCACGCGGTGCCCAGGTCCTGCGCCGATCTGCTCCCGCGCCGCGCGCACGTACTCGGGGCCGGCCGGCTCGGCGAGCACCGTGCCGTCCGCGCAGCGGCCCGCGGCGGCGAGCGACCGCGGACCGCGGACGCCCGCGAGGACCGGCGGGACCACCGACGGCGGGGACTCCAGGCGCACGCCGTCCAGGCGCACGAACCGGCCCTCCGTCGTGACCGTCTCCCCGCGCAGCAGCGCCCGCAGCGCCGTCACGTGCTCCTCGAACGCGGTCAGCGGGCTCGCCGGCCACGCGCCCGCCTGCCGCATCCACCCCGGCATGCCGTGCCCGACGCCCAGGTGCAGCCGGCCGGGGAACAGCTCCGCGACGGTCGCGGCCTCCATCGCGGCGAACGCCACGTTGCGCGCGCCGACCGGCAGGATGCCGACGCACACCCGGATCCGCTCCGTCGACGCGAGCACCGCCGCGGCCTGGGCGATGCCGCCGCGGAAGCCCAGGTCCTCCACCACCCAGAGCTCCGAGAACCCCAGCTCGTCCGCCCGCCTCGCGTACGGCAGCAGCCGGTCGACGGGCAGGTCACGGGGCAGCAGGACACCGGTGTCGGGACGCATGACCCGACTCTAGGGGCGGCGCAGCACACCTGGATGTGCTGTGCTGGCCCCTGACCCGCGACGACGCGGGACCCACCCCGGGGGAGGTCGGCATGGCCACGCTCGTGCACGCCGCGATCACGTCGCTCGACGGCTACGTCGCCGACCGGGACGGCCGGTTCGACTGGAGCGCCCCCGACGAGGAGGTGCACCTGGCGGTGAACGCCCTGCACCGCGACGTCGGCACGCTGCTGTACGGGAGGCGCGTCTACGACGTGATGACCGCCTGGGAGGACATGGAGACCGCGGACGAGCCCCCGGCCGTGCAGGAGTTCGCGGACCTGTGGCGCGCGGCGCACAAGGTCGTGTACTCCCGGACGCTCACCGAGCCGCGCAGCGCCCGCACGCAGGTCGAGCGGGACTTCGACGCGGAGGCCGTCCGGCGGCTGCTGCGGTCGTCCCCGCACGACGTGCTCATCGGCGGGGCCGACCTCACCGGGCAGGCGCTGCGCGCGGGCCTCGTGGGCGAGCTGCACCTGTTCGTGACGCCGGTGCTCGTCGGGGGCGGGACGCGGGCGCTGCCGCACGACGTCCGGCTGGACCTGGAGCTCGTCGACGTGCGGCGGTTCGCCGGCGGGGTCGTCCACCTGCACCACCGGGTGCGGGACGGCGGCCCGGCGACGGGCTCGGGCGGCGGGGCGGGAGCGGCGTCCGCCCGCTGACGCGGGGTCGCTGCGGAGGCCACTGGGGCGCGGCCACCTCGACGTCGGGGCGGCGCGGGCCGTGCTCCGCCGGCGGGGCG
>JACXUT010000140.1 GCA_014763765.1 Micrococcales bacterium
GTACTCCATGCCGCCGACGGACTTCACGGTGACGCCCTCGGGGCCGCCGATCAGATCGTCGTGTGCCACCGCGCCCTTCGTGGTGTGCCAGATGGCGCCGTCCTTCAGCACGACCGACTTGCGTCGGCCCTTGCTGTCGGTGAGCGTGACGCGCTCGCCTGCCTGCAGCGGACCGGTGCTGACGCCCGAGAGATCCATCAGATTCCCACCTTGGAGTTGTCGTGCCAGATCTGGAGCAGCTCTGGCCAGGTCGTTTCGCGCAGAGCCGTCTCCGAGACCACCATCCGCGGATGCGGGTCGAGCTGCGCGAGCGCAGGAACAGCGTAGACGAAGGCGCCCGCGGCCAGCGCGAGGGCGCGGGCCACGCGCGCGACCACGTCCGGCCCGCCCGCGAGGGCGCCGACCGTGACCCGCACGTGCCCGGGCCCGTCCGGCGGGGGCACCGCCCGGAACGGCCGACCGCGCGCGACCTTGATCCCCGCGGCCTCCAGCCGCACCAGCGCGGTGGCCTCGTCGGCGACGGGCACCCACACGTTGATGCCGTCGCCGGGGTGCACCTCCAGCCCGTGCTCCGCGAGCGCGGTCGTCAGCGCCCGCTGCCGCGCGTAGTAGATCCGCCGGGCCTGGGCGACCGCCGCGAGCGCCTCGCCGTCGACGAGCAGGTCCGTGAGCAGCCGCTGCAGCAGCCGGCTGGTCCACCCGGGTCCGAGCATCCGGCGCGCGACGACCCGGTCGAGGACGCCCGCCGGGCCCCCGACGGCCGCGATCCGCAGGTCCGGCCCGTGGGACTTCGAGTAGGAGCGCACGTGCACCACGCGGTCGGGCAGCGACGTCCCGAGCGACACGTCCGCGGAGGACGCGATCTCCCCGGAGTGGTCGTCCTCGATCACGTGCACGTCGGCGCCCGGCGTCGCCGCGAGGTGCCGGCGGATGACGGCCGCGAGCTCCCGGGCGCGCGTCGACGTCATGGAGACGCCGGTCGGGTTGTGCGCCCGCGGCTGCAGGACGACGACCTCCGCACCGGTGCGCAGCGCGGCCTCCAGGGCGTCGGGGCGCAGGCCGTGCCGGTCGAGCGGGACGGGGACGCGCTCGAGGCCGAGCTGGTCGCACAGGTCGAAGATCGGCGGGAACGACGGGTCCTCCACGATGACGCGGTCGCCGAACCCGGCGAGCTGCTCGAGCGTGCGGCTCATCGCGTCGACGGCGCCGTCCACGACGGTGACGCGCTGCGGCGTGAACGGCCACGAGGCGCGCAGCAGGCGCTCGAGCGGCTCGACCACGGGCGCGCCGAGGTAGGTGCCCGTGCCGGCGGCGGGGGTGGCGGCGGCGACCCGCCCGAGCGACCGCTCCAGCGGGGGCAGCAGGTCCGGGTCGGGCGTGCCGGTCGACAGGTCGAGCCGGACCGCCGGGCGCACCGCCGCCGACGCCGCGGGGTCGGCCGCGGCCCGCCCGCCGGCGGCCATGTCGCGGTAGCGCGGGGGCAGCCACGCGGCCGGCTCCGGCAGCACGACCGTGCCCGCCCGCCCGCGGGAGGTCACCAGGCCGACGGCGGCCAGCGCCTGCCACGCGCCGGACACCGTCGCGGGGCTGACGCCGAGGTCCGCCGCGAGCCGCCGGACCGTGGGCAGGCGGTCGCCCGGGCGCAGCTCGCCGCTGCGCACCAGCCGCGACACGGCGGCGGCGATCCCCCGGGGACTGCGGTCCTCCACGTGCTGGGCCACGTCCATGGCGGTCATCGTGCCCCCCGCACGGGCGCCCGCCGCACCGGTGCCGGGGCCCGCGGCGCAGTGTTTACAGCCCCGTCATACGTGTTCTCGGCACCGAAACGGGCAGAAACGCCGCGGAAATGTTCAACCCCCACAGTCACATTCCCATCGGGGTCGAGCAGCCGGCGCGCAGGACGCGGCAGCCCCCCGGCTCGGGACGATCCAGCGGAGGTTTCACATGGCAGTCGTGCGCGTCGCCTTCACCCAGGCCACCTGGACGGGCGACAAGGAGTCGATGATCCAGCTCCACGAGGACTGGACCCGCAAGGCCGCGGCCGAGGGCGCGCAGGTCATCGGGTTCCAGGAGCTGTTCTACGGCCCGTACTTCGGGATCACGCAGGACACGAAGTACTACGAGTACGCCGAGACGATCCCCGGTCCGACCACCGAGCGGTTCAGCGCGCTGGCCAAGGAGCTGGGCATCGTCATCGTGCTGCCGATCTACGAGGAGGACCAGCCGGGCGTCCTGTACAACACGGCCGCGGTCATCGACGCGGACGGCACGCTGCTGGGCACCTACCGCAAGCACCACATCCCGCACCTGCCCAAGTTCTGGGAGAAGTTCTACTTCCGTCCCGGCAACCTCGGGTACCCGGTGTTCGAGACGGCGGTCGGCAGGATCGGCGTGAACATCTGCTACGACCGGCACTTCCCGGAGGGCTGGCGGGTGCTCGCGCTGAACGGCGCCGAGATCGTGTTCAACCCGAACGCCACCGCCCCCGGCATCTCGAACAAGCTGTGGGAGGTCGAGCAGCCGGCCGCGGCCATCGCCAACGGCTACTTCGTCATCGCGAACAACCGCGTCGGGCTCGAGGACAACGAGTACGGCGACGAGGCGGTCAACTTCTACGGCTCGTCGTACGCGGTGGGCCCGGACGGCAACTACGTCGGCGAGGTCGGCTCCTCCTCGGAGAACCAGCTGCTGATCCGCGACCTCGACCTGGACCAGATCCGCACGACCCGCGAGCGCTGGCAGTTCTTCCGCGACCGCCGGCCGGACGCCTACGGCCCCATCGTCGCGCCCTGACCCCGCCGCGCCCGGACCTGCGAGGAGCCCGCATGAAGACCCTCATCACCGGCGGCACCGTCGTCAACGCGACGGGCCGCGGCGCCGCGGACGTGCTCATCGACGGCGAGACGATCGTCGCCCTGCTGCAGCCCGGCTCGACGGCGCTCGGCGTCGACCTGCGCGCCACGGTCGACCGCGTGATCGACGCGACCGGCAAGTACGTGATCCCCGGCGGCATCGACGCGCACACGCACATGGAGATGCCGTTCGGCGGCACGTTCGCCTCCGACACGTTCGCCACCGGCACGACGGCGGCGGCCTGGGGCGGGACGACCACGATCGTCGACTTCGTCGTGCAGTACCCGCACGAGAACCCGCTCGACCAGTACGCGCTGTGGCACCAGAAGGCGGCCGGGAGCTGCGCGGTGGACTACGCGTTCCACCAGATCCTGTCCGACGTCCAGGACTCGTCGCTGCAGGCGATGGACGAGCTGATCGCCGAGGGCGTGACCAGCTTCAAGCTGTTCATGGCCTACAAGGGCGTGTTCCTGTCCGACGACGGCCAGATCGTGCGGGCCATGCAGAAGGCGTCGGACAACGGCGCGATGATCATGATGCACGCGGAGAACGGGTCGGTCATCGACACCCTCGTGCAGCAGCACCTGGCCCGCGGCGAGACCACGCCGTACTACCACGGGGTGTCCCGGCCGTGGCAGGCCGAGGAGGAGGCCACCCACCGGGCGATCATGCTGGCGGACCTGACGGGCGCGCCGCTGTACGTCGTCCACGTGTCGGCGAAGCAGGCGGCCGAGCAGATCGCCCAGGCGCGCGACCGCGGCCAGAACGTGTTCGGCGAGACCTGCCCGCAGTACCTGTACCTGTCGCTCGAGGACCACCTCGCGGCGCAGGGCAAGGAGTGGGGCGACTTCGAGGGCGCGAAGTGGGTGTGCTCGACCCCGCTGCGCTCGAAGCACGAGGGCCACCAGCACCAGATGTGGAACTCGCTGCGGACCAACGACCTGCAGCTCGTGTCGACCGACCACTGCCCGTTCTGCATGAAGGACCAGAAGGAGATGGGGATCGGGGACTTCTCGAAGATCCCCAACGGCATCGGCTCCGTCGAGCACCGGATGGACCTGCTGTACCAGGGCGTCGTCACCGGCGAGATCTCGCTGGAGCGCTGGGTGGAGATCTGCTGCACCACGCCCGCGCGGATGTTCGGCATGTACGGGCGCAAGGGCGTCCTCGCACCCGGCGCGGACGCGGACGTCGTGGTCTACGACCCGGACGGCCACACGTCCATCGGCGTCGGGAAGACCCACCACATGGCCATGGACTACTCCGCCTGGGAGGGCTTCGAGGTCGACGGCCACGTCGACACGGTGCTGTCCCGCGGCGAGGTCGTCGTCGACGGCGGCGCGTTCCTCGGCCGCGTGGGCCACGGGCAGTACGTCAAGCGCGGCCTGTCGCAGTACCTCATCTGACCGTCCCCACCGCAGGAAGGAGACCCGGCATGGAGTTCGGCGTCGTCATGCAGAACGACCCGCCCGCGTCGCGCGTGGTGGACCTGGCCCGCCAGGCGGAGACGCACGGGTTCGACTACGTGTGGACCTTCGACTCGCACCTGCTGTGGCAGGAGCCGTTCGTGGTGTTCTCGCAGATCCTGGCCGCGACCCGCAAGGTCAAGGTCGGCCCGATGGTCACGAACCCGGCCACCCGGGACTGGACGGTGCTCGCGTCGTCGTTCGCCACGCTGAACGAGATGTACGGCAACCGCACCGTGTGCGGGATCGGCCGCGGCGACTCGGCGGTCCGCACGCTGGCCGGCAAGCCGTCGAACCTCGCGACGCTGCGCGAGTCCATCCACGTGATCCGGGAGCTCGCCAACTCCCGCGCGGTCGAGCACAACGGCCGCACGGTCCAGTTCCCGTGGTCGAAGGGGTCCGAGCTGGAGGTGTGGGTGGCCGCGTACGGCCCGCTCGCGCTCAAGCTCACCGGCGAGGTCGGGGACGGGTTCATCCTGCAGCTCGCGGACCCGGACATCGCGGCGTGGATGATCCGCACCGTGCGGGACTCCGCGGAGGCGGCGGGGCGCGACCCCGACGCGATCAAGTTCTGCGTCGCGGCCCCCATGTACGTCGGCGACGGCGACTCCCCGGCGGCCCGCGCGCACATGCGCGAGCAGTGCCGGTGGTTCGGGGGCATGGTCGGCAACCACGTCGCGGACATCGTCGCGAAGTACGGCCAGGGGTCGTCCGTGCCGAAGGCGCTGACCGACTACATCGCCGGCCGTCAGGGCTACGACTACAACGAGCACGGCCGCGCGGGGAACTCGCACACGCAGTTCGTCCCGGACGAGATCGTCGAGCGGTTCTGCCTGCTCGGCAGCCCGCGCGAGCACGTCGAGAAGCTGCAGGCGCTGCGCGAGCTCGGCGTCACGCAGTTCGCGGGGTACCTGCAGCACGACAACAAGGACGAGACGCTGCGGATGTACGGCGAGCGCGTCATCCCCGCGATGGCCGAGCACGTGGTGGCGACGGCATGACGGCCGGCGTCGACGCGGCGGTGGTGACCGCGGCGGCCGCACCGGCGCCCCGCGCCCGGCGGGCGTGGCCGCGTCCCGTGCGCGCGCTGCGGCCGGTGGCCCTCGGCCTCGTGGCGCTCGTGCTCCTCGCCGCCGTCTGGGAGCTGGTCAAGGCCGTGGTCCCGGACACCGGCTGGAGCATCGGGGAGCGCCTGGTGCTGCCGCGCACCACGGACCTCGCGATGCCGCACGTCACCGACATGCTCGCCCGCCTGGGCGAGCCGCTCACCGCCCAGCCGGGTGCCGACCCGCTGTGGCTGGCGGTGCTCCGCGCCGGGGGCACGAGCCTGCGGATCGCGGCCGTGTCCTGGGTCATCGGGGTCGTCGTCGGCCTGCTGCTCGCCCTGCTCATGGCGCGGTTCCGGATCGCGCGGTCGGCCGTGCTGCCGCTGGTCGTGCTGAGCCAGACCGTCCCGCTCATCGCCCTCGCGCCGCTGGTCAAGGGCTGGGGGTCCAAGCTCGAGCTCGGGTTCACCTGGGAGCCCTGGATGTCGGTGGCGGTCATCGCCTCCTACCTGGCGTTCTTCCCGGTGGCGGTCGGCGCCCTGCGCGGCCTGACGTCCCCGGACGCCCTGCACCGCGACCTGTTCGCGGCCTACGCCACCTCGTGGACCCAGGAGCTCGTGCGCCTGCGGCTGCCCGCGAGCGTGCCGCACCTGCTGCCCGCCCTCCGCCTGGCGGCCACGAGCGCCGTGCTCGGCGTCGTCGTCGCGGAGGTCTCGACCGGGATGCCCGGAGGTATCGGACGCATGATCCTCGAGTTCGCCAACTTCGCCAGCAGCGACCCCGCCAAGCCGTGGGCGCCGATCTTCGGCGCCGTGCTGCTCGGCCTGGTCGCCTCCGGGGCGGTCGCCCTGCTCGGCACCGGCCTGGGCCGGTTCCGCCGGGCGGAGGTGGCCGCGTGACGGCCCCGGCGGTGACGTCCTCGGGCGCGGCGCCCACGACCGCGCCGGCCGTGCAGGTCAGCGGCGTGTCCCGGGTGTTCTCCTCGGGCGGCGACCGGGAGGTCGTCGCGCTCGAGCACGTCGACCTGACCGTCGGCGCGGGCGAGTTCGTGTCCCTCATCGGGCCGTCCGGCTGCGGCAAGTCCACCCTGCTGCGCCTCGTCGCCGACCTCGACCGGCCCACCGGCGGCGCCATCTCGGTGTTCGGCCGCACGGCGGAGCAGGCGCGGCTCGGGCACGACTACGGCATCGCGTTCCAGCAGGCGGGCCTGCTGCCGTGGCGGACGGTGCGGGCCAACATCGAGCTGCCGCTGTCGCTGCACGGCGTCGGGCGCGCGGCCCGCCGGGAGCGCGCGGACGAGATGCTCGCGCTCGTCGGCCTGACCGACTTCGCGGACCACTTCCCGGACCAGCTCTCCGGCGGCATGCAGCAGCGCGTCGCGATCGCCCGGGCGCTCGCCGAGCGGCCCAGCCTGCTGCTCATGGACGAGCCGTTCGGCGCGCTGGACGAGATGACCCGCGAGCGGCTGCAGTCCGAGCTCGTGCGGATCTGCGCCGAGACGCAGGCGGCCGTCGTGTTCGTCACCCACTCGATCCCCGAGGCGGTGTTCCTGTCCGACCGGGTCGTGGTGATGTCCGCCCGGCCGGGGCGGATCGCGGGGATCGTCGACGTCCGGCTCGGGCGGTCGGGGGAGCGCGGGGACGACCTGCGCGAGGACGAGGCGTACTTCGCGGCCGTCACCGCGGTGCGCGAGGCGCTGCACGGTGGCGCCGGCACCGTCCCGAGCCGCGGGGTGGAGACCCGGTGAGCGGCGGCTGGTCGCGCGCGCTGCACCGCGCCGCGCCCGTGCTGCTCGCCGTGGCGCTGCTCGCGGCGTGGCAGGCGGTGGTCGTCGTCGGGGAGGTCCCGGCGTTCCTGCTGCCCAGCCCGACGGCCATCGCGGGGGAGTTCACGACGTACCTGCCGACCATCGCGTCCGCGGCGCTCGTCACGGGCACCAACGCGCTCGTCGGCCTCGTGCTCGGCGCGGTCGTCGCGATCGCGGCGGCCGTGCTCGCCTCGGCCGTGCGGACCGTCGACGCGCTGCTCAACCCCGTCGTCGCGGCGCTCGCGGTCGTGCCGATCGTCGCGCTCGCCCCGGTGCTGTACACGATGTACGGCGCCTCGGTGGAGACCGGCCGGCAGATCGTCGTGGCGATCGCCGTCGCGGTGCCCGTGTTCGTCACGACGCTGCGCGGCCTGCGCCAGGTGCGGCCCGTGCACCGGGACCTCATGCGGGCCTACGCGGCCACGCCCCGCCAGGCGGTGCGGGCGGTCACCATCCCGACGGCCCTGCCGTTCGTGTTCACCGGCCTGCGCATGGCGTCCTCGCTCGCGGTCATCTCCGCGATCGTCGCCGAGTACTTCGGCGGTCCGCGCAGCGGCATCGGGTCGTTCATCACGACCGCGGCGGCCGGGTCCAACTACGCCCGCGCGTGGGCGTACGTGCTCGGCGGCGTCGTCGTCGGGCTGCTGTTCTACGGGGTCACCCTCGCCATCGAGCGGCGGGGGAGCCGCGGGGCGCCCACCACCTGAGGCGCCCGCCACCAGACGTCCCGCGGCCGGGGGTTCCGCGGGCCGGCCAACCCCTTCCTGCCGACGGCGTCAGGAGGGCCAGTCACGCAGGTCAGAGGCAGGACGGAAGGGGATGACATGAGGAACTCCAGGAGTCGCGCGTGGGCAGGGGCCGGCGCGCTCGGGCTCGCGGCGGCGCTCGCGCTCACCGCGTGCTCGAGCGGGTCCGACGACGACACGGCGGGGTCCGGCGGCGACGAGACGTCGGCGTCCGGCGAGCTCACACCGGTGAAGCTCCAGCTCCAGTGGCTGACCCAGGCCCAGTTCTCCGGCTACTACGCCGCGCTGGACCAGGGGTACTACGAGGACGAGGGCCTCGACGTCGAGATCATCCCGAGCGGCGGCGACATCGTCCCGCAGGACGCGCTCGCGAACGGGGAGGTCGACTACGCCATCGCGTGGGTGCCGAAGGTGCTCGGCTCGATCGAGCAGGGCGCGAACATCACCGACGTCGCGCAGATCTTCGAGCGCTCCGCGACGCTGCAGGTCTCGTTCGCGGACGCCGGCATCGACTCCGTCGCCGACCTCGAGGGCAAGAAGATCGGGTCCTGGGGCTACGGCAACGAGTGGGAGCTGTTCGCCGGGCTCAACAAGGCCGGGGTGACGGACTTCGAGATCGTCCAGCAGGCGTTCGACATGAACGCGTTCCTCGCCGGCGACATCGACGCCGCGCAGGCCATGACGTACAACGAGTACGCCCAGCTGCTGGAGACCGAGAACCCCGAGACCGGCGAGCTCTACACGCCCGAGGACTTCTCCGTCATCGACTGGAACGACGAGGGCACCGCCATGCTCCAGGACGCCATCTGGGCGGACGCGGGCCGGCTCGCCGACGACCCGGACTACGCCGAGACCACGGTGAAGTTCATCAAGGCGTCCATCGAGGGCTGGATCTACGCCCGTGACAACCCGCAGGAGGCCGCGGACATCGTCACCGCCGCGGGCTCGACGCTCGGCACCAGCCACCAGCTCTGGATGACGAACGAGGTCAACAAGCTCATCTGGCCGTCCACGGCCGGCGGCATCGGCATGATCGACACCGACGCGTGGGACGCGACCGTCGAGATGGCCAAGCAGACGTCCAACGAGACCGGGGCGACCATCATCACGGCCGACCCGCCGGAGACGGCCTACTCGAACGAGTACGTGCAGCAGGCGCTGGACGAGCTCACCGCCGAGGGCGTCGACGTCGAGGGCGCGGACTTCGAGCCCATCGAGGTCGAGCTGCAGCCCGGCGGGAACTGACCGGGCGACCCGGGCCGCGGACCGTCCGTCCGCGGCCCGGGCCGACCCGCGGGGCCCCGGACCCGCGCGCATCCGCGCCCCGCGCCCCGCACGCCCGCACCCACCCAGCCCAGCGCCGAGAGTCCAGGACACGCCGAAGCGGCCGACCCTGCGACCGGCGTGTCCTGGACCCTCACCGACTCGAAAGGCCACCGCAGCCATGACTCTCGACGCCGACGGGCGGCTCGCGCTCGAGCTCGACCGCGCGCACGTGTTCCACTCCTGGTCCGCGCAGGGCTCGCTGTCACCGCTCGTGGTGGACGGGGCGTCCGGGTGCGAGGTGCACCTGGCCGACGGGCGCACGATGCTCGACTTCAGCAGCCAGCTCGTCAACACCAACATCGGCCACCAGCACCCCCGGGTCACCGCGGCGATCGCCGAGCAGGCGGGCCGGCTCGCGACCGTCGCGCCCGCGCACGCCGTGCTGCCGCGCGGCCGGGCGGCGGAGGCGATCCTGCGGCACGCGCCCGAGGGCTTCTCCAAGGTGTTCTTCACCAACGCCGGTGCGGACGCGAACGAGAACGCGATCCGGATGGCGCGCCAGGCGACCGGCCGGGACAAGATCCTGTCGTTCTACCGCTCGTACCACGGCAACACCGGCGCGGCCGTCGTCGCGACCGGCGACTGGCGGCGGGTGCCCAACGAGTACGCCCGCGGGCACGTCCACTTCTTCGGGCCGTACCTGTACCGGTCGGACTTCTGGGCGACCACCCCGGAGCAGGAGTGCGAGCGCGCGCTGCACCACCTCGAGCGGGTGGTCGCGTCGGAGGGTCCGGGGTCGATCGCCGCGATCCTGCTCGAGACGGTCGTCGGCACCGGGGGCGTGCTGGTGCCTCCGCCCGGCTACCTGGCGGGCGTGCGGGAGATCGCGGACCGGCACGGCATCCTGCTGGTCCTCGACGAGGTCATGGCGGGGTTCGGGCGCACCGGCTCGTGGTTCGCGTTCGAGCAGCACGACGTCGTCCCGGACCTCATCACGTTCGCCAAGGGGGTCAACTCCGGCTACGTGCCGGCCGGCGGCGTGGTGATCTCCGACGCCGTGGCCGCCGTGTTCGACGACCGCGTCTTCCCCGGCGGGCTCACCTACTCCGGGCACCCGCTCGCGATGGCCGCCGTCGTCGCGACGATCGAGGCGATGGAGGACGAGAAGATCGTCGAGAACGCCGCGCGCATCGGCACGGACGTGCTCGGCCCGGGCCTGCGGGCGCTCGCGGACGCGCACCCCAGCGTCGGCGAGGTGCGCGGGACCGGCGTGTTCTGGGCCCTGGAGCTCGTCACCGACCCCGCCACCCGCGAGCCCGTGCCCGCGGCGGCGATGGGCGCCGTGAAGTCCGCGCTGCTCGCCGGCGGCATGCTCCCGTTCGTCCAGGACAACCGCATCCACGTCGTCCCGCCGTGCGTCGTCACGGACACCGAGGTCGCCCGCGCCCTCGCGATCTACGACGCCGCCCTCACCGCCCTGGACGTCACCCTCTAGCCCCCACC
>JACXUT010000361.1 GCA_014763765.1 Micrococcales bacterium
GGTCGGGGGGAGCACGGTCCGCCACACCTCGTCGCCGTCGCGCAGGGCGTACGCCGCGAGCTCGGGGCCGTCCGCACCCTGCTCGGTGCGCAGCAGCACCCGCCCGTCGGTCAGCACCTGCCACGCCGGGCTCTCCCCCGCCCCGGTCGTCCACCGCGCCTCACCGGTCACGGCGTCCACGGCCCAGACGGACTCCGTCCCGCTGCCGTACAGCACGCCGTCGAGCAGCATCAGGTTCACGGTGCTCCCACGGTCGACCTCGCGCTCCCACACGACGTCCCCGGTGTCCGGGTCGACGGCGCGGACGGTCCGCACGGGCGCGCCGTCGCCGAGCAGCACGAGGCCCGCCGCGCTGTCGTCGTCGGGCAGCAGGCTCAGGGGCGCTCCCGGCGCCGAGACCCCGGTCGGGTTCCCGTCGGCGTCCAGCAGCCGGCTGACCCCCTGGTGGTCGGTCGCGACGAGCCGCCCGCCGGTGCCGGGCTCCACGCCGGCGTCGTGGACCTGGACGCGACCGTCGGCGGGGTCGAGCGCCCACACGTCGCGCGAGCCCCACACCATCACGTGGCCGCCGGCCGCCCACACCGCCGGTGCACTGCCCTCCTGCGCGCGTTCCGGCAGCGTCACGTCCCACCGGGTGGCACCCGACCGCCGGTCGACGCCCGTCACCCGCACCGACTCGGGCCCGCCCGACGCGAGGACGACGAGGTCACCGACGGCAGCCGTCGCGCCGCCGGTGCCCAGCTCCCGGTCGGAGAGGACCGCACCGTCCGCGAGGTCGAGCTCGACGGCCCGCGCCCGCGTCCCCGTCGTGCCGTCCGCCAGCGACACCGGCTCCCCGACCGTGCACCAGACCGTCGGCGGGTCGTCCGTCACCGGCTGCTGGCAGGAGACACCGGCACCCACCAGGGACCCCTCCGGCGTGCGCGCGACCTGCGTGCGCCACCGCTCCGCACCCGTGGCGTGGTCCGCGGCGACCACGGGGACCGAGCCGTCGCCGAGGTACACCGGCCCGACCAGCAGCCCGCCGGCCACCGCCGCGCCGCCGTAGAGCACCTGCACCGTCTCGTCGTCGCCCCACGGCGCCGCGTCCAGCGGCGGCACGACCGCCTCCGCCAGGACCCCCTCGACGCCGCGGGCCCGCTCCATGCGGTCACGTTCGCGCGCGTCCGTCACGAGCTGCCACGCCACCAGCGCGGCGACCGTCACGACGGGGACCGGCCACCAGCGCCTCAGCACCCGCAGCAACCCCTCCCGGCGCCGCTCGACGGCGCCCTGCGTCCCCGCGGCGTCCGGGTCGCGGGGCGCGCCGGGTCCCGGGAGCTCGACCAGCTCCACGTCCTCCATGCCGCCC
>JACXUT010000141.1 GCA_014763765.1 Micrococcales bacterium
CCCGTCGGGTGGGGCGAACTAGCGTGACGGCAGCACACCCGTCCGCCCCGTCCCGCGAGGTCCCATGTCCGAGCAGCACCGCCCCGAGCACGACCCGACGGCACGACCCGCCACGTCCGCCGACTCCCGGCGCGCCGAACCCCGATCGCCGGGCGCCCCGGCGTTCGGCGCCGCCGCCACGGCCGCCTCCCCCGCGGTCCCCGCTCCCGTGGCCCGCGCGTCCGTCGCGACCGACCTCGCCCTGGTGGCGACGTTCGCCGCGTTCGTCGCGGTGTGCGCGGTGCTGCCGGCGATCCCGACGGGCGGCGCCGTGCCGATCACGCTGCAGACGTTCGGCGTGGTGCTGACCGGGCTGGTGCTCGGGCCGCGCCGCGGCTTCCTCGCGCTGCTGCTGTACGTCGCCGTCGGGCTCGCGGGGCTGCCCGTGTTCGCCGGGGCGACCGGCGGGCTGGGCGTGCTGGCGGGGCCGTCGGCCGGGTACTTGCTCGCGTTCCCCGCGGCGGCGGCCGTCGCCGGCGCGCTCGGCCTGCTGGCACGCCGGGCCGCTCCTCGCTGGCGCGTCCCCGCGCTGTTCGGCGCCGCCGCGGCGGCCACGCTGCTGACGGTCCACCCGCTGGGCATCGCCGTCATGGGCTGGCGGCTCGGGCTGTCGCCGTCGGAGGCGATCACCGCGGGCGCCGTGTTCCTGCCGGGCGACGCGATCAAGAACCTCCTCGCCGCCGTCGTCGCGGCCGCCGCGCTGCGCGCGTTCCCCGACCTGCTGCGCGGCCGGTGATCGAGCTCGACGGCGCGGTCGTCACCGCGTACGCCCCCGGTGCGGCCCGGCGGGGGCAGGAGCGGGTGGTCACGCTGCTCGGCCCGGTGACCTGCACGCTGACCGAGCGCCGCGTCGCGGTGATCGGCGCGAACGGCTCGGGCAAGTCGACGTTCGCCCGCCTGCTGAACGGGCTGACGCTCCCGTCGGTCGGGACGGTCCGGGTGGACGGCCTGGACACCGCCCGGGACGGTGCGGCCGTGCGGCGGCGCGTCGGCTTCCTGTTCACCGACCCGGACGCCCAGGTCGTCATGCCGACCCCCGTCGAGGACGTCGCGCTGTCTCTGCGGCGCCGCGGGGTGCCGGCGCGCGAGCGGGACGCGCGGGCGCGGGAGGCGCTGGCCCGGGTGGGTCTCGCGGAGCGCGCGGACGTCCCCGTGCGGGCGCTGTCCGGGGGCCAGCGGCAGCTCCTGGCCCTCGCGGCCGTGCTCGCGACGGAGCCGGACGTGCTGGTCTGCGACGAGCCGACGACGCTGCTCGACCTGCGCTGGCGCGGCGTGGTGGACGCGCTGCTCGCGGACCTGCCGCAGCAGGTGGTGCAGGTCACGCACGACCTGGAGGCGGCGGCGCGCGCCGACCGGGTGCTCGTCGTCGACGAGGGCCACGTCGTCCACGACGGCCCGCCCGCGGCGGCCCTGGCGGCGTACCGCGCCCTCATGGCCACCCCGCCCCCCGCGGTCCCCGACGTCGCCGCCGACGCGAGCGAGGTCGTCACCTCCGGCCGAGGTCGTCAGGCCGGACGCACGACCTCGGACCGGGGTGACGACCTCGGCGCCGAGCGCGCGCCGGCCACCGGCGGGGAACGGCCGTGACGCTGCTCGGCGCGCACCGGACCGCGCGCACGCCGCTCGACCGGGCTCCCGCGGGCGCGAAGCTCGCGGGGCTCGCGGTGCTGGGCGTCGCGGTGGTGGTGACCGGCGGCGTCGTGCCCTCGCTCGCCCTGCTGGTGCTGACGGTCGCCCTCGCGGCGGTGGCCGCCCTGCCGCCGGGCCCGACGCTGCGCGGGATGCTGCCGGTCCTCGTGACGGCCGCGCTCGCGGGCGGCTACCAGGCCTGGGCACGTGGCTGGGGTCCGGCCGTCGAGGTGGTGGCGGACCTGCTCACGCTGGTGCTCGCCGCCGCCGTCGTCACGGCCACGACCCCCGCCGACCGGCTGCTCGACGGCCTCACGCGCGCGGTGCGCCCGCTGCGGCGGGTGGGTGTCCGGCCCGACGTCGTCGCGCTCGCCGTCGCGCTGGTGCTGCGGACCGTGCCGGAGATCGCCCGGACGGTGCACGAGGTGCGCGACGCGGCCCGGGCGCGGGGCGCCGAGAGGGACCCGCGGGTGTGGCTGACGCCGGCCGTCCTGCGGGTGCTCGGGCGGGCGCGCGACCTCGGCGAGGCGCTGGCCGCCCGCGGGATCGTTGAGTAGAGACGACCTCAACTGGACGAGAGCTCACCAGATCGGTTCGCCAAAATCCGACTTCGCGATGTCGACTTCGGCTCGGTGATCCGAGTTCTGCGTGCAAACAGCGTGCGGCCGACGTGACGTGATCTCTCGCGTGCGACGCCCGTCAGCGTGCCTCCAGTCGATCCACGCGATCGGCATGTCGTAGAACCGCATTCTCCCTCCGCATTCGCGGCAGCGAGCGGTCAGCCTGACAAGGAGAGGCCTGGTCCTCCCGTCTGGGCCGCGACCGCCCACGAAGACGGGTAGTGCACTCCAGCGGGGAAAGCACATCACGTGTCGACGCAGGAACCGACCCAGGCAGTACACGGTCGCCGCAGACGCGGCGAAGACGACGAAGGCGACGGCCATCCACACCAGACGAGGTACGTCGAACCAGCCCGAAGCAGAGAAGACGTCGCTCAAGCGGTCGGAGCTTCGCACGAGGTCGTATCCGCGCCAGCCCGTGACGAATGTGAGGACCGCAAGGGCAGACGCCAGGCCGTTGATCCACTCCACTGTCAGTGGGACCTTGCGCACTCGCTTGATCTGGATCGACTGGGAAGAGCCCTCAGCCGTGCGCGCACCGGCATAGATATGTTTCCCCCCCGAGTTCGTCCCGCCTCCGACAAACTGCACTCCGCTGTTAATGCCGGTGACGCTGGCAATCTCCTGATCAGGCACGACACGACTCCCCGGTAGATCTTCTCCAGAGCGAACAACTCTGGTCGAGACGAACCGTAGGCGCGGGGTCTGACAGGCTTCGACTCGCGCCGGCCTCGACTAGAGCGACAATCTCCGCATATCCATTCGAATCACCCAACAGGCTCCGACCGCTGAGTCACGGTTGATGGCGCCGCCACCGACGTCGACTGCCCGCGTGCGACGCTGCTCCCGGTTGCCGCGCCCACCTGCCTCCCCGCGCGCACCGACCCGCGCGGCGCTACCGTCCCGGCCATGACGTTCCAGGGTGGCGGCCGGTTCGAGGGCGGGCGCGTCGAGTCCCGCCGGGGTGGTCGCGGGCGCGGCATCGCGGTGGGCGGCGGCATCGGCGGCCTGGTGCTCGTGGCCCTGGTCGTGCTGCTGGGCGGGGACCCGTCGCAGCTCCTCCAGGGCTCGACGGACGGCGGCGGCGAGCAGGTGTCGCAGGTCGGCGACTGCTCGGCCGAGCAGGCCAACAGCGACCGCGCGTGCCGGCTGTCGGCCACCGTGCAGTCGCTGGACGCGTTCTGGGAGCAGGCACTGCCGGCCGCCGGCGTGCAGGCGTCGGCGGAGCAGGTGCAGCCGGGCGTGGTCGAGTTCGCCCAGGCCACCGACACCGGCTGCGGCGCGGCGTCCGCGAGCACCGGCCCGTTCTACTGCCCGCCGGACCGCACCATCTACCTGGACCTGTCGTTCTACGACCTGCTGGCGTCGCGGTACGGGTCCTCGGGCGGCCCGCTCGCGGAGATGTACGTGGTGGCGCACGAGTACGGGCACCACGTCCAGGACCTCACCGGCGTGTTCGACCGGACGGACCGCTCCGGCACCGGGGACGACTCCGACTCGGTGCGCGTCGAGCTGCAGGCCGACTGCTACGCGGGGCTGTGGGCCGGGCACGCGGCGACGACGGTCGACCCGGACACCGGCGTGACGTTCCTGGAGCCGGTGACGCGCGGGCAGCTCGCCGACGCGCTGTCCGCCGCGGCGGCCGTCGGGGACGACCACATCCAGCAGCAGTCCGGCGGCGGCGTGGACCCGGACACCTGGACGCACGGGTCGAGCGAGCAGCGGCAGCGCTGGTTCACGACCGGCTACGAGCAGGGCACCCTCGCGGCGTGCGACACGTTCGCGGTGGCGGAGCCGTAGCCCCGGCCGGACGTCCGGGCGGGCTCGGCACGCCCGCGCCCCGCTCCCCCGCACGACGACGGCCGGCCACCCCCCGGAGGGGCGACCGGCCGTGACGTCCGCGACGGGAGGGGTCAGATGTTGAACCCCAGCGCCCGCATCTGCGCGCGCCCGTCGTCGGTGATGCGCTCCGGCCCCCACGGCGGCATCCACACCCAGTTGATGCGGAACGAGTCGACGAGCCCCTCGAGCGACGAGCCCGCCTGGTCCTCGATCACGTCCGTCAGCGGGCAGGCCGCCGAGGTCAGGGTCATGTCGATCGTGACGTGCCGGTTCGGCTCCAGCGCGATGCCGTAGACGAGGCCGAGGTCGACCACGTTGATGCCGAGCTCGGGGTCGATGACGTCGCGCAGCGCCTCCTCGACGTCGGCGGCGTTCGCGGGTGCCTGGTCCGGCTGGCCCGAGACGGTGGTGTCGCTCATCGGCCCTCCTCCTGCGTGGTGGTGGTCGTCGCCGCGGCGGCCTGCGCCACGGCGTCCTTCATCGCGGCCCAGCCGAGCAGGGCGCACTTGATGCGGGCGGGGTAGCGCGCGACGCCGACGAACGCGACGGCGTCCTCCAGCGACTCGTCGAGCGCGTCGCCCTCGAACTTCTCCGGCAGCACGCCGCGGGAGTCCATGAGCTCGCGGAAGTCCGCGGACAGGGCGAGCGCGTCCGTCACGGAGCGCCCGGAGACGGCCTGCGACATCACCGAGGCGGACGCCTGGGAGATCGAGCAGCCCTGCCCGGTCCAGGTCAGCTCCCCGATCACCGGGCCGCCGCCGGACTCCCCCGCGTCGAGCCGCACCCGCAGCGTGACCTCGTCGCCGCACGTGGGGTTCACGTGGTGGACCTCGACGTCGTACGCGTCCTGCGCGCCGCGGTGGGCGGGGTGCTTCGCGTGGTCGAGGATCAGCTGCTGGTACAGCTGCTCCATGCCGGTGCTCATCGGGTGCCGTCCTCGCTCGCGGGGGTCGTCGGGGTGCTCTCCAGTCCGAAGAACGCCCGGACCCCCGCCAGTGCTTCCCGGAACACCGCGATCTCCTCGTCCGTGGTGTAGACCGCCGCCGACGCGCGGGCGGTGGCGGCGACGCCGAACCGCCGGTGCAGCGGCTGCGCGCAGTGGTGCCCGACGCGGACGGCCACGCCGGCGTCGTCGAGCACCTGTCCGACGTCGTGCGCGTGGACGCCGTCGACGACGAAGGACACCGTGGCGAGGCGGTCGACGTTCTCGGTCGGCCCGATCACCCGCACGCCGGGGACGGACGCGACCGCGTCGAGCAGCAGACCGGCCAGGTGACGCTCGTGGGCGGCGACGGCGTCCATGCCGAGCTCGGCCAGGTAGGTCGCGGCGGCGCCCATGCCGACGGCCTGGGACACCATCTGGGTGCCGGCCTCGAACCGGCGCGGCGGCGGGGCGTAGGTGGTGGCCTCCATCGTGACGACCTCGACCATCGACCCGCCGGTGGTGACGGGCGGCATCGCCTCGAGCAGCTCGCGGCGGCCGTACAGCGCGCCGACGCCGGTGGGACCGAGCATCTTGTGCCCGGAGAACGCGGCGAAGTCCACGCCGAGCGCGGCCAGGTCCACCGGCAGGTGCGGCACGCTCTGGCAGGCGTCGAGCACCGTGAGCGCCCCGACCTCCCGCGCCCGCGCGACGAACGGCGCGACCGGGGTGATCGCCCCGGTCACGTTCGAGGCGTGCGTGAACGCCAGCACCTTGGTGCGCTCCGTGACGACCGTGCCGAGCTCGTCCACCCGGATCCGCCCGGAGTCGTCGACGCCGAGCCAGCGCAGCGTGGCGCCCGTGCGGGCGGCGAGCTCCTGCCACGGGACGAGGTTCGCGTGGTGCTCGGCCTCGGTGACGACGATCTCGTCGCCGGGCGCGAGGGCGAACCGGCGCGCGGCGTCCCCGCCCCGGCCGAGCGTCGCGTTCGACATCGCGTAGGCGACGAGGTTGAGGCCCGCGGTCGCGTTCGACGTCCACACCAGCTCGTCGTCGTGGACGCCCACGAACGACGCGACCTGCGTCCGCGCGGTCTCGAACGCCTCCGTCGCCTCCTCGGCGAGCTGGTGCGCGCCGCGGTGCACGGCGGCGTTGCGCTGCGCGTAGAAGTCCTGCTCGGCGTCGAGGACCACCTCGGGCTTCTGCGAGGTGGCGCCGGAGTCGAGGTAGACCAGCGGGCGGCCGCCGCGGACGGTCCGTGCCAGCAGCGGGAAGTCCGCGCGCACCGCCGCCAGCTCGGTGGCGCCGAGCGTCCGGCCCTCCTCGGGCGTCGCGCCCTGGGCCGCGTCCAGCGTGTCCGTCATCTCGTCGTCCCTCGTGCTCGTGCCGTCGCGGGTGCAGCCCCGTCGCCCCGGGGTGGGGCCGGGGGCGACGGTGCGTCGTCCCCGGCCCGGGGTGCCGTGCCGTCAGGCGCCGGCGGCCGCGCCGGTGAGGAACCGGTCGTAGCCCTCGTTCTCCAGGCGCTCGGCGAGCTCCGGCCCGCCCTCCTCGGCCACGCGGCCGTCCACGAACACGTGGACGAAGTCCGGCGTGATGTAGCGCAGGATGCGCGTGTAGTGGGTGATGAGCAGCACGCCCACGTCGGTGGTCTCGCGGACGCGGTTCACGCCCTCCGAGACGATGCGCAGCGCGTCGACGTCCAGGCCGGAGTCCGTCTCGTCGAGGATCGCGAACCGCGGCTTGAGGAGCTCCATCTGCAGGATCTCGTGGCGCTTCTTCTCACCGCCGGAGAAGCCCTCGTTGACGGACCGCTCCGCGAAGGTGGCGTCCATGCGCAGGCGCTCCATGGCGCTGTTGACGTCCTTGACCCACGTCCGCAGGGCCGGGGCCTCGCCGTCGACCGCGGTCTTCGCGGTGCGCAGGAAGTTCGACACCGACACGCCCGGCACCTCGACGGGGTACTGCATCGCCAGGAACATGCCGGCGCGCGCCCGCTCGTCGACGGACATCGCGAGGACGTCCTCGCCGTCGAGCGTCACGGAGCCCGAGGTGATCGTGTACTTGGGGTGCCCGGCCAGCGAGTACGCCAGCGTCGACTTGCCGGAGCCGTTGGGGCCCATGATCGCGTGGGTCTCGCCGCTGTTGATGGTCAGGTCGACGCCGCGCAGGATCGGCTTGGGACCCTCCTTGGTCTCGACGCTGACGTGCAGGTCGCGGATCTCCAGGGTGGACATGCTCTCGTTCTCCTCAGCAGGCTCAGGCGGCGCCGTCGACGTCGACGAGCACGCGCTCGCCGTCGACGGTCAGGGGGTAGACGGGGACGGGGCGGACGGCCGGGGGGCCCAGCGGCTCGCCGGTGCGCAGGTCGAACCGCGACCCGTGCAGCCAGCACTCCACGGTGCAGCCCTCGACCTCCCCGTCGGACAGCGACACGGCGCCGTGCGAGCAGATGTCGCTGATGGCGTGCAGCGCGCCGTCCTCGTCGCGGACGACCGCGACCTCGACGACGCCCGACTCCCCCTCGAGCTCGACGCGCAGGGCGCCGGCCTCGGGGACGTCGGAGGTCATGCAGGCGAGCTGGGCGGTCACGTCGGGGCCCCCGCGGGGTCGGGAGCGCAGCGAGCGACGTCGTGGGGCGTGCTCATGCGGGCTCGTCCCGGCTGGTGACCGAGGCGGGCTCGACGAGGATCGCGCGGGCGCCGTCGGTCTGCGGCGTGACGGCGGACGCGTGGTCACCGCCGGCGGGCGCGGCGACCGCCGGGGCGCCTGCCGTGGTCGCCGGGGCGAACTCCGTCATCGACCGGGCCAGCTCGGCCTCGATCGCCGCGATGAGCCGCTCCTCGACCTCGGGGACGCCGATCTGGCCGATCAGCTCCGCGAAGAACCCGCGCACCACCAGGCGGCGGGCGTCGGTCTCCGGGATGCCACGGGCGCGCAGGTAGAACAGCTGCTCGTCGTCGAACCGCCCGGTGGCCGACGCGTGGCCGGCGCCCTCGATGAGGCCGGTCTCGATCTCGAGGTTCGGCACCGAGTCCGCGCGCGCGCCGTCCGTGAGGACCAGGTTGCGGTTGAGCTCGTAGGTGTCGGTGCCCTCGGCCTCCTTGCGGATCAGCACGTCGCCGACCCACACGGTGTGCGCGCCCTCGCCCTGCAGCGCGCCCTTGTAGGTGACGCGGCTGGTGCAGGACGGCACGGCGTGGTCGACGAACAGCCGCTGCTCCTGGTGCTGGCCGGCGTCCGCGAAGTACACGCCGAGCATCTCGACCGAGCCGCCCTCGCCGGCGAACTCGGCGTCCGGCGTGATGCGCACGACGTCGCCGCCGAGCGTCACGACGATGTGCTTGACGGTGGCGTCCCGTCCCAGGCGCACCCGGTGGGCGGCGTTGTGCACCGAGCCCTCGGCCCAGTCCTGCACCGACACGACCGTCAGGTGGGCGCCGTCCTCGGCCACGACCTCGACCGTCTCGGTCAGCAGCGCCGACCCGACGTGGTCGATGACGACCGTGGCCTGCGACATCGGCTCGGCGTGCACCAGCAGGTGCGACGCGGTCGGCTCGAGCTGGCCCTCGACGCCCTCGACGCGCACCGAGGTGACCGTCGACGCGACGGCCTCGCGCGGGATCGTGACGACCGTGGCGCGCGGGAACGACGCCCACGCGACGGCCGCGGCCCGGTCCCCCGGCTGCCCGGCGCGACCCAGGCGCGCGTCGCCGCGGTCGACGATCTCGACCTCGACCTCGGGCGCGTCCACGACCGTGGTCAGGACGCCGTGCCCGGTCAGCGTGCCGGTCTCCGGTGCGAACAGCGGCGCCAGCCGGTCCACGGGCGAGAACCGCCACTCCTCCTCGCGGCCCGTCGGCACGGCGAAGTCCGCGACCTCGAACGAGGTCGGGCGCGCGGCGCGGGACGCCTCCGGGACGGTGCCGACGCCGTGGCTGTGCGCCTCGTCGGCGGTCGCCCGGGAGTGGTCGGTCGACAGACCCTGCTCTGCGGTGGTCGACATCAGCCGACGGCCCCTTCCATCTGCAGCTCGATCAGGCGGTTCAGCTCGAGGGCGTACTCCATGGGGAGCTCGCGCGCGATGGGCTCCACGAACCCGCGCACGATCATCGCCATGGCCTCCGTCTCGGGCATGCCGCGGGACATCAGGTAGAACAGCTGGTCCTCGCTGACGCGGGACACCGTGGCCTCGTGGCCCATCGACACGTCGTCCTCGCGGACGTCGACGTACGGGTAGGTGTCCGACCGGGAGATCTGGTCGACCAGCAGCGCGTCGCACAGCACGTTCGACGCCGAGTGCGAGGCGCCCTCGAGCACCTGCACGAGGCCGCGGTACGACGTGCGGCCACCGCCGCGCGCCACCGACTTCGACACGATCGACGACGACGTGTGCGGCGCGGCGTGCACCATCTTCGAGCCGGCGTCCTGGTGCTGGCCCTCGCCCGCGAAGGCGATGGACAGCGTCTCGCCGCGGGCGTGCTCGCCCAGCAGGTAGATCGCCGGGTACTTCATGGTGACCTTGGAGCCGATGTTCCCGTCGACCCACTCCATCGTCGCGCCCTCGGCCGCGGTCGCCCGCTTCGTCACGAGGTTGTAGACGTTGTTCGACCAGTTCTGGATGGTCGTGTACCGCACGCGGGCGTTCTTCTTCACGATGATCTCGACCACCGCGGAGTGCAGCGAGTCCGACTGGTAGATCGGCGCGGTGCAGCCCTCGACGTAGTGCACGTACGAGCCCTCGTCCGCGATGATCAGCGTCCGCTCGAACTGGCCCATGTTCTCGGTGTTGATCCGGAAGTACGCCTGCAGCGGGATCTCGACGTGCACGCCCGGCGGGACGTACACGAACGAGCCGCCCGACCACACGGCGGTGTTGAGCGAGGCGAACTTGTTGTCCCCCGGCGGGATGACCGAGCCGAAGTACTGCTCGAACAGCTCGGGGTACTCGCGCAGGCCGGTGTCGGTGTCGACGAAGATGACGCCCTGCGCCTCGAGCGACTCCTGGATCTGGTGGTAGACGACCTCGGACTCGTACTGCGCGGCGACGCCCGCGACGAGGCGCTGCTTCTCCGCCTCCGGGATGCCGAGCCGGTCGTAGGTGTTCCGGATGTCCTCGGGCAGCTCCTCCCAGGAGGTCGCCTGCTTCTCCGTGGACCGCACGAAGTACTTGATGTTGTCGAAGTCGATGCCCGACAGGTCCGCGCCCCACCAGGGCATCGGCTTCTTGTCGAACAGGCGCAGCGCCTTGAGGCGGGTCTTGAGCATCCACTCCGGCTCGTTCTTCAGCGCGGAGATGTTGCGCACGACCGCCTCGGACAGGCCGCGCTGGGCGGAGGCGCCCGCGGAGTCCGGGTCGTGCCAGCCGTAGCCGTACGCACCGATCGAGGCGATCGCCTCGTCCTGGGTCATCGGCTCGGCCGTGCGGCCGGGGTCCGTCGTGGTCATCTCATCGTCCTTCCGTGTACGCCGCGGGGGCGGTGGCGTCGGGTCGCTCGGGGGGTGCTGCCG